>NZ_CP118260.1:600000-945000 GCF_013337045.2 Agrobacterium vitis
CAGACAAGATCGATTTCGACGCTGGCACCAAGCGCCATGCCCTCAGCGATCCGGTCCGGCGTGAAGGAAATATCACCCGCCTGCTTATGACCGCGATGCCATTTCAGCATGGTTCTGAAACCGTCACGCTCAATAAACAAACCGTCAGACATTGGCCAGACTCCTTAATCGCTCGGCGGTCTGGGACACACAGATCACCTTATTGTGGCGAAAAACCCGGAAAGCCCTGACCTGCAATTCGGCGCGGTCGCCTTTTTGCCAGCGGGTTCCCGGATCGGTCATGGCCTTTACCCGCGTGCCATCACCGAGTTGAAGATCGACCATGAGATGGCTGCCGAAATCGATAGCCCGGCAGACAAAGGCCGCGTCCACCCGGTCGGTGGGCGACAAATGCAGGGCTTCCGGGCGAACGGCCAGCACCGCATCGCCATCCTCTGGATTGCTATCGGAATCGACCGCCAGAGAAAGATCAATATGGGTGAATGCGCCCCGGCGCATCATGCCGGGAATGAAATTCATCTGGCCGATGAAACCTGCGACAAATTCGGTTTCCGGCTCGCGGTAGACCCGGTCCGGCGGAGCGATCTGCTCGGCGCGTCCAGCCCGCATCACCACGATACGGTCGGCCAGAGCTAACGCTTCGTCCTGACCGTGGGTGACGAACAGGGTGGTAATGCCAAGCCGCTGCTGGATATCGCGCACTTCCTCACGCAGCCGTTCGCGCAAATGCTGATCGAGGCTGGCAAAGGGTTCATCCAGCAGCAGGATTTTCGGCTCCAGCACCAGCGAGCGGGCAAGTGCCACTCTCTGCTGCTGGCCGCCCGACAGTTGATAGGTCTGGCGCTGGCCGTAATCCTTCAGCCCGACCATGGCCAGCGCTGCCTCGACCCGGTCAGCGATTTCGCTCTTCGCCATGCCGCGCAGTTTCAGGCCGAACGCGATATTCTTGAAAACATTCATATGGGTCCAGAGCGCGTGGCTTTGAAAGACCATGCCGGTCGGTCGCCGTTCCGGCGGCAGACGGGTCACGTCCTGACCGTCAATGCGGATCAAGCCGCTGGTCGGCGCTTCAAATCCGCCGATCATTCGCAGCAGCGTCGACTTGCCCGATCCGGAAGGGCCAAGCAGGCAGACCAGCTCGCCATCCTCCACATGCAACGAGAACGCATCGACGGCTGTCGAGTCGGAAAATTGCTTTGAAACACGATCAAGGGTCAGTTGGGCCATGGGTGTTCGTTTCTATCCCGTTGCAGGCGAAGGTTTCGTTCAAGCACCAAAGCCCTTGGCGAATGCGCCTGTGCCGATGGCTCTGCGAGCAAGGATCAGTGCGAGGAAGGAGGGCACCCACAGCATGACCGAGAGCACCGCACCATATTGCACCACCATCTGATTGTTGATGAAGGACACCATCAAGACAGGCATGGTGCGGACCTGCGGTGCGCCAATCAACCAGGCACCCTCAGTTTCGTAAAACGTGCTGACGAAGGTCAGGAGCAAGGCGGCAAAGATGGTCGGCGCTGCCTGCGGCAGTGTAATCGACCAGAAAACCCGCAAGGGCCGGGCGCCCGCATCACGGGCCGCTTCTTCCATCCGCCGGTCTACATTCTGGAAGGCGGCAACCGGTATCCAGATCATCAGCATCAGCGTGCCGACCAGTTGGATCAAGGCGACGCCCCAGAAGGTGCTGATCAGATGCAGCTTCAGGAAAATCGCCGCAATGGCTACCAACAGGCCGAATTTGGGGAAGGCATGCGAGGCAAGAAAAGACAGGAACAGCAGATTGCGGCCTGGAAATTTCATCCGGGCAAAGGCATAGGCAGCCGGAAGGCAGATCACCGCCGACAGCAGCGTTACCGTGGCGGTGAGGCGCAGGCTGAGGAACAGCGCTTCCCAGACATCGGCACGGCCAAGCGTCAGAAACCAGAAGCGCAGGCCGAACTGCTGCGGGATGACCGATGGATAGCGCCAGACCTCGGTAAAGGCCCAGGTGCCGACCACCAGCAGCGGCAGGGCGATAAACAGGGTGAGCAGGCCTGCAAAAGCAAGGCCCGTCCAGTCGATCCTGCGTATTCTCATCGCAGGGGCCTCATCGTGTTCGCTCCTGATTTCTGGCAATCGAATAGACATAGAACGCGCCGAAAAACAGGCAAAAGCCGAAGCTGATCACGGCCTGCGTTGTGGCGTTGAGCGGATCGTTCAGATCGGCAAAGGTTCGCTGCATGAAAGGCCCCATCATTTCTGGCGAGGCCGGGCCGAGCAGATAGGGCAGGGTAAAGGCCGAAAATATTCCGAGAATGGCAAAGGAACTGGCGACCAGGAAGGAATTGGCCATGCGCGGCAGGATGATATGGACAAACACCTGCAATGGCCTTGCCCCGGCATCGCGTGCCGCCTCAACCGCATTGTTGGAAATGGCGCTGAGACCCGCCGTCAGCATCAGCACGGTCAGTGGCAGATTGTCCCAGACCAGACCGATCACCGGCCCCCAGGGCGTCAGATAGGGCGTCGGTAGTTTCGGCAGGCCCACGGCGTGGAGCAGGATATCCACTGTGCCATTCGGGCCTATGGTGCGGATCAGCGCATAGGAGAGGATGATTGACGGCACGAACATCGGAAAGATCGCCAGCGCCTGCACATAAGCGGCAAGCTTGCTGGAGGAAAAGCGCAAGTAGAGCGCAATCGGCACGCCGATCAGCAGCAGCACCACGCCACAGATGGCGGTGGTCCAGAGGGTGATGCCGAGATTGCGCAGACTGTAGGTGTCACTGAAGAAGAACCGGTAGGACGCCGTGGAAACGTGCCACCCGCCCTCGGGCGAGGCCACGACAAGTGTACCGATCACCGCCGAGATGATCGGATAAATGATCAGCCAGCCCAAGAGCAGGATAGGAAGGGCGACCAGAAGCAGGCCAGTCAGCCCGCGTCCAGCCTTTGCCTTCTGCCCTTTATCGAGAGGCAGCGAACTGATCGCGCTGGTCATCAACCCCGCGCCAGGCCTGGAGCGACATTGCGGAACCAGCCGTCATTGACTGCCATTTCCCAATCGCCGTTGGGGAATGTCGGGATCGATGCAGGAATGACATCGGCATATTTCTCACGCAGGTCCTTGGAAATATAATCCCATGACACACCCGGAAAGCCACCGAGCTCTGTGATGATTGCCGACTGGATTTCTTCAGACAGTAGGACATTGGCGAGTTTCAGGGCGGCATCCTTGTTGGCGCCGTTGGAGAAAATCGTCACACGGGCGAAATCGCCGCAAAGCGCCAGGTCGGTCAGTTGCACCAGCCGGGTCGTATCAGGCAATACGCCCTGGGCAATCGACTGGAGGGCCTGGTCGGACCAAACAGGCACCATGGTGACGACGCCCTGGGCGAGCAGCTGAATCGACTGCGAATTACCAGAGGTGTAGGCGCCCTTTTCGTAGAGCGATGGGGCGAGATCGTTGAGGATCTTCCAGCTCGGCGGCAAGGCTTTTTCCGCCGCTTCCGCGGTGTAATTGCCAACGGTGAATTTGCTCGGATCGCGGCCATTCGCTTCATGGATGGCACGGCGGACGAAATTGCCACCCGAACCACCCTTGTCGGGGCGGTTGTAGATGAACTGGCCGGGATTGGCCTTGATCCAGGCAATCAGTTGCTCCCAGGTCTTCGGCGCATCCTTCGGATCGAGTTTGGTGCTGTCATAGGCCAGAAGAACCTGCGAACCGCGATAAGGCAGCGACTGCGACAGATCAATGGCCATCGGATTGACACGGCCAAAATTAGGGACATTCTTCTCGGAAAATTTCACCCAGAGACCGGCATCGATGGCGCCGGTTGGCAGGCGGGGATTGAAGGCCTCAAACAGATCGGCCTGCGGATCGCTGTTGGATTTTAGCGCGGCGAGGGCGCGATCGCCAATTGCCCGCAGACCGTTATTGTCGCCGGCATCGATTACCTTGATCATCAGGTCGCTATTGGCCTTCTCGAAGCTCGGGCGGATGATGTTGTTCCAGAAGTCGATGATATTGGCATCGGAGCCACTATAGACATTGATTTCCTTGCCCGCAGCAAAGGTGAAATTCGGCATGGCGGCCAGGCCAGCGCTTGCACAGGAAGCTAGCAGAAAGTCGCGTCTGTTCATCATCGGTCTCCGAAACAGGTCGAGATATAAAACCCCTGATATTTTAGGGCAGCGTTACCGCTGGACCGTGACAGCGCCATGATGGCTGGATGACTGTTTTGTGTCTTTTCGAGCAAAGGGATAGATTGTTTTCTGCCATCCCGTAGTCCGCTGTCCAAGCGAGCGTTGGAAAATCGTGCCTTGTGAAATTAGCCCTTGCAAACAAGCGGAGCTTCCAATCATCAGTCGTTGTCGAGACAAAGCGTAAAGAGTGTGCCGATGTCGGAACTAAAAACTGTCAGCACGGCCATTGTCGTTCTCGCCGCCGGGCAGGCGCGCCGGATGGGTGGGCGCGCGCATAAGCTTCTGGCACTCTTTAATGGTGTCCCGCTGATCCGTCGCGTGGTTGTGACCAGCCTTGAGAGCCGGTCGGCATCCGTCACTGTTGTCACCGGCTATCGCCGGGAGGAAGTGGAGGCCTGTCTTTCAGGCCTCGCCGCTACAATCAGCTTCAATGCCGGATTTGCCGGGGGCATGGCATCCTCGTTGATTACGGGACTGAATGCTCCAGATGTAGCTGGCAAGGATGGTGTGATGATTGTGCTCGGCGATATGCCCGGACTGACGGCGTCCCATCTGGATGCGCTGATTTCAGCCTTTGAGCGGGCGGACGGCAGGGCCATCATCCGTGCCGTATCAGGTGAGATGCCGGGCAATCCGGTTATTCTACCAGCAGCGCTTCGTCCGGCATTGTTGTCGTTGACGGGCGACAAGGGCGCCAAGGCGATTATCGCTGCCAGCGCGCTACCGGTGATCAATGTCGATATTGGCCCGGCGGCCCTTGTCGATGTCGATACGCCAGACGCCGTTCTGGCGGCTGGCGGTGTGTTGAGCGGATAATGTCCGTATTGTCTTACGTTCTTGTCGAATTCAAGCTTTCAAGCAGGGCGGCGATATAGCCGTAGCAGAAGGCGAAGGCGACGCCGGTTGGATCGCGTCCACTGATGGTGGGAACATGATCCGGCATCAGCATATATTGGTAGCCGACTTCGTGATAGATCTTGACCGACCGCACCATGTCCATATCGCCTTCATCGGGAAAGGTTTCCATGAAGGAGAGTTTGCCACCGCTGATATTGCGGAAATGGACGTTGAAGATCTTGCCGCGCGTTCCGAACCAGCGAATGATATCGTCGATTTCCTGGCGCGGATTGTCCAGCATTTCACCGATTGATCCCTGGCAGAAATTCAGGCCGTGATAAGGGCTTTCGCGCATCTGCACGAACTTCTTCAGCCCCTCCACGGTGCCAAGGACCCGTGTTACACCCTTATAGCCAGGCGGCGTGTAGGGATCGTGCGGATGGCAGGCCAGGCGCACCTTGTTGCTTTCGGCAACCGGCACGACTCGTTCCAGGAAATAATCGATCCGCTCCCAATTCTCATCCTCCGAAAGAACGCCAGCCAGTCCCGGTGCTGCGGTCTGATCGGCCTTGTCCCAGCGGAAGCTTTCATTCATTGAGCCGCCTCGGCCCTTTTCCATCGGCGTGCGGGGAATGCCGATCAGGTTGAGATTGTATTTTGCCGCCGGAATTCCTGCTGCGGCCACGTTCTCGATCATCTTGCAAACCGCATCGATCTGGCGGTCGCGGTCTGGACCGGCCAACAGGATATCCGGATAGGATGCTCTTTCAATTGGACTGGAGGGCAAGGGCAATTGCAGCATGTCCAGGATCAGTCCGAAGCTCTCGACCTTGTCGCGATGGCGCTCGATATCTGTAAGTGTCCAGTTGCGTGGATCGCCCGGAGGATCGGCGCAGATATGCTTGAGCCCCAATTGCGCAAACACCCGATAATCGTCGTCGTCTCGCGCGCCAACCTGCGTTCCTAAATACATGACGCTCCTCCTCATGCAAGTGCTGTTTATCATGACATAATATGAATTTTACGGGGTGTCGAGATATTTTGAGGCTTTTCTGCTTGGTGGACTGTCGCATGTTATCGCTTTTATCGAAGCTATTAGAAGTCGTTGTCTATGTAAATCGTGGTGCGAAGATGGTGCAGTAGGCGACAATTAATCACTTCGTACTATGACACATGGCAAGATATAATATGTCTTTGATGTGACTCTAAATCGTGTCGGGCATGCGAATTTGCGCGGCGCCACGGGTCTCATCATAGGTTTTCTGAATCAAAAGAGATCCATGGTCGGGGCTCTCGGTTGGGGGCGGGCTCAATCTCCAAATGCGCATGGTTGAAAAAGTCAAATGGTGTGGGTTGCCCTTCCAAGGTGCCGGGCGCATCCCGCTTTGGTGAGTGTGGAGCGCTGTGCGAGGGCGTTCGTCGCGGAACTGTTCATCGCATCTTTTGTAAGATGTCCAGGCGGGCTGCTGCGACTACATCGGAAAAGCGAGTAATGCCTTGGGGCTGAAACCTTTGATGTGTATGTGTGTTTTGTACTTGCTAAAAAAGTGTGGCCGCAGCTGCGAAAAAACAATTACCTCTGATTGCATTGCTCGTTGACAGTCGGTTAAATATTGCTATCCTTTGACTGAATAACAAAGATAGTTTTTGAAAAAAACAAATCAAAAAAATTAGTAACGCAAAATATAAACTGGCTTACGGAATTTTAAGAATCGCTCGATCCATTCGAATATTTAAAATAAGCAAATTATTTAATTCCTATTGGAGGTAAGTGTGGCATCTGTCGCTATCATAGGTTCCGGCATTTCCGGACTGAGTGCAGCTTATTCGCTTGATAAAGACTTTGACGTCCATGTTTTTGAGCAGGACAACCGGCCTGGTGGGCATGCGAGCACAGTGGTCGTTTCCGATCCATTGGGCGATGTCGGTGTGGATACGGGCTTTATGGTGTTTAATCCGCCCAATTATCCTAAGCTTACCAAGTTTTTTGCTGAGCTGAACGTGCCGCTGACCGAGCATTCCGGTGGTTTCAACTTCTTCGATGTCGATGCCGGTACCTATTACGGCACAGAGGAATTTGAAAAGGACGAGGCTTATGTTCGGGCGAATTATGGGCCGGAATTCATTTCGGTCTGGGAGCAGGCGGATCGCCTGCTGAGGGAAGCGCCTCGCCATATCATGGAGGGCAAGTGTCAGATTCCATTGGAGGAATATCTCCGAACCTATGGTTACACTGACGATTTTATCAACGGCTACATGATCCAGATTTCCTGCTCATACTGGTCTGTTCCTGTTGAGGTTACGTTGAATTCTCCCGCGGTCATGGTCATTGGCATGTTCCTCAATCATGGCAAGGATGGCCTTGGGGGGAAGGGCGTGAAGTGGCTTGCTGTCAAGGGAGGCGCTAAGGGCTATCTCGATATCCTGATCGGCGGTCTCAAGCGTCCACCAAGGTTGAATGCGGCGGTAACATCCGTGCGTGCTCTTGCGGACGGTGTTGAGGTTCAGGCCGGCGGAAACTGGGAAAAATTCGACTATGCCATTGTCGCTACCCATGCCGATCAGGCTTTGAAATTGCTTGACAATCCCAGCGTGAAGCAACGCGAAATTCTTGAGACGTTTCAGTACAATCGTTGCAACACTGTTCTCCATACCGATGCATCCGTGATGCCTGTGCCGCAGCACAGGTGGAAGAGCTGGAATTACGGTTGTATGACGGTGGATGGCAAAAGGCGGCCCTATCTCGTCTATCATATGAATTCAATTCAAGGATTTAAGGCGGAGCAGGACTATTTGGTTTCGTTGGATAGCCCGCTGCCCATTGATCCTGCCAAGGTGATAAAGACCTTCGATTACGAGCATCCGGTCATTACCATTGAAAGCAGCAAAATGCAGGCGCGCCTGCCGTCAATCAATGACGATGGTCCGATTTATTTTGCAGGTTCTTACTTCTCTGTCAGGGATCTCGGGCCGGATTTCGTCGGTTTCCACGAAAGCGGCGTCTATTCCGGTACACATGCGGCACGCCTTGTGAAGCGGCATGCCGCAGCTCCAATCGGGAAGACGGCGTAACCTATCGAGGCGTATAGTCGATAGGCCTCCGCTTTTTTAATCGAGGCAAGATTTTTAGCGTAAGGCGCATTCCTGACTGGGTGTGCTTTCCTGGAAGTCATGTGTCGTCGAGTGGTGGGCGATAAGTCATTTTCATATCTTAAGATATTGATATGATGAGATATTGCTGCCCTTTACAATAAAGCCATAACGGTATTGATCGCCCTGAGCCTGTTTTCGGGAGTGGAGAATTGTGCCGTTAAGGTTGTCCGTCAAGGGCGGCAAAACAATAGCCACGTTGCGACAGTCGAACGCCGGCACGTAGCCGGATGTTGCAATCATTTCGGGTGCTTGATGCTAATTTTGCGTCTAGCAATGGTATTGCAGGATGGGCCATGTCGGAAGTGCTCCTGTTCATTCATGTTTTTGCCGCAACAATGTTTCTCGGTAATATTGTTGTAACGGCTGTATGGAAACTGATTGCGGATCGAAGCAGTAATCTTGATATACTTAGATATGCGATAAAATTGGTTTTTTTGACTGATTATGTATTTACATTCGGTGGAGCTGTACTCTTGTCTGCGACAGGTGGGTATATGGCTCGCAGCTACGGTATGAATTTCATCGACACGCCGTGGTTGCTATATGGAGTGGGCTGTTTTCTCTTGTCGGGCCTGTCCTGGATGTTGGGGCTCATCCCCAATCAGATCCGCCAGCGAAGGCTTCTCAACGAGGCGTCGGATTTCGATGCGATTGCCAAGCCGTTCCGCGCCTTGGCGAAGCGATGGTATCTCTGGGGAACCCTCGCCAACCTTTTCGCGATCTGCGCCTTGTTTTTCATGGTCACGCGGTGACGTGACCGATTTTTCAAAATGCATTTCAACGTAACAAAGGGTGACGAATAATGTCTGACGTTCAAACCAAGTTCAGCTACGCAGAAGCCAAGACCTGGCTGGTCGAGAAATTCGCTTACAAGCTTTCGGTTCCGGCATCTGAAATCGATGTGAACAAGATCTTCACCGATTTCGGCCTGGATTCCACCGAGACATTGGTGCTCGCAGGGGAAATGGAACAGTGGCTCGGCTTCGAATTGCCGCCGACGGCCATGTGGTACCACCCGACCATTGAGAAGCTGGCCCACTATCTCGTCGAGGCCAAGGATCTCTTCGAAAAAGGCGAACTCTGAATTCCAGAAGCCACAATCTAGCGAGGTATGGCGAATGGATATCCCGAAATCTGCAAGTGAACTTGCCCACCGGGAGAATGCCGGGATGACGGTGGTTTGCGTTCATCCCGGCGGAATGCCCATCCGCAGTTACATACAGCTTGCGGAGCGAATGAAAGGCTATTCCTGGCACTTGGTCGAGCTTTCTCTCAACAAGCGCTACACGTCGGCGCTGGGTAAGACCGATCTTCCCGAGGGCATTCTCGGGGAGATTGCCGATGAAGCAATCGCGGATTTGGGTGAGGTCTGGAACACTGAGCGGCTCTGTCTGCTGGGCTGGTCTTTTGGAGGCGTGCTGGCTTGCGAAATGGCAAGCCGGCGTAAGGACGGCGCTTGCGGCGCCGTCCTGCTCGACAGCATCGCACCACGCCTGTTCAATGGCGTGATGGATGGGACACAGACAGAGCGGTTGATTACCCTCAGCCGTTCACAGGTGGTCAGAGTTCGTTGGTTCACAGACTATATGCGGGCGCTGAAGCGGGTTGCCTGGGAAGTGGCAGGCAGCGATGCCCATCGCCTGTCGGAAGACGATCTGATCGAGCTGATGCGTCTTCAATTGATCGCCAATGGCGGTCTGCCGGAAACCACCAGCTTTGTCGGATTTTCCAAAGTCTACCGGGAGTTTTCGCGGGGAATGAACCGTAATATCGCGGTCATCCTTGCGCACAAGCCGCAATCCTACGGGTTTCCCGTGCATCTGGTTCGGTCGGATTACCCATTATACGAGATATTTCACCTGCATGAAGACATGGGGTGGGGGCAGTTGGCACCCAATCTCACCGTCTCGAACCTGCCGCTGGGCCATTACGAAATGTTGCTGGAGCAACAGGCCCTGGATCACATTTCAACACATATTGAAAATATATCGCACCGTTTGATTTGAAATATATTGACGAAAACCTTTTGGAAGGGGCCGAATAATGGACGGGTTCTCGCAGCGCGCATATGATGTTTTTTCTCCTATCGCAATTGTTGGCGTGGGAGCTTTATTTCCGGAAGCAAAAAATGCCGATGAATACTGGAACAATATTGTCAAAGGTAAGGATTGCCTGAAGGACGTGCCGGAGACCCATTGGAAAATCTCCGATTACTACGATCCAAATCCTTCAACGCCTGACAAGACCTATGCGCGCCGGGGCGGCTTCATTCCTGAAACGGCCTTCAATCCAGTCGAGTTCGGTCTGCCGCCGTCTCAGCTCGATGTCACTGACATTCTACAGATCCTTAGCCTCAGCGTCGCCAAGCAGACATTTCTGGATGCGGGCTACGAACATGCCAAGCTGAACCGCGAAAAGACTGGCGTCGTGCTCGGTATTACCGGTGCCAATTCGCTGGTGACGCCGCTAACCTCGCGCCTGCAATATCCGCTGTGGCAGAAGGTTCTGGAGAGCCGGGGCCTTCCCAAGGCCCAGGTTGACGATATCGTCGAGACGTTGAAGCTTGCCTACGCGCCTTGGGAGGAAAACTCGTTCCCCGGCATGTTGGGCAATGTCGTCGCCGGGCGTATCGCCAACCGCTTCGACCTTGGTGGCATCAATTGCACGGTGGATGCGGCCTGCGCCAGTTCGCTGGCGGCTATGCGCATGGCCGTCGATGAGCTGCACAGCGGTCGCGCCGACATGATGCTGACCGGCGGCTGCGACGCCGAAAACACAATCCTGATGTATATGTGCTTTTCCAAGACGCCCGCCTTCAGCAAGAAGGGGGTGATTTCGCCGTTTGATGAGAATTCCGATGGCACGTTGATTGGCGAAGGCATCGGCATGATGCTGCTGAAGCGGCTGGAAGACGCCGAACGCGATGGCGACCAGGTCTATGCCGTCATCAAGGGTCTCGGTTCGGCCAGCGATGGCAAGTTCAAGAGCATTTACGCACCGCGCGCCGCCGGACAAGTCAAGGCGTTGCAACGCGCCTATCAGCAGGCGGGCATCTCTCCTCATGATGTTGACCTGTGGGAGGCCCATGGCACCGGCACGGCGGTGGGTGATGCGACCGAAGTGGATGGTCTCAAGACCTTCCTGAAGAGCTGGGACAATGATGGGTCTTCTTCGCCCATCGCGCTCGGCTCGGTCAAATCGCAGATCGGCCATACAAAGGCAGCAGCGGGGGCCGCTTCCGCCATCAAGGCAGCGCTTGCTTTGCAGCACGGCGTCTTGCCCCCGACCATCAATGTTAACAGGCCGGACCCGAAGCTGGGTCTGGAAGAGACGGCACTCTATCTGAATTCCACGGCGCGTCCCTGGTTCCGCGATCCCAAGACCGCCAAGCGCCGGGTTGGTGTCAGCGCCTTCGGCTTTGGTGGTACGAATTTCCATCTCGTTTTGGAGGAAGCACCACAGACCGCGAAGGCACCGAAGCTGCGCAGCGTCCTGCCGCGACCCATCGTCGTTGCAGCCCCGACGGTTGCGGCTTTGCGCAAGCGTTGTGAAGACCTTCTCACCGCCACAGGCGAAACTGCCTGGCCTTTCGACGTTTCAATCCCTGAAAACCATCCGCGCCTGGGCCTAGTGGCCGCAGACGAGACCAGCCGCCGCGCTCTGTTGAGTGAAGCGATCCAATTGCTCGACAGCCGCCATGCCACAACCGAATGGCGTCATCCAAAGGGCATCACTTTCCGCCCCAGTGCATTTGCAAATGCCAAGCTGGCCGGCCTGTTTGCCGGACAGGGGTCGCAGCATCCCAATATGGGCCGCATGGCTGCGGTCGCCATTCCAGCGCTCGGCGATTTCGTCGGTGCGGCCGATACCTTGTTTGCCAAGGACGGCGCCCAGCCCCTCAGCCAGGTGATGTTCCCGATCCCGGCCTTTGACGATGCGGATCGCAAGGCACAGGAACAGGCCTTGCGCCGCACGCAATATGCCCAAACGGCAATTGGCGCACTGTCGGCAGGTCACTATCGCTGGCTGCAAAATCTTGGCCTCAAGCTGGAAGCGGTGGCTGGCCATAGCTTCGGCGAATTGACGGCGCTTTGGGCCTCCGGGGCCTTGAGCGATGCCGATTTTTCAAGCCTGGCCAAGGCGCGTGGCGATGCCATGGCTGCCGTGACCGGCGATGGTGCTGGTACGATGACGGCTGTCAAAGCCGGGCGGGAGCAATTGGAAAGCCTGATTGCCGCCACCAAGGGCAGCGTTCATTTCTGCAATTTGAATACGCCGAAGCAGACCGTGGTTGGCGGTGCAGTCGAGGCCATCGAGAAATTCGAAGCCGACCTCAAGGCCGCCTCCATCGGCTTTGTCCGGTTGAATGTTGCCGGGGCGTTTCACACGCCGCAGGTTGAAGGCGCTGTCACCGCATTTGCCGAGCGGATCGACCAGACCAGTTTTGCCGTGCCGCAGATCCCGGTTTATGCCAATCGCAATGGCAAGCCCTATGCTGCATCGGCTGCGGATGTTGCCGCTCAACTCAAGGGGCAGTTGCGCGAGCCGGTCGAATTCGTCAAGATCATTGAGCAGATGTATGCCGATGGCATCCGCGTGTTCATCGAGTTCGGCCCGCGCTCGACGCTGTCGAAAATGACCGCCGATATTCTCGGCGACCGGCCCCATCTGGCAATCGCGCTTGACCATGGTCAGCCCGACAAGGCGGATGCCGGTCTTATCGAAGCGGTGGTGGATCTGGCGGTTGCCGGTATTGCACTTGAAAGCCCGGTCGGGACCGAAGGCCTTATCGAGGCTCCGGCCAAGAAGGGCGAGATCAATCTCAATGGCATGAATTACGTCTCACCGTCCCGCAAGGAGGCCTTTGCCAAGGCGCTGGCCAATCCGGTTGTGGTTGCCCCTAAACCGGTTCCCACGCCGCCACAGCCTGTCGCCGCAAAGCCGCTGGCTGCTGCCCCAGCTCCTGTCCGTTCGGAACCAGCAAAGCCAGTCGCTGCAAATGTCGCGTTCGGCGTTCCTGCGCCATCCCCGGCGCTCTCAATTAAAGCGGCATCCGTGCAAAAGCCGTCCGAGCCTTTGGCACCCAAACAAGCCGTTGCCCTGACGGCGCCTGCCTCCAGATCGTCATTTGCGGAGAAACCCATGTCCATCCTGAAGAATGAATCCTCGTCTGAGCCAGCCGTGGCTCTCGGTGGCGGCGATATCGTCGCTGAATTGGCGCGGTCCAATGGCGAATTGCATCGCGAATATCTCAAGTTCGAGCAAAGCGCCTTGCAAGCCCTGGTGCACAATGCAGGCGAGTTGAGCGCCGCGCATGTGGATATGCTCTGCGAGATCCACGAGGAAACCAACCTCACCCATCGGGAATTCATGCGCAGCCTGCCCAGCCTGTTTCTTGGTCAGGGCGAACTGCCCGTTGCTCGCGTCAGGACGGTTGAGCATGAGCCTGCAAGGCATGAACCGGTCAAGCGGATGATCGAAACCGCTGTCGCCCATGCCGCACCTGTTGCCGCCGCCAAACCTGCGGTCGCAGCCCCGGCATTTGCGCCGGTTGCCGCCCCGGTTCAGGCCCCAGTCGCCAAACCGGTTGCCGTGGCCCCGTCGGCTCCTGTCCCCGCAAAGCCTGTTGCTGCGCCGGTTTCACAGGCCGCGGCTCCTGCTGCCGCATCCGCTGCGCCAGCAGCAGTTGTCCGCGATACCTTGCTGGCTGTCGTCAGTGAAAAGACCGGCTATCCCGCAGAAGTCATCGACCTCGACATGGATCTCGAAGCCGATCTCGGTATCGACTCGATCAAGCGTGTGGAAATCCTCGGCTCGCTGAAAGAGCGCCTGCCGCAGATGGCGGAGCTTTCCCCTGATCGTATGGGTGAGCTGCGCACACTGGCCCAAATTCTCGAACTGGCAGGCTCTGCGTCCCCGGCGCTTCAAGCCTCTGCCACTCCGGCCGCGCAGCACGCCGCTGCGTCCATCGTCGCCCCGACACCAGTGGCATCCGCCCCGGCTGTCGCGGCCGGAGCCATC
Organism: Agrobacterium vitis; assembly: GCF_013337045.2. NCBI lineage: Bacteria > Pseudomonadati > Pseudomonadota > Alphaproteobacteria > Hyphomicrobiales > Rhizobiaceae > Gillisella > Gillisella vitis. The sequence goes on from NZ_CP118260.1 coordinate 614,200, forward strand.
CGGGAAACCTTGCTGGCGGTTGTCAGTGAAAAAACCGGTTATCCCGCCGATGTCATTGATCTCGAGATGGATCTCGAAGCCGATCTCGGTATTGACTCGATCAAGCGCGTCGAAATCCTCGGCTCGCTGAAAGAGCGTTTGCCGCAAATGGCCGAACTTTCTCCTGATCGCATGGGTGAGTTGCGCACGCTGGCCCAAATTCTGGAACTGGCTGGTTCCGCCGCTCCTGCTCCGGTCGCACAGCCCGCCGCCGTCTCTATCGCTACTCCCGTATCGGCGGCGACCTCTCCTGCTGTTGCGGCCGGAGCTGTGCGGGAAGCCCTGCTGTCTGTCGTCAGCGAAAAGACCGGTTATCCCTCGGATGTCATCGACCTCGACATGGACCTCGAAGCCGATCTTGGCATCGACTCGATCAAGCGTGTGGAAATCCTCGGCTCGCTCAAAGAGCGTCTGCCGCAAATGGCCGAACTTTCGCCTGATCGTATGGGTGAATTGCGCACGCTGGCCCAAATTCTGGCATTGGCCACCGAAGGTGCGGTCACGGATGCGCCTGCTGCCCCGGCGGCTGCACCTGTCCCGGCATCTGTCGTCGTCCCGGCGCTCGCTCCGACACAGGCACTTGTTCCTGAAACTGCCGGACTGCCCGCTGGCGCTGTCCGCGAAGCACTTCTCGCCGTCGTCAGTGAAAAGACCGGCTACCCAACCGATGTCATCGACCTCGATATGGACCTCGAAGCTGATCTCGGCATCGACTCGATCAAGCGCGTGGAAATTCTCGGCGCCTTGAAGGAGCGCCTGCCGCAAATGGCGGAGCTTTCCCCTGATCGTATGGGTGAATTGCGCACCTTGGCCCAAATTCTGACCCTTGCCGAGGGGGAGGCTTCAAACGCTGGGGAGCCCCAGCAGAAAGAGGCAGCTCTCGCTTCTTTTAAGGATGGTGACGATCTGATCGGGCGCGGTGTCGTCACCCTTTTGCCAGCTCCGCTCGATCTGGTGACGCAGCAGGCTTTTCAAAAGGGAGCAAAATTTCTACTGACCGGTACCGATGATGCCCTGATCCTTGCCCTTCAGAAGGGATTGAAAAGCAAGGGTATCGAAGCTGTCTGGCTGCGGTTCGAAGGTAAGGTCTCCTCGAAGTCTGGTCCGCAATTGGCGGCTGGCAAGGACGAAGCCGAGCTGAAACAGCAATTCGAAGCTCAGGGTCCATGGGATGGGGTGATCTATGTTCACCCCAAGACAATCGACAACGCGCTTCCCGGCGCTGAAAGTGATGCATCGGTTCTCTGGCTGAAACGGGCCTTGCTGCTCGCCAAGTTGTCGATCACGCCGCTCACGGCGCGGGCTTCCCAGGGTCGCACGGTGTTCATGACGCTGTCGCGGATGGATGGAGCCCTTGGCTACCGGGACGGCAGCCTTGCAACGGTCGCGGCGGGTGCCTTGTCCGGCCTGGTCAAGACCTATGCCGCCGAAGCACCCCATATCTTTGCCCGCGCCGTCGATATTGCGCCGCAGATCGAAGATGCTACCGCTGCCGATCTGCTGGTGCAGGAAGTGTTCGATGCTCGCCACAGCATTACCGAAATCGGTGTTGACGGGCAGGGGCGCTGGAAGCCTTCCATCGAGGCGATTTCCTCCAGTGATGCCGTGACCGTTGCCGATCCCGATGAATTGTTCATCGTCACCGGTGGTGCCCGGGGTGTGACAGCCGATTGCGTGTTGGCCTTAGCCTCTGCCGCTCCTCGCCGCTTCCTCCTGCTGGGTCGCTCCGCGCTTGAAGCCGAACCGGCCTGGGCTGCAGGTCTCGAAACCGACGCGCAATTGAAGGGCGCAGCCCTTGCCGCACTGCGCGAAGGGAAAGCGCCGGTGACACCGAAGCTGATCGATCAGACAGTGCGTGGGGTTCTGGCGGGCCGTGAAATCCGCCACTTGCTGGCCGCGCTTGAAAAGCTCGGCAGCCATGCCAGCTATCTGTCGCTCGATATTTCCTCTCCGGCGATTTCCAGCCTCGGCGATCACCCCGAAATTCAGAAGGCCGCGAAAATCAGCCTTGTGCATGGGGCTGGCGCGCTTGCCGATGCGGCGATTGCCCAGAAGAAAATCAGCGAAATGGACCGTGTCTTCACGCCGAAAATTTTCGGTCTGGCCGGTCTGATCAAGGCGCTGACGGGCAAGCCCTTCCACCGCGTTCTGCTGTTTTCCTCGGTTGCCGGTCTGTTTGGCAATCCGGGTCAGGCCGATTACGCCATGGCCAATGAAATGCTCAACCGCTTCGCCGCCAGCCAGTCGGTGAAGGGTGTCGATGTCAGGGCGATCAATTGGGGCCCGTGGCTTGGCGGCATGGTGACGCCGGAAATCCGCGATATCTTCATGAAACGCGGCGTTCCGATCATCCCACGCGATATCGGTGGTCAGTTCTTTGCCCGGGAAACCGCCATGCCTCTGCCAGCAACCGGCGCAGTCCTGGTGGGTGGGTTGAAGCCGATCAATGCCCGCTTCGTCCCCTTTGCCGAATTGCCACAGGCACCGAGGCGGCTGGCGCTGAGCGGCCACGACTGGACGAAGTCCTTGCTGTTGGCCGATCATCAGATCAAGGGACGTCCTGTCGTACCAGCCGCCTTCGTACTTGGCCTCGTTGCGGATGGATTGGAAAGCCTGCTTCCAGGCTGGACATTCTCGGGCTTCGATCAGTTCAACGTGTTGAACGGCCTTGTCATCAACAAGGATTGGCGCGGTGATTTCGAACTGTCGCTCAGCGCACTCCGCGCCGAGACGGAAGAAACCATCCGGCTGGATGTGATGCTGGCCGATGGGTCTGGTCGCCCACGCTACAAGGCGGATAATATCCTGCTGCGCAAGGCCGCCTTCATGCCGCCACAGCCGGGCAAAGCTCTGCCTTCGCTGGAACCCTCGACACCTGCCAATGGCTTCTATACGGACGGCACGCTGTTCCATGGCGAGAGCCTGCAAATGCTCAAGACCTACAGGAAGCTGGAAACCGCGAGCTACCTGTTCCGCATCGCCCAGCCCGCGGCCATCCATAGTGCGGCACTGAACGGATTTGCTGACAGCACATTGCTGGATGCTGTCTCTGTCGATGCGGTGCTGCAAGCAGCGCTGGCCGCAACGCGGCTGGAAGCTGATAGCCCAAGCCTGCCGATGCGGCTTGGATCGGCGACGCTGACGAGCCGCCCTGAACCTGGATCAGATTGGCTGATTGCCGCCCGCCTCAAGGCCAGCCGCGCCCAGGAACTGGATTGGGAACTGACGGGCTATGACCTTGATGGCCGCTTGCAGATGCAATTGGTGGCCACCACGGTCAAGCGTGACGAGGCGCAGTCTGGCGCGCAGGGATCAAAATCCGTCGAGGCTGTTAAATGAGCCGCATCGCGATCACCGCCCTGTCGCTCTGCTTTCCAGGTGCCAACGACCTGGATAGTTATTGGCGCAACCTCCTTGCAAAAAACGACTCCCGCTCGACGGGCGGGGTCAAGGACTTCCGGATCGACCCTTTCTATCTCAGGGATAGTCAGGAGGATGTTGATCAGGTTCGCTGGCTCCGCGGCGGCTTCGTCGATCTGGACGAGGTGACCAAGGGCCTTGCAGATGAAGGCGGCGATGGCCTCGATCTGCCTTGGCAATTGGCCCGACGGGTTGCCGAAGAGGCCTTGCAGACCAGCAGGCTTGGCGAGCGGGTCGATCTTGGCCGGGTTGGCATGGTGCTTGGTAATTATACCTTCCCGACCTTCGCCTCCAACAATGCCGTTGTCCCGGTCTGGGAGCGGGAAATAGCCGCAGGGCTGGAAGACGGTCTCGGGCTTTCGTCCGGGACGTTGGTGGACACGTCTTTGACGGCACCACCCGCCGAACATGGTGTGCTCAGCGCCGATGGCATCTATGCCGTAACACGAGGCTTGAGCCTCGGCGGCCCAAGCTTTAGCCTTGATGCTGCGTGTTCTTCCTCCCTTTACGCCATCGAACTTGCGTCCAGTTATCTGCGGAGCGGACAGGCCGATGCCATGCTGGCGGGGGGCGTCTGCCTGCCCGACCCTTGGCTGATCCATGTCTCCTTCGGCGATCTCGGTGCCTTTCCGAATAATGGCGTCAGCCAGCCCTTCGACAGCACGTCGGATGGTATCGTCACGGGTCAGGGTGCCAGCGTCGTCGTGCTGCGGCGGCTGGAAGATGCGCTGCGCGACAATGACATCATCCTCGCTGTCATCGAAAGTGTCGGCCTCTCCAATGACGGCACGGGTCAGCATATGCTTGTCCCCAATGCCGATGGCCAGCGGCTGGCCTATCAGCGCGCCTATGCCCGCACCGGCGTGCAGCCTGAAGAGATCGATTACGTCGAATGCCATGCCACCGGCACGCCGCTTGGCGACCGCACAGAACTGACATCGCTGCAACGCTTTTTCGGTGCGGATAAGCAGCATTTCCCGCTGATCGGTTCGGTCAAGGCCAATGTCGGCCATCTTCTGACTGTGGCAGGCATGAGCAGTCTGGCCAAGGTTATCTTGGCCATGCAGGAAGGTACCATTCCGGCTACGCCCGGCATTGGAAAACTGCAAAAAAGCATGGACGCGCCGGGCATGGAGCAGCGGCTGGTGGTCGAAAACCAGAGCTGGCCGACACCGGCTGGCAAGCGTCATGCGGCCATTTCCGCCTTCGGCTTTGGCGGCACCAATGCGCATATGATCGTCTCCGATGACCGGACGTTCTCAGGGGAACGGACGCAAGGAGATAATGGCGCGGCAAAAACCCTCCAACCGCCGCCGCTGGAAATCCGGGGCATGGCCGCCCATTACGGCAATGCCGCCAGCCTCCAGGCTTTCGAGGCGGCGTCTTTTGGCGGTGAGCCTGTCTGGGCCGAACCGTCCAATCGTCGCTGGCGTGGCGCTACGGTTACTGCCGATGCGCCACCTCAGGCTGCCATCAACGCCTATGACATTGATTTCCTTCGCAATCGTATCCCTCCTGCCGAAACCGAAGCCTTCAACGCCCAGCAGGGACTGGTGCTAAAGGTGGCCAATGAGGCGCTGTCCGATGCTGGCTATGGCCATATCGGCGAAAAGCGCTCCGCCCGCCCGGTGGCGGTACTGGTGGTGCTGGAGCTGGATCTGAGCGCCCATCTGCGCCGAGGCCGCACGCTGGTGCCGGATTGGATAGACCAGGCGCTGGTGCGGCAGGGTCTTCAGCTCAGCGAGGATGAGCGTCACGGCCTGATCGAGGCCTGCAAACGCGCTGTTCTGGGACCGCTGCGCTCCACGGAAATCACCAGTTATATCGGCAATATCTGCGCCAGCCGCATTGCCTCGCAATGGAATTTCACTGGACCGGTTTTCACGCTTTCGGCTGGAATGCTGGGCGTTGCCTATGCCATTGAACAGGCCGGGTTGATGATTGCCGATGACAAGGCGGAAGCAGCGCTGATTGTCGCGGTTGATCTCAATGCCGGTCTGGAAGCCTATGCGCTGGAACAGGCCGGCTCTGCGGGTGCGAACCCACAAGCCGCCAAATCCTTAGGCGATGGCGCGGGTGCGATATTGCTTGCTCCCGCCGGTTTGGGCGCAAGTGCTGCACCCTATGCGGTACTTGATAACATTTCCATCCGTCATATGGGCAAAGGTGAGGACAGTGCCATTGCGGTTGCACTGGCGACCATTGTCGATGGACACAGCCTTGATCTGATGGACATGGCCGGACAGGTCGGCGGCGATGGGGCGGAACTGGCGGCGGTTGCCACCCATGCTCCCGGTGCGGTCGTCTGCGGCGTTGAACACTTGAGCGGTCATTGCAAGGTTGCCCAGCCCATGGCGGCCTTGATCCGGGCGGCGCTATGCCTTTCGGGCCGTTATCTTCCGGCCACGCCACCGGCCTGGCTGAATGCGGAGGTGAACCAGCCTTTGGCGGTCGCCATCGAACAGGCCGGGCTTGGGATTCTGGCCGAAAGCGTGCCGTGGACGCGCCAGGAGCGGAGCCGTCCGCTTGTGGCGGGCGTGGGTGCCGCTGGACCGTTCGGCAGCTACGCCGCCTTCCGTCTCAGCGAAGCGGTGGTGGAAACCCTGCGCCAGCCGGAAGCCGATTACCCACCCTTCCTGCCGGTCGCAGCCGAGAACCGGGGAGCCCTCGTGGGTGTTCTTGCTACGGTCATCGCGGCACTTGAACAGGGAACGCCATGGCAGGCATTGCAAACCGAAGCCTTAGCCAATCTTCGTGAAAGGCCCAGTGCACGGGTGTTGGTCCTGTCTGGTCGAGATCCGGCGCAATTGCTGACCGAAGCGCGTCAGGCGCAGAAATTCCTGGGTGAAGGCCAAGGGGTGGAGTTCCAGACGCCTGCGGGCAGCTATTTTACCGACCGGCCACAGGGCGCAGAGGGCAAGATCGCCTTCATGTATCCCGGTGGTTTTAACAGCTATCCGCATCTGGGACGCACATTGCTGCGCCGTTACCCCGACAGCCTGCGTGCTTTCGAGCAATTTGTTGATGATCCGGCGGCAACCCTCTGCCATGACCAGCTCTATCCGCGCCACAAGCCCGGGCAGGACGCGACTGTGCGACTGATGCAGACCGAAGCCGGGATGCAGCAGGACATTGCGGCAATGATGAAGACCGGTGTCGGTTTTGCCCTGATGTATACCGCCTTGCTGCGGGACCAGTTCGGTGTGCAGGCCCATGGTGCGCTTGGCTATTCCATGGGCGAAGTCAGCATGTTGTTTGCCAATGGCATCTGGCCGATAGACCAGCATGGCTTGCGCAACGACCTGCCACTGTTCGAAACCTCGATTGGCGGTCCCCGTCAGGCGGTGCGCGACACATTCGATATTGGGCCTGAGGTCCGCGACAATCAGGTCTGGTCGAGTTATGTGCTGCTTGCTCCGGTGGAGACGGTGCGCGACGCGATTGCTCCTCGTTCCGATGTGTTCATCACCCATGTGAATGGCCCCAAGGAAGTGGTGATTGCCGGTCTGCCCGCAGCGGTAACGGCATTGGTCAAGCAATTGGAAGGCTATTCCGCCTATCGCAGCCCGGTCTCACATGTCCTGCATGTGCCGCTGCTGCAAAGGGTCGCGCATCAGATTTCCGCCCTGCACGATCATCCGACCACAGCACCAGCGGACAATCTGCATCTTTATACCACCTCGACCTATGGGCGGATGACGGATTTCAGCCGTGAAGGCCTGTCGCGGACCATTACCGATGTGATGTGCTCTGAGGTGGATTTCGTGCGGCTGGTCGATAAGGCCTATGACGATGGCTACCGGATATTCATCGAATGCGGACCTTCGGCCACATGCAGTCGCTGGGTGAATTCATGCCTCACAGGTCGGGATTATCTGTCGATCAATCTTAACCAGCGTGGGGCCGATGATGGGCGCAGCCTGCTTGCGGCTCTTGCCCGGTTGGTTTCTCACGGTGTCAGGGTCGATCTTACCAGCCTGGTGCCTGGGGCAAAGGCTGAACGTTCCAAAACCGTCATCAGCCTGCAACCGGGCGGTGCGGCTTTGCGTGCCACTGCTGGCGATGCGATCAGGCCGATGGAAACCAAACCCGCTGCAGCGCTGCCATTCACGCCCAGCGCTGTGGCAAGGTCTATTGCTTGGGGGCCGACGGCAGCCTTCATCCTCGAAGGCACCAGCTTTGTCCACGAATTGCTGGATGACGACACCCAAGACGACGTCCAGCCGGACTATCAGCCAGCAAGACCAAATCCCGGTCTTCCATCTCTTTCCCCGAAACCTGTCGAAGCGGATCAACCATTCATGGCCAAGAATATTACCATCAGCCAGGATAAGTCTCAGCGGATCGCCCAGGCTGTCGAAGCCTTTTTGCAGCGCCAGCGCCTCGGCCATCAAACGTTCCTGCAAACCCAGTCCGACCTCGTGCAGATCTGGCGCGAGCATGCCGGAAATGGGGCACACGGAAATGGGGCACATGGGGTACGGCCAGCTCAGCGTAGCCTGTCCCATCCGGCAACCATTGATGCCGCGCCTGCCGTATTGGAGATTGAGGCACCTCAGCCTGTCGCCCTTGCGCCTGCACCCGTTGCGCCGACGCCAGCACCTGTTGCCGTGGCCTCCGTACTGCCTGCCAGCGCCCGTGAAAAGCAGGAAAAGGGCTGGTTTCTGGATGAACAGGATCTATTGACCTTTGCCAGCGGCAAGGTTGCCGATGCCTTGGGCGCGCAATTTGCGCCAATTGATGATTATCCGGTTCGGGTTCGTCTGCCAGCGCCGCCCTATTTCTTCGTGTCGCGGGTCACCAAGGTCGATGCCACGTTCGGGGAATACAAGCCTTGCTCGCTGACAACAGAATATGATGTTCCAGCCGACGCCTGGTATCTGATCGACGGCCAGATGCCTCCAGGCATTGCCGTGGAATCCGGTCAGTCGGATTTGCTGCTGGTTGCGCTGCTGGGCATTGATTTCAAGAACAAGGGTGTCCGCAAATACCGGCTGCTGGATGGGCGGTTGAGCTTTTACGGCCGCCTGCCGCAGGCAGGCAGTACATTGCGCTTTGACATCACCATCGACCGGTTCGTCTGGCAGGGCGATGGCTTGCTGTTCTTCTTCCGCTATGACGGCTATGTCGATGGCGAACTGGCGCTGCAATTGCACAGCGGTTGCGCCGGTTTCTTCACCGAGGATGAGCTGAATGCCGGTGGCGGCGTTGTCATCAAGCAACCGCCCGCAGCCCCGCTCACTCTGGTCAAACCCCTTCTGCCACGGGTGCGCGACACGCTGGAAAAATCCGATCTGGTGGCGCTGTCCGAGGGCCGGATCGGCGAGGTCTTCGGCCCCGGTTCGCAGCATCCGGAAAGCGGCAGCTCCATTCGACTGCCGCCCGAAATGCTGCTGATGATTGACCGTGTCACCGATATCGGCTCCTGGCAGGGCGAACACTATGTCATGGAGGCCGAAAAGAGCTTTGACGCCGATGGCTGGTATTATACCTCGCATTTTGTTGATGATCCGGTCCTGCCGGGGTCGCTGATCGCCGAAGGCGCAACCCAGCTGCTCAAGGTCTATCTGATCGCCAATGGCATGCATCAATGCTTTGCCGATGGGGTGTTTGAGCCGGTCACTCACCGGGAAATGCAGATCACGGTCCGTGGCCAGATCACCCCTGACGTGAAAAAGGTCCACTATAAGCTGTTCATTCAGGAAAGCGCCCTGCTGCCGCGTCCCTATGTGATCGCCGATGTGCTGATCTATGATGAGCATGGCAAGCCGCTGGTGCGTGTGTCCAATCTGGGCTTGCAGGTGGTGGAAAAGCCCGGCGTCTCGGTTGAGCCGCGCTTTGGCGATCCGACCTGGTTCAGCGGACGCAAAACCAAGAGCGGTGAAAAGGTCGTGCTCAATGAAATGAGCATGCACCACGCGGCCAAGGGCGAATTGCGCATCGGTCTCGGCCCGGAATTCAACATTTACGGCGAGGAATTGCGCGCCCCGCATATTCCGAATGGTTGCTTCCAGTTTGTCGATCGCTGCCTGGAAACCACAGGCACGCGCGGCCAGTTGGTCCCCGGTGCCGTGATGGATACCGAATATGATGCGGCTGCCGACAGCTGGTATTTCCAGGAAAACAGCCATCCGCATATCCCGAATTTCGTGGTGCTGGAATCGGCGCTTCAGGCAGCCATTCTCAATGGCTATGCGCTGGGGCCAACCCTGAAATATCCCGATAAGGAATATTCGATCCGCAATCTGGATGGCACGGCGGTCTATCTTTCCGACCCGGATGTGCGCGGCAGGACGATCCGCCACAGCCAGAAACTGCTCAGCAATGCGATGGTGACGGATTCGATCCTGCAAAACTTCGACTTCAACCTGAAGGTTGATGGTCAGCCTTTCTATCAGGGCCAATCTTCCTTCGGCTACTTCACCAAGCGGGCGCTGGAAAACCAGCTTGGCCTTGACCAGGGCAAGCTCAGCAAGTTCTGGCTGGAGGAAAACAGCGCGAAAGCCGAGGAATTCGATCTTCTGAACCCGGCCTCCGCGCATCTGTTTGCCGGTACAGCGGACAAGCCCCATTGGCGGCTGCCGCCCGGCCATCGGTTCCGGCTGCTGCATCAGGCAAGCCTGGTGCGCGAGGGCGGCAAGTTCGGCCTCGGCTATGTCAAGGGCGAGCGGACGATTGATGCGGGCGAATGGTATTTCACCAACCATTTCCACCGCGATCCGGTCATGCCCGGCTCGCTTGGATTGGAGGCCATCCTGCAAGCCATGCAGCTCTTTGCCATCCAAACAGGTTTGGACGCGGGGATTGCCAATCCACGCTTCGGCATTGCGGTCGGCGTGCCGGTCAATTGGCGCTATCGCGGCCAATTGCTGCGCACTGACAAGCGCATGGGCCTCGAAGTGCATATCAAGGAAATCCGCCGGGAAGGCGAAGGTCTGGTGGTGATTGCCGATACCGATTTGTTCAATGACCGGCTGCGTATCTATGAAGCGCTGTCGATGAGCATTTCCATCAAACCGGCTTAATCCGAGGAGGATATCATGACGATCAATGCACGATTTGAAGACGCCTCCGCAACGCCTGCTATTGTCTGGGATACCCCGTCAATCCGTCGGCAATTGCAGAAATTGGATCAGCCCGGCGCGGTGGTCAGCGATGGCACCCGGCTTGGGGTGACCTCGGAACTGGAGCCGCTGGAAGCCGGTTTCAAAGTGGTCTGCCGCTACCCAGCCCTGGCGCCAAGTGCGCTGGGGGACCCGGATTTTCTGGCCCGCTACGATCTCAGCTTCCCCTATATGGCAGGCGCGATGGCCAATGGCATCGCCTCGCCGGACCTGGTGATTGCGCTGGCGCAGCAGGGGTTTCTGGCAAGCTACGGTGCGGGCGGGGTCCGGCTGGAGCAGGTCGATCAGGCGCTGGCCAAGATTACCTCGGCGCTTCAGGGTGCGCCGTTTTCGGTCAATCTTATCCATAGCCCCAGTGAACCGGCCATGGAAAACGGCCTGATCGATATTCTGCTGCGCTATGGTGTCACCATTGTCGAAGCCTCCGCCTTCATGGGGTTGACGCCTGCACTGGTGCGCTACCGGGCGCTTGGCCTTCGCCGCCGCGAGGATGGCAGCATCGATATCGGCCATCGGCTGATCGCCAAGGTCTCTCGCTCGGAAGTGGCCTCGGTCTTTATGGAGCCAGCGCCGGAAAACATCTTGAAAAAGCTGCTGGCCCAGGGTGTGATCAGCGAGGAACAGGCCGCATTGGCGGCCCAGGTGCCGATTGCCGACGACATTACCGCTGAAGCCGATTCCGGTGGGCATACCGACCGCAGGCCGCTGGTCGTGCTGCTGCCGATCCTGCTGCGGCAGGCGCAGAAAGTGGCTGAGAAGAATGGTTATGCCAAGCCGATCCGCATCGGTGTCGGCGGGGGGCTTGGCTCGCCCAAGGCAATCGCCGCTGCCTTTGCAACGGGTGCCGCCTATGTGGTGACTGGTTCGGTCAACCAGGCGTGCCAGGAATCCGGCTCATCGCCTTCGGTGCGCGCCCTTCTGGCCAAATGCGGCTTTGCCGATACCACGATGGCACCCGCCGCCGACATGTTCGAGCTGGGGGTGGAGTTGCAGGTCTTGAAGCGCGGCACGCTGTTCGCCAGCCGCGCCAAGATGCTCTACGATCTCTATCGCCGCTATGACAGTCTGGATGCTCTGCCGGAACCGGTGGTGCAAGAGCTGGAGCAGAAACTGTTCAAGCAGAGCCTTGCCGATGTCTGGCGGATGACGGCGGATTATTTTGTCGGCCGCGACCCCAAACAGGTCACGGAGGCAGAGGCCGATCCGAAGCGCAAGATGGCGCTGGTGTTTCGCGCCTATCTCGGCAAGGCATCCCATTGGGCCAATGCCGGGGAAGAGGGCCGCCAGATCGACTACCAAATCTGGAGCGGTCCGGCGATTGGTGACTTCAACGAATGGACGGCTGGCACCTATCTGGAACAGCCGGAGGGACGCCGAGTGGTGGATGTCGCCACCCATCTGTTGCAGGGCGCGGCCTTTGAGACGCGGTTGCATTGGTTGGCCATGGCCGGTGTTCGCTTCCCCCATCCGATGTCCTATGAGATTGCGCCGCTATGACAACATCTGCCTCCTATCTTAACCGGTTGCGGACGCTGTTGGGCGATCCGCTTGAAGACGACCACCCCTTTTCCTTCGCCACTGCCGTGAAGGCTGATCTTGACGGCGATAGTCTCGACCTTCAGGCAACGGCACTGGTCGAGTCCGGCTTTATCCGGCAGATTATTCCAGCCCATTGGAATACGGGCGGGGAATTGGTGGATCTGGAAGCGGTGCTTGAAATGGCGCGCCTTCTGGCGGGTCGTAATCCATCGCTTATGCCCCGGCTGATGTATTCCATCGGGGCCATCACCGTGCTCGATCTGGCTGGCACCGAGGCGCAGCGCAAGATCTTTTCGGACTGGCTGCTCGCGGGCAACAGCATTGCCCTTGCCGTCAACGAACCCGGCATTCGCAGCGATCTGATCAACAACCAGACAAAGGCGGAACGTCAGGGTGACTGGTATGTGATCAATGGCCGCAAATGGCTGGTTGGTCAGGCCGAAAAGGCGCGGGCCTTGATGGTTATGGCCAAGACGGGTGCAGGCGGACCGGCGGCCTTCTCGCTGTTTCTGATCGACCGGCAGCCACAATGGGAATCCACCCTGCCGCATCCGCGCGCAGAGCTGTCCGGCATGCGCGGCATTGATGTCGCCGATGTCGATATCGACGTGGCCTGTGTCAATGCTGCAAACCGGGTGGGCGGCGAGGGCGAAGGCATCGAACTGGTGTTTCGCGCCGAATCCGTCATCAAGCTTCTGTCGATTGGTGCCATGCTCGGCCCCTGCGAAAGCGCCTTGCGGTTGACCTATGGCGAGATAGCCAAACAGGCGAATGGTGGCCATCCGCACCAGCATTTCCTACTGGCGGGTGCCTATGCCGATTACCGGATCATGGACAGTGTCGCAAAGGCTGCGGCCCGCTTCGCGTCTTTCCGTCCTCAGCATTTTCCGGTGGCGGCGGCGGTGGCCAAGCAGATCGCTCAGGAATTCAGCAGCCGGATTTTCACCAGCCTGATGGCAGCCCTGGGTGCCCGGTCTGTGCTGGCGGAGGAGCCGGTCTCGGCGATCCTTCAGAAATTGCGACGCGACGGTGAAGTGGCGCAATATATGGATATCAATCCGCAGGTTAATCTCGGCATGCTGGCCAATCAATTGCCCAGTCTAACGAAGCGCCGCTCCAAACTGGAGCCGGGTCTTGCCGATGCGCTGTTTTCGCAATTGCAGGCGGAGCTGTCACCGTCGTCGCCTTGCCCGGCCATGGTGCTTGCCAAAGTGCCGATGCTGAACAGGGCAGGCGAGCCATTGACGGATCTGTTGCCCGGGCTTGCTGACCGCTTTGCCAAGGCGGCATCCGAGCAGGATCGTGCGGTGGTGGACGCGCTGCATGAGGCAGAAGCACGTTTTGCCAGCCTGGAAGAGGGCATGGCTGAACTGCTGGCCCTGCGCCAGGGTGAACGACCGGAAGCCGTCAATGCCGGGGCGCAATTTGCAAGGCTCTATGCCGTGTCCTGCTGCGCGCTATCGGCACTGGCTGAAGGCGGGGATGCGCTTCTGCCCTTCATGCTGCAACGCCTGTTGGCCGGTGATCGCTATGCCTTCGGCGGAGAAGATCAGTTCTACCAGGCGGCCTGGCATAGTCTCGCTGACGCTATGGGGCCCGCTGAAGAGGTTTACGACGATGGAAGGCGGCACGCTGCGGTTTAGCGGTGGTCGAATATTTTTCTAGTTTTTTCAGGTGGTCTCGACAGGGCCATGCAAGACATTTTGATCAGGAGTTTCAGATGCTATTTCCCGAGGTGAAGAAAAAAGGGTCTGCCGAGGTCCTGGCGACATTGCGGCAGCTGGATCTGGCCATGGGCGATCCGTGGGATACGGCAGCACCGGCCTCCTTCGCGCAGATCATGGCCGATGATGAAGCAGAGCGGTTTCCCGCTCGTCCCTATGATGCGCTGGTGGGCGAAAGCATCAGCCAGTGGCTGGTGCCGGAAGGCGCTGGCGGCATGATGTTTTCCTATCCGGAATCCCTGCAAATGTACCGGGCCATTGCCCGCCGTGATATGACGCTGGCAACCATCGCCATCCTGCCCTTCATCGGCTATCTGGCAATTGTCACCTGCGGCACGGAAGAGCAGATCCGCGAATATGGCCGCTTCGTCGCCTCTGGTGGCTCGATTTCCTGGGGGTTGAGCGAAGGCCGCCATGGCAGCGACCTTCTGACCAACGAGACAACGGCGATCAAGGATGGTGAGTTCTACCGCGTCAATGGCGAAAAATGGCCGATTGGTTTTGCCGACCGTGCTGGTGCGATGATCGTCCATGCCCGCACCGACGAGGCGATTTCGCCGGTTTCTCACACCATGCTGATCGTCGATCGTAGTCATCTTGAGCGCAAGAATTACCGGGTTCTGCCCAATGAGCGTCTTTATGGCGTGCGCGGCCTGCCGCTGGGCGGGGTGCGCTACGAAGATGCCAAGGTGCCGGTTGGTCAGGTGCTTGGCCGCGAAGGCGCGGGGTTGGAAGTGTCGCTGAAAAGCCAGCAATCCCTGCGGCTTGGCGTGGCCGCCATGTGCCTCGGCGCCGTCGATACCGGCTTGCGGCTGGCCTATGGCTTTGCTGCCAATCGAAGCCTCTATGGCAACCAGAAGGTGATCGAATTGCCGGTCAGCCGTCGCCAGATCGCCGATGCCTATACCGATCTGATGATTTCGGAAATCATGGTCGCTTCCGCCACCCGGCTGGTGCATTGCCTGCCCCGCCAGCTTTTCCTCTATTCCTCGATTTCCAAATATCTGGTGCCGAAGCGGCTGGAGCAATCGCTGCAAAGCCTGGCAACCGTGATCGGCGCGCGCTTCTACATGCGCGATGGCTTCGGCCACGGCGTCTTCCAGAAATTGCTGCGCGATATCGGCATGACCGGCTTTGTCGATGGCAATAGCTATGTGAATATGCGCGTCGTTGGCAGCCAGATGGAACTGGCACTTGGCAAGGCGCTGGCCGCTCGTGAACAGCCGTTCGATGCAGCGCGCCGGGCATTGCTGGATGATATCTACGATATCCGCCGTCCGATTGGGCCGCCGCGTTGGAGCAAGCTCGGCCTCTCCGGCAATGGCGATGATATCAGTCTGGCGGGCCTTCCCGATGCACTGCGTGAGTTGAAGCCGCTGGTGTCAGAGAGCGAATATGCGCTGGCAGTGAGCGTGATGGATGAGGTCGTCAAGCTGGATCAGGCCCGGCGCGAGGCTCAGGCGAGACTCGGTCGTGGATTTTCCAACAGCGCCAATTTCTATGCATTGACGGACCGCTATTGCAGCCTGAATGCCGCCGCCTGCTGCATCCAGTTTGCCGTGGCCAATGCCGGTGGCATGCCTGCTTCTCTACCGGATGGATCGGGCTGGCTTGGCTATTGCCTGAAGCGGATCATGCACTGGATGTACCCGACCGAGTTCCTGCCGGAGCCGGAAGACGTGTCCGGCCTGATCGAGGTGATCGGTGATCTCTACCAGTCCAACCGGGCGTTCTCGGTCTTCCCCTTCGAATATGCGGGAAGCCGTGAAAGCATGGAACAGGGCGGCAAGCTGCTGACCAATAGCTGATACGCGAAGACATTGACGAAGGCTGCGTATGCGGCCTTCGTCATGCCATCAGGCAAAAACGATCCGGGGGAAATAAAAGCTCACCACCCAGTTCGGCATATCGACCACTTCGCTGATTCTGAGATCGCCGCAGACCGAGCAAAGCATATAGGCATCGACCGGTGCCATGCCATGCTCGGCGGCCAGAAGATCGACCATCCGCATCACCGCCTCGCGGGCGCCGGTCATCAGGTCAGGCCCAATGCCTGTCGTTACCTCATAGCCCGCGCCGTCCAGGTGCCGGGTGACGGGTTCGGTGACGGTGAAGCGCGGGCTTTGCAGGGCCATGCCCTTCACCAGATCCAGTGTCAGTTCCACATCCATCCGGCTTTCGATGGCGGTGCCGCACACTTCGCCATCGCCTTGCGCAGCATGGGTGTCACCGACCGAAAACAATCCGCCCTCGACCTCAACCGGCAAATAAAGCGTCACGCCCGCCGCGAGATCGCGGATATCGAGATTGCCGCCAACTCGGCGCGGTGGCACGACCGAATGCGGACCGGGATCGGCTGGCGCAAGCCCGATGGTTCCGGCGAAGGGTTTTAGCGGCACTTTGCCGCCTGGGCCGTATAGGGCAGGGGCCATGGACACCGCATCATAGTGCCAGATATGCAGGGCCGGGTCCTTGAACTGATCGGCCAGCAGGCCAAAGCCCGGAATATTGGCGGTCCAGCCGAGACCGGAGGGATGAAACTTGCGGATGGAGACCTTGACCACATCGCCGGGCATGGCGCCCTCGATATAAACCGGGCCGGAAACCGGGTTGATCCCGGCAAAATCCAGGGTCGCAAGGCTCGCAGGCGTTGCATCGGCGCTGAGCTGGCCGCCGGAGGCATCCATGCATTCAAACAGGATTGTTTCGCCTGGTTTTGCGACCAGCGCCGGTTTGAAATCCCTGTCCCAGCCGAAGTGATGCTGGGCGCGGTGGATGGTGTGGGTGCAGGCGATGCACATGGCGGGCTCCCTTTTCTTCAATCCAGCGGAAAATGACAGGCGACCTTGCGCTCTGCCGAGGCAGGCGTCAGCGGTGGCCGCAGGTCGCGGCAGATATCCTTTGCATAAGGACAGCGGGTGGAAAACTTGCAGCCGCCGGGCGGATTGAGCGGGCTTGGAATCTCGCCCGTCAGCAGGATGCGTTCGCGCTTGTCACGCTTATGCGGCTGCGGAATGGCCGACAGCAGCGCCTGCGTGTAGGGATGGCTGGGATTGGCATAGAGCGCATCCGTGTCGCCGATCTCGACGATGGAGCCGAGATACATCACCGCCACCCGCGTTGAGACCTGCCGCACCACGGCCAGATCATGTGCAATGAACACATAGGTGAGGTCGAGTTTTTCGCGCAACTCACTGAACAGGTTGACGATCTGCGCCTGCACCGACACATCGAGCGCCGACACCGGCTCGTCGGCGACAATCATCTTCGGCTCGACCGCCAAGGCCCGGGCAATGCCGATCCGCTGGCGCTGGCCGCCGGAAAATTCATGCGGATAGCGGTCCAGATATTCACGCCGGAGCCCGACGAGATCCATCAGCTCGGCCAACCGGTCCTCGATAGCGCCACCCTCGCGGATCTTATGGACCTTCAGCACTTCGCTCAGCACATCGCGCACCTTGCGGCGCGGATTGAGCGAGGCGGAGGGGTCCTGGAAGATCATCTGCATCTTGCGCCGCACCGATTTCAGCGCCTTGCCGTCCACCTTGGTAATGTCTTGTCCGTCAAAGGTCAGCGATCCACCGCTGACATCATAGAGCCGTGTCAGGCAGCGTCCGAGCGTCGATTTGCCGGAGCCGGATTCGCCGACAAGCCCCAGGGTCTCTGTGGGATAAACGTCGAGGCTGATGCCTTCGACGGCGCGCAGCAGTTTGCCGGAGCCGGGACGCATGGTCTTGCCGACAGTGAAACTCTTGGTGAGATCCTGTGTCGAGAGCAGGGGCGTGGTGTGAGATGTCTCGCTCATGCCAGGGTCTCCAGTGGCAGGATGTCTTGGCGAAAGGCTTCACGTTCCGGCCCGTCCAGCACGCAGAGTGCCGATTGCTCTCCCATGCGCCGCAACGGCGGATGTGCCGCGCAGCCCTCCCGCGCAAACATACATCGCGGTGCAAATCCACAGCCCTCCGTCAGGCTGTCTGGCGTGGGTGGCATGCCGGGAATGGATTTCAGCCGCTTCAGGCGTGGTCCGGTCAAAGGCGGGATCGAGGCCATCAGGCCCCAGCTATAGGGATGCATCGGTGTCGAGAAGATCTGGTCGGTGGTGCCGCGTTCAACAATGCGGCCCGCATACATCACCGCCACCCGGTCGGCGACTTCGGCGACCACGCCCATGTCATGGGTGATGAGAATGATCGCCGAGCCGAAATCCTTGCGCAAGCGGATCAACAGGTCGAGAACCTGTGCCTGGACGGTCACATCCAGCGCCGTTGTCGGCTCATCGGCCACCAGCAGCGCCGGGCTACAGGACAGCGCCATGGCGATGACGACGCGCTGGCGCATGCCGCCGGACAGTTGATGCGGATAGCGGTCTACGGCCTCGCCCGGATTGGACAGGCCGACTTCGCCCAACAGTTCAATGGCCCGCAGCCTTGCCGCCCGTGCCGAGATCGGCTCATGGGCGCGGATCTGTTCGGCGATCTGCCAGCCCACTGATTTCACCGGGTTCAGCGCCGTCATCGGGTCCTGGGAAATCAGGCCGATCTGCTTGCCGCGAATGCGCCGCATCTGGCTTGCCGACATCTCCAGAATGCGCTGGCCGCGAAAGGTGACAGTGCCGTCCACCCGCGTGGTCTTGCGGTCATGCAGGCCGAGCAGCGACAAGAGGGTCACTGATTTGCCGGAGCCGGATTCACCGACGACAGACAGGATTTCACCTTCGCGCACGCTAAAGGACACATCGCGCACGGCCCGCACATAGCCGCGATCGGTGGCGAAGGAGACGCTGAGGCCGTTGACATCAAGCAACAGGGGTTTTTCGGTCTGGGTCATTTTCAGCTTCCCCGCACGCGCGGATCGATCAGCACATAGACGACATCAACCAGGGCATTGGCGATGACGACGAAGAAGGAGGCGTAGATGACAGTGCCGAGGATCATCGGCAGGTCGAGATTGAGCAGGGCCTGATAGGTCAGGCGTCCGACGCCGTTCAGCCCGAACACCACTTCCGTCAGCAGCGCCGAGCCGCCGACCAGCGCACCAAAATCCAGCCCGAACATGGTGACGAATGGAATGAGTGAGGTGCGCAGCGCATGGTGCAGCATGACCCGCGATGGGCTGAGGCCCTTGGCGCGGGCGGTGCGGATGAAATCCTCCTGATAGGATTCGACCAGCGTTGCCCGCAGCACCCGGCCATAGATGCCGATATAAAGGGCGGCCAGTGTACACCATGGGATAATCAGTGTCTTGAACCAGCCTGCAGGGTCGCTGAAAAACGGCTTGTAGCCAAGCGATGGCACCCAGGAGAAGAAGATCGTGTCGTGGAAGCGGTGCTGGGAAATGAGGTTCATCACCTCGCCCAGCCAGTAGACCGGCATGGAAACCCCGATCAGCGCCAGCACCATCAATCCGCGATCCAGTGCCGTATCGCGGGCCATGGCGGCAATGACGCCGACCGCGATGCCGCCGATCACCCAGAGCACAGCGGCGCCGAACACCAGCGACAGGGTGACGGGGGCAGCAGCCGTCACTTGCGGCACGACTTTCATGCCGCGATTGACGAAGGAGGCGAGATCTTGGGTAATGAACAGCCGTTTCATCATGATGCCATATTGCACCGGCAGCGGCCGGTCGAAGCCGAATTCCTTGCGGATCGCCTGCACGGTTTCCGGCGAGGCATTACGTCCGGCAATACGGGCGGCAGGATCGGCGCCGGGCGTGGCGAAAAAGATCAGGAACACCAGCGCCGAAATGCCAAACAGCACGAAGATCATCTGGGCGAAACGTTGAATGAGGGCATAAATCATCGGGTGGCTCCTCAAATCACTTTTGTGCGCGGGTCGAGCGCATCGCGCACGCTGTCACCCAGCACGTTGAGCGCCAGCACGCAGAGCACGATGGCAACGCCCGGCGCCAGGGCCACCAGCGGACGGGTGTAAAGCAGGCCCTGGCCATCCTGGATGATCGTGCCCCAGCTGGCATCCGGGGCCTGTACGCCGATGGAGAGGAAGGACAGCGAGGATTCGGTGATGATGTTCAGCGCCATCATCAGCGGAATGAAGACGATCAGTGTTGTCGAGACATTCGGCAAGATGTCCTTGATCAGGATACGCCATTTGGGAATGCCAAGGCCGATGGCGGCCAGCACGAATTCGCTGTTTTTGAGCGAGAGTACCCGACCGCGCACCGGACGCGCCACGTAAGGCACGTAGATAATGCCGATAATGCCGATGGGCAGCAGCAGGCTGCTGGAATTGATCTCGATAGGGCCGATGGTAATGCCCTGCGAAATCAGCACGATGGACAGCGAAATGGCCAGAAGATAGACCGGGAATGCCCAGAGAATGTCGAGAATGCGCGAGAGCACCATATCGGTGACACCGCCAAAGAAGCCAGCCGAAATCCCGACGATTGCGGCCAGCACCAGACAGATCAAGGTTGATGATGCGGATATCAGCAGCGAATTGCGTCCGCCATAGAGCAGGCGGGCAGCAACATCGCGGCCCTGGCTGTCGGCCCCAAGCAAGTATGGGCCTTTGAGGGTCGGCCCGATGGGGGTAACGCCGAGGCCAAGGCCTTCAGTCGACGCCTGCATGACCTTCACCCGCTGACCGTCGATTGTCACCCTGCCGCTGAGGTTGGAGCGGAACGGGTCGGTACCCGATACCATCGAGGCATAGAGCGGGGCGGCGAGGCTGGAGGCGATGATGACCAGCAGCACGAAAGCCGCCGCGATGGCCGATTTATCCCTTCGAAGCAACCGCCAGGCGCGGTGCCACGGGCTGGCGCCACCCGCTTTTCTGGGGGGCTGCGGTTCAGGCTCTCGATTGGATTGGGCAGGGCTGGCCATGCCTTCCGACACATAGTTCATCTGCGCTTCTCTTCAAGCTCGGTCATGGGGGGCGATGGAGAGGGGGAACGCCCCCTCCCCAACCCTCCCCACAAAGGGGGAGGGGTATGTTGAATGTGCCGCCGATCTCGTCATCCCGCATGACTGTTTGTTTGATATATCAGTGGGATGTCGCTGATGTTTACGGTCTCCCTCCCCTTTGTGGGGAGGGTGGGGAGGGGCTTTTCACGCGCCGCCCCTGATGTGTCGGCTCATTTCACCCAGGATTGCGAGATCACCCAGCGGTTCTGCTTGTTGAACAGGTAATTGCCGAGCCGCGCCGAAGTGAAGTTGACGCTCTTTGGCGTGAACAGCGGTGCAAGCGGTGCCTGTTCCATGAAGGCTTTGTCGATTTTGGCCCAATTGGCGTCAGCTGCTTTGGGGTCCTTGATGGACAATGCCATCGTGTCCTGCATCTGCTTGTCCAGTTCCTTGTTGCAGTAACCGGCGATGTTGATGGAGGAATCGCTGCCCGGATGGATGCTGTCGCAAGACAGCAGAACGTTGATGAAGTCCGAGGCTGCCGGATAATCCATGTACCACTGCGTGACACTGATCTGGACGTTGTTATTCGTATTCTGGATATAGGTGAACTCGATATTCGGCGAGATCGCCTTCAGCGAGGCGTCATAACCCAGCTCGTTCAACAGGCTCTGCACATAGGTGCCAATGCCGCGACCAACGGCATTATCCTCGGCAATGATCGTTACCTTCTGGCCAGCGGTGCCGCTTTCCTTGATCAGTGCCTTGGCCTTGTCCATATCAGGCTCGCTCCAGCTTTCGCCGGGGTTCTTGGTGTAAAGGCAGTTGGGAGCATAGCCGGGGAAGTCAGGCGGGAGGATTTGGCAGGTCGGGGAGGCCAGCGCATCGCCGCCGAACAGGCCGACCAATGCGTCGCGGTCCAGTGCATAGTTTACCGCCTGGCGCACCTTGATATTGTTGAATGGCGCCAGATTGGTGTTCATCGGCAGGTACCAGAAGGCAGCTAGCGGATCGATATGCATCTGCTTGGCATATTTCGAGCCCAGTTCCGGCAGGCGATCGGCGGGCGGCGTGTCGAACATCCAGTCGACCTGGCCGTTCTGGATGGCGTTGATCGTGGCTTCCTCGGTCATGCCGAACTGGTAGACGATTTCTTCGGCGTAGCCATCGGGCTGCGCATCGACGCTCCATTCCTTGAAATGCGGATTGCGCTTCAACACCATTTTTTCATTGGGGTTGTAGCTGGCAATCATATAGGGGCCGGTGGCGGGAAGCGGCGTGGTGCCAGCGTCCTTGGCGGGCGTGTCGGCGGGCAGGATGCTGGCATGCGGCACGGCCATCTTGTCGAAGAATTCCGAATCCGCCTGGGTCAAGTGAATGGTCACGGTGCCCGCCGCGTCATCGGCAATCACGCCGCCTTCAAGCGTGCAGTTTGCTGCATCGGCAATGCATTTGTCGGCCCCGACGATGCCGTTGTAAAAGCTGCCGGTGGTTGGACCATTGACCTTGAAGATACGCTGGAAAGAGGCGGCCACATCCGACGGCTTCAATTCCTGGCCGGTCGAGAACATGATGCCCTTGCGGATCTTGAACACATAGGTCTTGCCATCGTCCTGCGGCTCGGGAATGGCCTCTGCCACATCAGGCACGATCTTGAAGCCCTCGGTGCCAGCGGCCTGCTTGAACTTGACCAAGCCGTCATTGGTCATCTGAAGTACCTGCCAATATTGACCGGTATAGTTGATGGCGGGGTCGATGGTACCGGCTGCGGAAACGGCGGCCAACGTCATCGTGCCACCGCGATGCTGGGCCATCAGCGCCGCCCGGTCCTGCGCATAGGAGATACCGGAAAGTGCTGTCTGGGCGAGAAGGCAGGTTGCGAGAAATGTGCCTGCCTTGCAGGACAAGGCTTTGGTCGATCTGGTCATGGAGTTCATTCCCTCTGGTTCTTATTGGGTCGGTTGATTGTGGCGGCTCTTGTCGGGGCCGTTATCAGGGAGCTTTCTGGTCGAGGAAGGCGCTGACTTCCGCCATGCAGGCGTCGCGCTCTTCCACATGCGGCATGTGGCTGGACTGTTCGAAAATCCGCCAGCGCACATCGGGGATCTCATCGGCGAAGGGCTGCACGCAGGCTTCGGTCGCCTCATCGAACCGACCGGAAATCAGCAGGGTCGGGACAGCGATGGTCGAGAGCCTGCCCTCGATTGTCCAGTCCTTCATGGTGCCGATGACATGGAATTCATTGGGGCCGTTCATGGTGTGATAAACGGTCGGATCGGCGGCAATCGCATCAAAGGTGCGCTGCACTTCTGCTGGCATCGGCACGACGCGGCAGACATGGCGCTGGTTGAAGACATCGGTTGCCTTCATATAGTCGTCGCTGTCGGTGGTTTCCGCCTGTTCGTGGGCCAGCAATGTCGCCTGCACATCAGCGGGCAGCGCTTCACGCAGCCGGTTTGCTTCTGAGACCCAGGTGCGCAGCGAGGCTGGCGAATTGGCGATCACCAGGGCTTTCAGCCCTTCGGGCTGGTCCACGGCAAATTCCGCGCCGAGCATGCCACCCCAGGATTGGCCGAGCAGGCAATAGGCGCCGCGAATGCCGAGATGGTCGATCAGGTTGTGCAGTTCCGCCTTGAAGAACGCCACCGTCCAGAAGTCGCCGCCCTTATCGGGCAGATGGGTGGATTTGCCATTGCCGACCTGGTCGTAATGTACGACGGCGCGGCCCGTTGCGGCAATGTCCTTGAAACTGTCGACATAGTCATGGGTGCAGCCGGGACCGCCATGAGCCACGATCAATGGCGGCTTGCCGGAGGTGATATCGCCGGTGATCCGATACCAGGTCTGATACTCGCCGTAGGGGGCGAAACCTTCAATAGTCGACACGCAAAAACTCCTTATGGACTGCAATTCTGTTTCAGTTGGATTTCGGGATGGGAAACTCGCCGATATGCCGGTCATTGCGGCAGATGGCCTCGGCGGCATCCTCGATTGTCATGCCCCAGTCCATCGCCACCATGCGCAATCTGCGCCAGGCCTCGGCCTCGGTGCAGGCGCCCTGCCGCAGCAATTCCAGCACGGCATGCACCACGACCGGTCGCTGCCGGACCCGGTTTTCCAGGCTGCGGATGTCATCGGCCTGGCTGCGGGCTGCCTGATAGGCATGGGCGGCGATCAACAAGGCGCTATAGGCACCGGTGGAGCCGACCGGTTTTAGGAGATGGGCATTGGAGCCTTGCGACAGCGCCCACTCGATCCGCCCAGGGGTTTCCGAGCCGATCAGTGCGATCATCGGCATCGGCGCAAATCCGGCTGGCCAGGGAAACTGACCGTCATGACCCATATCGGCATCGAAAAACACGATGTCGGCCCCGGCATGGCTCTCGTCCAGTTGCGGCCAGGCAATCGTCACCCGGATATGCAGGAGTTCGAGCTGGCGTTGCAGCGCATCGACGGAAGGATGCGGGCGATGCAGGATGATCGCATGCCAATTGGCAAGCAGGGGACGTTCGGGCCGCTTCATTTGATCACCTTCAGCGATGGTGACGTCTGGGGTTTAGGGGCGGGTGGAGTGTCTTCCATTCGCTTTGGTTGGCTGCGCACCAGATAGGGATCAGCCTCAATGGGTGCCGCTGCACTCTGAAACAGCGTGAAGGAACCATCCTGGTCCGAAAGTGCGATATGCGGACGAAGCGCGGCGTGCTGGGTGCGGGGGTCGATTTTCAATGGCCCAAGCGGGGTGCGAAATAGCCGGTTCGTGGCGGCATGGCGCACGGCCTCCGGCATGTCGCTGCCCACATCGGCAATGGCCTGCGCCAGAACCATCACAGCGGTATAGGCAGAAACGAAAGGCGTGGTCAGGCGGCGGTCCTGACCGTGACGCCGTGCGATTCCTGCCTTGAACTCCTGATTTTCCGCGCTCTCCAGTCCCTGGAAATAGACAGAGGTGGTGATATGGCCAATCCGGGCGGATGGCTCCAGAACGGCGAGATCCGTTTCGCAGAGATTGCAGGCGGTGACAGGACAGTGTTCCGGGGCAAAATCTGGGTCTTCGCGCCGCAGGGCGTCATAGGCGGCTAGAAAGGCGGCTGCCGATTGGCCGACGAGATTGCTCAGGATGAAATCGGGTCGTTTCTGGCGAATTTCGGCAATCAGGTGATCGACCTGGGTCGAGCCGAGCGGCATATAACGGTCCGCGACGACCTGGCCGCCGCTGGCCTCGGTGAGTTCCCGGGCGATCCGGCTGACTTCCCACCCCCAGATATAATTGGACCCGACAATGAAAGGCCGCCGCCCGAACCGTGGCAGGATATGCGCAAACAACGGCAGAAGGTGCTGGTTGGGACAGGCACCCAGATAAAGCGCGCTGTCGCTGGCCTCATAGCCTTCATAAGGAAAGGCATACCAGAGCAGGGCGCCGGAGCGTTCGACCACCGGCAGGATTTCCTTGCGGCTCCAGGAGGTGATGGCGCCGATGATATGTTTGCAGCCATCATCGCGGGTGGCCGCTTCCGCCATCAATCCATAGCGCTCGGCATTGCCGCCGGGATCGGCCAGTTTCGCCTCGATTTGAACAGCAAATGCCGTATCGGCATTGATCTGCGCAATGGCCGCCATCGCCCCATCCACGGCTTCCCGGCCAAGTGCCGCATAAGGCCCGGTGGTCGAGAACAGGATCGAAATCGGAACGGTCATCCTTGTCATGCAGTCTCTCTGGTCTTGCGGTCTTTCCTAGGGGAGAAATCGCGCATAAAAAAAGCCCCGGCCCGTCCGTGAAGACGAGTAGCGGGGCGTGTTTGCCTGCGGCATCAAAGCCATGTGCTTGACGGCAAGGACGATAAACTTTGTCCTGTCGCCAGTTTATCCCTAAATCCGTATGGGATTGTCGGAAGTTCACTTGCAGGCTATGCCCAGGTT
Source organism: Agrobacterium vitis (assembly GCF_013337045.2). Classification (NCBI taxonomy): domain Bacteria; kingdom Pseudomonadati; phylum Pseudomonadota; class Alphaproteobacteria; order Hyphomicrobiales; family Rhizobiaceae; genus Gillisella; species Gillisella vitis. The sequence goes on from NZ_CP118260.1 coordinate 639,828, forward strand.
AAAATATAGTCAACAGGAATTTTCGCCCATTTAATAGGCTTTAATGGTTGCGCGCTTGTATCTTCTGCAACGAGTACGCTTAACGGGAGCGATAGAGCCGATATGGGAAAATCACCACCCCAGGCAGGACTTGGAAGGCGTGGAGACATCTGGCGATTCTGCTGGGGCGGGGATGGACGGGCATGCACATAAAAGCGCTGATCTATTTCGATGAACTGGTGCGAACCAGATCGATGCGGGCGGCTGCCGAGCGTCTGAACGTGCAGCCGACCGCCTTTGCCCGACAGATCGACCAGCTGGAGCATTATTTCGGTACGGTGCTGATCGAGCGGTCGAGCCGGGGCATCCAGTTGACGGCGGCGGGGGAGTTGCTGGCGGCAAGAGCGGGCAAGACATTGCGCGAGTTGAACCATGTTCACCAGTTGATCGACGATCTCCAGGGCTTGAAGCGCGGCCATGTCACTATCCACGCAAACGGTGCGACGGTGGCCAATCTGCTGGCACCTACACTGGCCGATTTCAGTCTGGTCTATCCCAATATTCGGTTTTCGGTGACCATTTCCAGCGCCGGTCAGGCGATGGAGGCCTTGTCGAGCGCCAAGGCGGACATGGCCGTTACCCTGTTTTCAGAGCCTGATCCGGGTATAAGGGTGCGGGCACGGGCGCAAATCATTTATGATGTCATCGCTGCCAGCCACCATCCGGCCGCGCGCCTGGTGGAAATGACCGTCACCGAGCTTGCCCGCTTTCCACTGGCGGTGCCGGATGGGTCCTTTGGTGCGCGCCGCGCCTTCGATGCTTGGTTTTCCAAGGCCGGTCTGGAGCTTGATCCGGTCTTCGTGACCGGCTCGCTGGAAATGCAGCGTGAACTGGTGTTGCGCGGTGCAGCCCTGACGCTGCTGCCAGCCCAGACGGTGGCGCGTGAGCGCCGGTCCGGCGAGCTGGTGGTTATCCCGATTGCCGGTGGGGCGGGTATCCGCACACCCATCGATCTGTGCGTCGCCGGTGACCGGCAATTGTCGTTTGCTGCTTCCAAGCTGGTGGATGCGGTTGAGCGGTTCATGCGCGAGCAGATGGGGAAATGAAGAATTGCGTGTAGCGTTTTGCGCTCCACGCAGAACACAAAAAACCGCATTGTGTGGTTGCTTGCGAAATGACAATATTTTCGGCAATGACGCCACCCGTGGTAAACACGGAAAAACGAGCGTTCACGAAGGGGAATTTGACGATGGTTCATGCACGCTTTTTCAAGCCGGGCACTTTGCGTTGCATCGCGTTGATGACGCTGGCGGCGACGACAGTGTCGCTTGTCGGCCCCGGCCTGGCGACGGCGGCCCAGAGGACGCTGACACTCGGCATGAATATCGAGCCGACCGGGCTTGATCCGACGGTGGCAGCCCCTGTGGCAATCGGCCAGGTGACCTGGCAGAATATTTTCGAAGGGCTGGTTGCTATCGACCGTGACGGCAAGATCGTCCCGCAACTGGCGAAAAGCTGGGAGATCTCCCCCGACGGTCTCACCTATACGTTCAAGCTCCAGGAGGGCGTGACCTTCCACGATGGCGAGGCATTCGATTCCTCCGTGGCGAAATTCACGCTCGACCGGGCGCGTGGCCCGGACTCGACCAATGGACAGAAACGGTTTTTCAGTGCCATCGACAGCATCGAGACGCCAGATAAGGCAACGCTGGTCTTGAAGCTGAAGGAACCGGCGGGCTCGCTGCTCTACTGGCTGGGCTGGCCCGCCTCCGTGATGGTTGCCCCGAAAACTGCTGCTGACGACAAGACCAATCCCATCGGCACCGGCCCATTCAAATTCGTCAGCTGGGCCAAGGGCGACCGGGTGGAGCTTGCCGCCAACCCTGATTACTGGAACAAGCAGGTGAAGCTTGGCCTCGACAAGGTGGTGTTCCGCTTCATTCCCGATGCCCAGGCCCAGGCGGCGGCTCTGAAATCCGGCGGCGTCGATGCCTTTCCAGAGTTCAGCGCGCCGGAACTGATGGACAGTTTCAAGGACGACGCCAAGCTTGCGACTGTTATCGGCAATACCGAGTTGAAGGTCGTGGCGGGCATGAACAACACCCGCAAGCCGTTCAACGACAAGCGCGTGCGCCAGGCGCTGATGATGGCGATTGATCGTTCGACGCTGGTGGAAGGCGCGTGGTCCGGCTACGGCACTGTGATCGGCAGCCATTATACGCCGAACGATCCGGGCTATATCGATACAACCAAGGTCCTGCCCTATAACCCGGAAAAGGCTAAGGCGCTTCTGGAGGAAGCTGGCTATCCGAATGGGTTCAGCTTCACCATCAAGACCCCGCAAATGACCTATGCGCCGCGCAGCGCCGAAATCATGCAGGCCATGCTGGCCGAAATCGGCGTGACGATGACGATAGAACCCACAGAGTTTCCCGGAAAATGGGTCTCGGATGTGTTCAAGGGTACGGATTACGACATGACCATTGTTGCTCATGCCGAGCCTGTTGATATCGATATCTATGCCCGCGACCCCTATTATTTCAACTATAAGAACCCGGTCTTCAACGAGACGATCAAGAAAATCCAGGCCACATCCGATCCGGCGGCCCAGGCCACGCTTTACGGTCAGGCGCAGCAGATTCTTGCCGAGGATGTGCCAGCGCTCTACCTGTTCGTGATGCCGAAGCTTGGTGTGTGGAACAAGAAGATCAAGGGCTTGTGGGAGAACGAACCGATCCCCGCCAATGTTCTGACGGATGTGCATTGGGAGGATTGATCCTGATCGGCGATGACCTGAAACGGTCATCGCCCTCCCGATGTGAAGGCACATTGGCCTGATACAAGTGCACGTGGGATTGACTGCTTCGTCCTTGCACGGAGCCGGTCCCCAAAAATCCGTGCGGAAGGAAAACCAGAGATGCTTGCCCTTATTCTCAGGCGGCTGGGCGGCCTTGTCCTGACACTGGCTGCCGTGTCCATCCTGATTTTTATCCTGATGGATGTGCTGCCCGGCGATCCCGCCGCCGTCATGCTCGGCACCTCGGCAAGCCCCGATACGCTGGCGGCGCTGCGCCATGAGCTTGGCCTCGATCAACCGCTGGCGATCCGCTATCTGCACTGGTTGGCAGGCGCCCTGACAGGGGATTTGGGTCAGTCCTATACCTATGGCGTGCCGGTGGCTGGCCTGATCGGCGAGCGCCTGACCGTCACGCTGCCTTTGGCGGTGATGGCGATCCTTCTGTCCATGGCAATCGCCATCCCGATGGGTGTCGCTTCGGCCTCCCGCCGCAATAGCGGTTTCGATTATACGGCTGGCTTTCTGTCGCAACTGTTCATCGCCGTTCCGGGCTTCTGGGTCGGCCTGTTGCTGGTGCTTGGCTTTTCCATCGGTCTTGGCTGGATGCCGGCTGGAGGCTTTGCCGGATGGCAGGCAGGGTTTGGCCCGGCACTGCTGTCGCTGACCCTGCCAGCCGTCGCACTGGCGCTGCCACAGGCAGGCGTATTGACCCGAGTCACCCGCTCGGCGGTGCTTGACGTGATGAACGAGGATTTCGTCCGCACCGCCCGCGCCAAGGGCCTGACACGGCGGGCGGCTTTGTGGCGTCATGCGGTACCGAATGCGCTGGTGCCGGTCATGACCATTCTTGGCCTGCAATTCACCTTCCTGATCGCCGGGGCCATCCTGATTGAAAATGTCTTCAACCTGCCGGGGCTGGGGCGGCTTGCCTATCAGGCGCTGAACCAGCGCGACATCATCGTCATGCAGGATGTCGTCCTGTTCTTCGCAGGCCTGGTCATCATCATGAATTTCCTTGTCGATCTCTCTTATCTCGTGCTGGACCCAAGATTGCGGGGCAGGGGCAAATGACCACGACCGTGACAACCTCAAAACCGTCTACCAGACGGCTCACCCGTCTCTTTCTTCGCCCGACATTGCTGATCGGCGGGCTGATTATCATCCTGCTGGTGGCGATTGCCCTTCTGTCGCTGGTCTGGACACCGCTGCCGCCGACCCGCATGCAGATCGTCTACAAGCTGAAGCCGCCGCTGGTGCATGGCTTGCTGGGAACCGACCAGCTTGGCCGCGACCTGACCTCCATGCTGATGGTCGGCGCCTGGAACTCCCTGTCGACCGCCTTGGCGGCGGTGGTGCTTGGGGCGGGCGTCGGCACGCTGTTCGGCGTTACGGTTGCGGCGCGGCGCGGCATGGTCGAGGCGCTGACCATGCGGATCAATGATGTGATCTTCGCCATTCCGCCGATCCTGTCGGCCATGATGCTCGGCGCTCTGCTCGGCACGGGGCGGTTTACCGCCATTATCGCCATCGCGGTGTTCATGGTGCCGGTTTTTGCCCGCGTCACCGCCAGCGCGGCCCTTCAGGTCTGGTCGCGGGATTATGTGCTGGCGGCACGCGCCGCAGGCAAGGGTCAGGTGTTGATCACCGTCGAACATGTTCTTCCCAATATTGCCAGCCAGATCATCGTGCAGGTTGCCATCCAGCTTGGCCTGGCCATTCTGACCGAGGCGGGCTTGAGCTTTCTGGGGCTCGGCATGCCGCCACCAGCCCCCACCTGGGGGCGGATGCTGGCTGATTCCCAGACCTATCTGGCTGCCGCGCCCTGGCTTGCCATCCTGCCAGGCCTCGCCATCGCGCTCACCGTGCTTGGCTTCAATATGCTGGGCGATGGACTGCGCGATCTTCTCGACCCGCGTGAAAAGGGGCGCTCATGAGCGAACAACCGTTGCTCTCCATCCGCGATCTGTCCATTTCGGTGGATCTCCCCGATGGCCGTTCCACACCCATTATCGATGACCTGAGTTTTGATCTGCGGGCTGGAGAAACGCTTGGTATTGTCGGTGAAAGTGGCTCTGGAAAATCACTGGCATCGCTGGCGGTCATCGGACTTTTGCCCCGCGTTGCGCGCCCGACTGGCCAGATCCTGCTGGACGGAGAGGACTTGTTGAGCGCTAGCGAAGACCGGCTGTGCAAGATCCGTGGCAACCGGATCGGCATGATCTTCCAGGAGCCGTTGACAGCGCTTAATCCGGCGATGACCGTTGGCGACCAGATTGCCGAAGGCCTGGTCTGGCATCGCGGTCTCAGCTGGCGGCAGGCGCGCCGCGAGGCGGTGGAGCTTCTCGATCAGGTCCGTATTCCCGATGCCAAGCGGCGGGCCGTGACCTACCCGCATGAAATGTCCGGCGGCCAGCGCCAGCGGGTCGGCATCGCCATCGCGCTGGCCTTGAAACCGGCACTGATGATCGCCGACGAGCCGACCACGGCGCTCGATGTGACGGTTCAGGCCGAAGTGCTGGATATTCTCGATGATCTCGTGCGCGAATACCGGATGGCGCTGATCCTCGTCAGCCACGATCTCGGCGTCATCGCCCGCATGTGCGACCGAACCCTGGTTCTCTATGCCGGAAGGCGGATGGAGGAAGGCCCGACCCGCGATGTTCTGACCTCTCCGCTCAATCCCTATACGCGCGGCCTGCTATCCGCGGTGCCTAAGCGGGTGCCTGGAAAGGACGGCGAGCAAGGCAGGCTTGCCACCATTCCCGGCACGGTTCCAGGGTTTGCACAGCTGCCGGAAGGCTGCTGTTTTTCCGACCGTTGTCCTGATGTGATGACGGAATGTCGTCTCACTGCGCCGGGCTGGTCGAGGCATGGGGAGGATCGCGGCGTGCGCTGTCTGCGCGCTGAGCAAGGGGAGATCCGCGGATGACCGACACCAGCCTTCTCGATATCCGCATGCTTGCCCGCGACTATACCAGCCGTCCGCTGTTCGGGAAGCCGCATAACAGCCGGGCGCTGGACGAGGTTTCGCTGACGATTGGGCGCGGTGAGATCTATGGCATTGTCGGCGAAAGCGGCTGCGGCAAATCCACCCTAGCCCGGCTGGTGATGGCGCTTGATCGTCCGACATCAGGCCATGTCCTGTTTGATGGCGACGATCTGTTTTCGCTGTCGCCAGAAGCGCTGAAGCGTAAGCGGCAGGCCTTCCAGATGGTGTTTCAGGACCCGTTCGGCTCGCTTGATCCACGCCAGACCATCGGGCGGATCATCGCCGAACCCTTGCATGTGCTGACGCCAAAACCTGGCAAGATAGCAATCCGCGACAAAGTCGCCGCCATGCTGGAAAGCGTCGGCTTGCAGGCAGGTCATGCACAACGCTATCCGCATGAGTTTTCCGGCGGCCAGCGCCAGCGCATCGCCATTGCCCGCGCCTTGATCACCGAACCAAAACTTGTGGTGGCCGATGAGGCGGTCTCGGCGCTCGATCTCTCTGTCCAGGGGCAGGTTCTCAACCTATTGACGGATCTGCGCCGCATACGCGGCGTCAGCTTTCTGTTCATCACCCATAATCTGGCGGTGGTGGATTGTATCGCTGATCGGGTCGGGGTGATGTATCGCGGCAGGCTGGTGGAGCAGGGACCGGCCCATGCGGTTTTCGAGCAGCCCCTGCATCCCTATACGAAAATTCTGGCTGATGCCGAGCCAAGCGTTCACCGTTTCGGCAGGCCGCAAAAGCCTGCCCCTCTGCCTGATATCAGCGGCGATCCCGATATCGGCTGCGCGTTCCGTGCGCGCTGTCCGCTGGCGCAGACACGTTGCACCATTGAGCCGCCAGTGCTGCGGGAGATCATGCCCGGACGTGAGGCGGCCTGCCATCGTGCCGAGGTGATGGCAGGGACCGATAGCTTCATCCGATAAAGACCAAAGATAGAGAAAGCCAGGAATGACCGATCTTGTTGATTTGACCATCCGGGAGCTGATTGCCGGTTTCAGCGCCAAGACGTTGTCGCCGGAAGACTATTGGAACGCCGTCGAGGCCCGGATCGATGCTTTCGAGCCGTCTGTTCAGGCGCTTTACCTCTATGATCCCCAAAGCGCCCGCGCCCAGGCCCGCGCCTCGACGGATCGCTGGCAGCGCGGCGCGTCGCTTGGCCCGCTCGACGGCATTCCTGTCTCACTGAAGGAGCTGATTGCCACCAAAGGCCAGCCGGTGCCGCTCGGCACGGCCGCTGTCGATCTCGTACCGGCTGCGGCAGACGCGCCGATTGCGGCCCGGATGCGCGAGGATGGGGCGGTGATTTTCGCCAAGACCACGTGCCCGGATTACGGCATGCTGTCTTCCGGCCTGTCGAGTTTTCATCCGCTCAGCCGCAATCCCTGGGATCTGAGCCAAAATCCTGGTGGCTCCAGCGCCGGTGCGGCAGCGGCGGGGGCTGCCGGGTTCGGCCCGCTGCATATCGGCACGGATATTGGCGGCTCGGTGCGCCTGCCCGCCGGATGGACCGGGCTGTTCGGCTTTAAGCCCAGCCATGGTCGCATCCCGGTCGATCCCTATTATGTCGGGCGTTGCGCCGGGCCAATGACCCGCTGTGTCGATGATGCCGCCTATTCGATGATGACCTTGGCCCGCCCGGACTGGCGCGACGGCACCAGCCTGCCTCCTGAGGCGATCAACTGGCTGGACGAGGATATCGATATCAGCGGCATGAAAATCGGTGTCATGTTGGACGCTGGCTGCGGTCTTGCAGCTGAACCAGAGGTGCGCGAGGCAATTATCGCTGCCGCCAGGCGCTTCGAGGCGGCAGGGGCCGAGGTTTTCGAGGTAGGCCCGGTGATGAACCGCGCCATGCTGGATGGGCTGGATGTGTTCTGGCGGGCAAAATTCTGGGGCGATATTGCCGCGCTCAGCACGGAAAAGCGACAGATGATCCTGCCCTACATCTATGAATGGGCCGAGGGTGGTGCCAATGTCAGCGGTGTCGATGCGGTTAAGGGCTTTGGCCAGACCATCGAGATGCGCAAGACCTGCGGCGCGCTGTTTACCCGCGTCGATGCGGTTCTGTCGCCGGTCAATCCGGTCGTTTCCTACCCGGCAGAGTGGGCCTCGCCGACCAATGATCCGCAAAAGCCATTCGAGCATATCGGCTTCACCGTGCCGTGGAACATGTCGGAACAGCCTGCGGCATCGATCAATTGCGGCTTTTCAAACAGCGGCATGCCGATTGGCTTGCAGATTGTCGGTCCGCGATTTGCCGATCTGACCGTGCTGAAACTGTCGAAACTGTTTGAAAGCTGGACCGGGCGGATCAGCACTTGGCCGCAGCCGCCACGGTCTTGAGGGGCTTATACAAAGGTTCATTGAAAGTGACTCTTTGTGTTCTTCACAATACACGACGCAAACGTTTTCATGTGCCGCTTACCCCCCTCTGTCCTGCCGGACATCTCCCCCTCACGGGGGGAGATCGGATAGACTTTTCCGCCCAACTTATCGACTACCGTCGTGATCTCCGACATTTTGAACGCTAAATGTGAAGCGAAACGCTCGCTCCGAGTCGATCTCCCTCCTTGAGGGGGAGATGCCTGGCAAGGCAGAGGGGGGTAAGCGGCAGATAAAAACCTTTGCATTGTGTACTGTGCATATTTTCAATGTCTTCAAGTCGGGGATGCGTCAGCATCTTCGAGACTTGGTATTATTGAGGCTCAAAGGCTGGCAATATACGCCCGCCAGCCACCCAAATGCGTAATATCCTCCGCACCTTCGACCGCTGAAGGCTCGACGAGAAAGCCCTTGGCGCTCGAACCGTCATCGAGGAATACCGTGCCGATACACATCGGCGAAGGGATCATGTTGACGAACTGGCCGAAGCCTGCGGGTGTGAGCTGCCAGATTTCCACGGCAATCGCGGCACCTTGCTCGACCCGGACGAGGCCGGGCTTGGGCGGTGTCTGGTTGGGCAGGGCAAACAGTTTGTAGCTGGCCGATGTTGTTCCAGCCCGTAGGAACCTGGCGTTGAGGCTGGTCAGTTGGTGATTGAGCGGCATGCCGGACAGATGTGCGCCGACGACGATGACAGGGATCAAACCCTCGGCCTTTTCTACGGGCATTTTAAGTGCTTGCGGCAGCGGCCATCCGGTGGCGCCGACGGTGGTGCAAAGGCGGTTGTGCAAGGCAGAACCCAGCGCTGCGGTCAGGCCATCGGCCCCGAAGGGTGCCAGCAGCGTGACGCTGGATGGCAGTCCATCGCCGCGTGTGCCGGTCGGCACGGCAATGCCGCACATGTCCAGAAGATTGACGAAATTGGTATAGGTGCCGAGGCGTGAATTGGCCTTGATTGGCTCTTCTTGCAGATCGGCCAGTGTGTAATGGGTTGGGGCTGTCGGCACGCAGATCACATCGACGGAGGCGATCACCGGCGTCAACTGCTGCTTCAGCGCTTGCAGCCGGTACATGCCGGAAAACGCATCGGCGGCAGTCAGGGTTTTGGCGGCGCTGTAGATCTTGTGCGTGACCGGATGGAAGCTTTCGGGCTTTGCATCGAAAAATTCTTTGACTGCCGCATAGCGCTCGGCCACCCAGGCGCCTTCATAAAGCAGGTTTGCAACCTCAAAGAAGCCGGAAAACGGCAGGTCTACAAGCGTGTGACCCATGGCCGATAATTCTGTCAGCGCATTATCGAAACTCGCGTCCATAAGGCTATCGCCGAAGAATTCGCGGTCGGCCTTGGCGGGAACGCCAATGCGCAGGACTGGTGCGGAGGCCAACGCATGGCCGGTCGGCATGGAGCGGGAATAAGCGTCCGTTGCGTCGGGTTTCGCGGCGACGGTGAAGACCTTATGAGCATCTTCCACCGTCAGCGCGAAGATCGATACGCAATCGAGGGTGCGGCAGGCGGGGATGACGCCAGTGGCAGACAGCGCCCCGACCGAGGGCTTCAACCCGACAATATTGTTCAAACCCGCCGGAATGCGGCCAGAGCCTGCGGTATCGGTGCCGAGCGCGAAGCTGACAATGCCCTGCGCCGTCGCCACCGCCGAACCGGAACTGGAGCCGCCCGGCACCAGTTTGGGGTCGATTGCGTTGCGGGGAATGGCATGCGGCGTGCGCACGCCGACCAGGCCGGTGGCGAACTGGTCGAGATTGGTCTTGCCGATCACCAGGGCGCCCGCGTCTTTCAACAGGCGCACCACAGTCGCATCGGTTTCGGGCGTATAGGCATAGTCCGGGCAGGCGGCGGTGGTCGGCAGGCCCGCGGCATCGATATTGTCCTTGACGGCAAAAGGAATGCCCCAGAGCGGCTTTGTCTCCGGTGAAAAAGCGCCGAGCGCCTGCGCCTGATCCAGCAGCTCCGCCTTGTCGGAAAGCTTAAGGAAAATGCCGGGATCATTGATGGTGGCGATGCGCGAAAATACCTCTTCGATCATTGCCTGTAGCGTCCAGCCAGAGGCATAGGCGGCGTGAAGCGATGCAATATCAAAAGCTTGAGAAAATGCCATGGATCAATTTTCCAATAGTGTTACGGGGCGATCCCATTGGATCAGGACGGTGCAGCCATCAATGCTCCACACAGAATGTTCAGTGCCTGCCGCATTGACGATATAGGAGCCGGCGCCATAGGTGCCGGTCTCGTCCGACTGACTGCCTTCCAGCACCAGAATGGTTTCCAGCCCTTCGTGGCGGTGGCGGGGAACCGAGGCTCCGGCCTGATAGGCCAGAAGGGCGACGCCGGGCTGGTCGCCCTCAACGCGGCGTATCCAGTGAATGGTCACACCCTCGCGGAAGGGCTCATAGGGCAGGCTTTTCCAGCCCCCGGCCAGCATATTGTCACGGGTCGTTTCAGCCATGGGCAAGCGCCTCCAGAAAGGGGTCGAGATGGGCAGTCCAGCCGACAATGCCGCCTTGGGCGCGGATCATCTCCAGGGTTGATTGTTTGAAGGCCGGGAAATAGCTGGCGGTGGCTTCTTCAATCAGCAGGCAGTCATAGCCCCGGTCATTGGCTTCGCGCATCGTGGTCTGCACGCAGACCTCGGTGGTGACACCGGCAAAGATCAGCTGGGTAATGCCGCGCGCTGTAAGCTCTTCGCCGAGACTGGTTGCATAGAACGCACCCTTGCCGGGCTTTTCGATCACCAACTCACCGTCAACAGGCGCAAGTTCTGGCAGAATTCCGGTGCCGTATTCTCCTGCAATCAGGATGCGGCCCATCGGTCCCTCATCACCTATCCGCAGAGTGGGATTGCCGCGATTGCGCTTGGCATCCGGTAGGTCGGAGAGATCGGGCCTGTGGCATTCCATCGTGTGGATTACGGTAAGGCCGTGGGCGCGGGCCGCCTCCAGCAGGTGTTTGACATCCGGCACGATGGCGCTGACGAGGCTGACATCATTGCCAAGCGTCTCGCCAAAGCCGCCCGGTTCGGTGAAATCGCGCTGCATGTCGATGATGACAAGCGCCGCCTGGTCCAGTTTCAACGGGAAGGCAAAGGGTTGGGCCTTGATATCCACCATCATGCATGTCCTGCCATATGGGCGCCGATCACGGCAATGTCGGCGCCGCGCGCCGGGGTCTCGTACACCAGCCTGCCATCCGACATCACGACAATGCGGTCAGACATTTCCATCAACTCGTCCAGATCCTCGGAAAACAGCAGCACGGCACTGCCATTGTTGCGCGCCTTCATGATCCGGGCGCGGATTTCAGCGACGGCGGAGAAATCCAGACCAAAACATGGGTTGGAGACAACCAGCAGATCGACATCGCCGGTCAGCTCTCGCGCCAGCACGGCGCGCTGCACATTGCCACCCGACAGCGAGGCAATCGGCGAGGCTGGAGAGGCGGTCTTGACCTTGAAATCGGCAATCAACCGCCCGGCTGTCTCGCGCATCGCCTTGGCATTCAGCCAGAACCGGGTCTTTCCCCTGGCATCCACATCAAAATCGCGAAAACTCAGGTTCTCAGCCACCGACATTCTGGGCGCACAGGCATTCAGCAGCGGTTCTTCCGGGATAAAGCGAACATTGGCGGCCCGCGTTTCCTGACGGGTGGTCGTATAGGGCCGGTCCTTGACGGTGATGTCGCCCGCCTCAGCGGGTCGTTGCCCGGCCAGCACTTCGGCCAATTCCTTTTGGCCATTGCCGGAAATGCCGGCAATCCCGACGATTTCGCCAGCTCTGACGTTGAGATCATCAACCTCGATGCTTTTCAAGCCGCTGCGGTCACGGGTTTTCATCCCCCGGATCGCCAGGATGGAGGGGCTGGCGTCTGCGACCGGCAAGCGGCTGTCGAGTTCTGCCAGTTTGACATCGCCGATCATCATGGCCGCCATGTCCTGCGTCGTCAGGTCGGCTGTGCGGCCTGAGCCGACCAGCTTGCCCCGCCGCAGCACAGACACCGCATCCGCGAATTTGCGCACCTCATGGAATTTGTGGGAAATCATCAGCACGGTCAGCGCACCACGCTCGGTCATGCCCCGGACCAGACCCAGCATGTCGTCGGCCTCGGCGGGCGTCAGCACCGATGTCGGCTCGTCAAGGATCAGGAACCGGCGTCCGAGATAGAGCTGTTTGATGATTTCCAGCTTCTGCTTTTCACCCGCCGACAATTCCCGCACCGGGCGCTCCAGTGGGATCTGGAAGGGCATGGTCGCCATGAAATCTTTGAGCGCCTGGCGCTCTCGCCGCCAGTTGATCATCGCAGGCACGGCATTGCGGCTGATGACCAGGTTTTCCGCGCCGGTCAGCGATGGCACCAGTGTGAAATGCTGGTAGACCATGCCAAGTCCCAGGGCTGCCGCATCGCGGGGCGAGGCGATCTCCACCTCCCGGTCCTCGACCAGCAATTGGCCCGAGGTCTGGCGGTAAAAGCCCATGATGCATTTGACCAGGGTTGATTTGCCCGCGCCGTTTTCGCCTAGCAAGGCGTGAAACGAACCGGCCTGCACCTTGATGGAGACGGCATCCAGGGCGGTGAAGCTGCCGAACCGCATGGTCATGGCGGCGGTCTCGATGCTGATGGCGCTTGCGCTGGGCTTCATATCACGTCCTCCCGCTCGACAATAATTGCCACCGGCCCGCCGCCGGGCGGTCCCTGATGTTCGGCTCCACCAGACACATACAGGTCCGTTTCCCCAAACACGCCAGCCAGCACGCCGCCGACAAAGGCGCGGGCGTGGCGGGTGCCGGAAATGTCGCTATCCTCAAGCATGGTGTGGCGCTTGCCCCGCACTGTTCCACGCGGATCGGGTTCGGCCTTGGCCAGCACGGCACTCAGTTTTCCAAGCGGCATGTCGGACCAGGCGGCCCGCACGCTCGGCGCATCCATGGCGTCGAACATCACCGTATGGGTCATGGCAAATGGCCCGCTCCAGTGATCGCTCATGCCGAGAACGATGATTTCGTGATCGGTCAATTCCACGCCCGCCGAGGTGGAGGCACGTGCAGAATAAAGGTCGAGCGTGCGGCAGATGTCGGTGTCCTTGATATCGTCCATGTCAAGCTCGCCCAGCGCCACGGCGACGCCAAGCGCCGAGGCGCCACGTGAATAACCCATGGATTTCAGCGTCTCGGCAATAACCGTGCGTTTGCCACGCGCCTGCGCTTGCGCCACCCGCGCCGAGGTCAGCAGCGGGCATTTGATCTGCACGAAATGCACGTCCGCCGGATTGTCTATCCCGGCATCAACTATTGCGGCACGCACGCCCTGGGCGACCAGATCCACCTGTTCCTTGCGGCCCAGATGTTCCGGCAGGAGCGAGGCGGTGCGGGCAACGCCGATGGCGAGTGAGCGGTTGGGCGCTGCCTCCACCCGTTCACGGGCAAAAATCGTCCAATGGGGCGACAGCGCCCCTTCGGTGCCGCCGGACATGACGATGGAAACGCCTGTCACACCAAGGCGGGCAAACAGCTGTTCGAATGTGGCTGTCGCAAAGCCACGGGTGAAATCGTTGACGCAGCCATTACCCTCGGTCTTGCCCAGCACCGCGACGATGCTGTGCGGATCGAGGCCGCTGGCAATCAGCGCTTCGACGCCGGATATGTCATCCGGGGCTGAGGCGGCAACGCGGTAAACCGAGGCGCGGAAACATGTGGTCACGGCAGGGCCTCGATCAGGTCTTTCGAATTGGAGACCGCGCCGAACACGCCGCCCTGCATTTTCACCATCTTGATGGCCGCGAGGTGATTGCCGTAATCAGTCGCGCCGCAGCAATCTTCCAGCAGCAGGCATTCAAAGCCCCGGTCATTGGCCTCGCGCATGGTGGTGTGCACGCAGACATCGGTGGTGATGCCGGTCAGGATGATATTCTGGATGCGCTTCTGGTTGAGGATCAGTTCAAGATCCGTGGCGCAGAAAGAGCCCTTGCCGGGCTTGTCGATAATGGTCTCGCCATCCAGCGGAGCCAGTTCCTCGATAATGTTCCAGCCCGGCTCGCCGCGCACCAGAATGCGACCGCAGGGGCCTGGATCGCCGATCCCGGACTTGATCCGCTGCGAGCGCCAGCGCTTGTTGGCGGGCAGGTCGGCGAGGTCAGGGCGATGGCCTTCGCGTGTGTGGATGATGTGGTAGCCTTTGGCGCGCATGGCAGCCAGAACCGCTTTGATCGGCTCAATTGGTGCGCGCACCAGCGACAGATCATAGCCCATGTGATCGACATAACCGCCGGGGCCGCAGAAATCGGTCTGCATGTCGATGATGATGAGCGCGGTGTTATCAGGCCGCCAATCGCCATTATAGGGCCAGGGATAGGGATCGGCAGCGAGCGTGTGAAGTTTTGTCTCTGTGGACATATCGATGATGGCTCCTATTCGGCGGCGGATTTGGCCGGGTTGCCGTAGAGGCGAGTGGGTTTTTCAAAGCCGCAGGCTGTGCCGTCGGTGATCTTCACCTGGTCTTCCCAGGGCAAACGATAGCGGCCTGCTGCCAGATCGTGCATGTAGGTATAGGGCGCGTCCTGCGCCCCACCGGCAACCGCGACATAGCCACGATGGCCGAGCTGGTAGATGTTGTTTTCCACGCCCCAGCCGAGGCGCGCCTCGCGCACCAGATCGGGCCGGACCTCGGCGGTGATGATCTCGTTGACGCGGCCTGATGTGCCATGGGCAATGATTGAGCCGTCGAAATTGCAGATCATCCCTTCACCCATGCTGTCGAATGTGCCGTCCGAACCGCACATGCAGACATTGGCTGTGACCATCAGATTGCAGAAGGCGTTGGACTGGTTGGTGAAGCGCCAGGAGTCGCGGATCGGTGCAGTATAGCCCGCCGTGCGGATCATGATTTCGGCGCCCTTATAGGCGCATTCCCTCGCCATTTCCGGGAACATGCCATCATGGCAGATGATCAGCGCCAGCTTGGCGCCCTTTGGCCCGTCGATGACGGGAATGCCGAGATCACCCGGCTCCCATGGCTCGACTGGCACCCAGGGATGCATCTTGCGGTAATAGAGCTTCAGCGCGCCGGTATCGTCAATGATAATGCCGGAATTATAGGGCATGCCGCCGGGATTATATTCCATGATCGAGAAACAGCCCCAGATGCGATTCTGTTTGCAGGCGGCCTTGAAGGCGGCCACTTCCGGCCCATCCATCCGGCACATGATCTCGGGGTTGATGTCCATCGACAGGCCGTGCAGGGCATATTCGGGAAACACCACAAGATCCATGCCTGGCTGGTTGCGCCGGGCTTTGGCGACCAGATCGACAATCACCTGGGTCTGGCGGGCCAGATCTTGCGGCGTGACGGTGACGGGGAGCTGTAATTGTACGAGGCCGATGCCGACGCCGTGTTCCGATTTGTTCAATCCGCCCAATCCGTTCATGGGAACCTCCTGTGCTTTATTTCGTCAAGGAAAGCGCCGCCGGTGCCCCGGACAGCGCCCGTGTCGGTGACGATGTGATGATGAGAATGATCAGGGTCAGCACATAGGGTGCGGCGTAAAACAGATAATAGCCCTCGCCGACGCCCACCGATTGCAACGCCGGGCCGAGCGCGCCAGCCCCGCCGAACAGCAAGGACGCCAGCACGCAGCCGAGCGGGTTCCAACGCGCGAAAATCACCAGCGCCACCGCCATCAAGCCTTGGCCCGACGAAATCCGTTCGTTCCAGGAGCCGGGATAAAACAGCGACAGATAGGCGCCGCCCACCGCCGCCAGCGCCCCGCCTGCCATGGTTGCCAGCAGGCGTACGGTGTCCGGGTTGATGCCCATGGCACGCGCCGCATCCGAACTGTCGCCGACGACCCGCAGGATCAGACCGATCCGGGTATTCTTCAGCGCCCACCAGAGCGCCAGCGCCAGCACAAGGCCGATGACGAACAGGATGTTGATGGTCAAAGCCGCCTGGATCTGTGGCAGGTGTGACCAAAAGCCGAGGGAAATCACCGGCAGTTTCGGGGCGACCGGCTGGATGAAGGGTTTGCCGAAGAAGAAAGCGAGACCCAACCCGAACTGCATCATCGCAATGCCGATGGCGATGTCGTTGACCTTCGGAAACTTGCAGATAAAGCCATGCAGCAGGCCAAACAGCGATCCGGCCACCATGGCCGCAGCGACGCCAGCCCAGGGCGAACCGGTCATGACCGCTACGGCATAGGCGGCCATGGCGCCAAACACCAATGTGCCTTCAAGGCCGAGATTGATACGGCCCGACCGCTCCGTCAGGGTTTCGCCGAGACTGACGAAGATGAAGGGGGTGGAGACACGGATGGCGCCCGCCACTATCGCCAGCGGCACGCCCCAGAGGCCAAGTGCGCTATCGTCCATCACGTCTCTCCTTTTTCTGTGGCTTGTTGCTTCCAGAGGTCCGGATTAAAGATGCGGAACCGGCCATACAGCGTTTCGCAAAACAGGATGACCACGAACAGCGTACCTTGAAGCACCAGGACGGTGGCATCCGGCATGCCCATGCGGCGCTGGATCAAGCCGCCGGATGCGGTGATGCCGCCAAGAAAAATCGCGACGGGAATGATCGCCAGCGGATTTTGCCGGGCAAGGAAGGCGACGAGAATGCCGGTATAGCCATAGCCTGCCACCAGCGCGCCATTGGCGCTGCCCTGCACGGCGGCCACCTCGATCATCCCGGCAAGACCCGCAAAACCACCGGCTAGCGCGGTAAAGCCGACGATCAACCGCCCAACCGGCAAGCCCTGGATCTGGGCCGCGCGCATATTGCCGCCAGCGATCCGTGCTGCAAACCCGATGCTGGTCCACTCGATAACGATATAGGAGAGGATGCAGGCGATGACGCCGACCGCCAATCCCCAATGCACGTCCATGCCAGGGATCTTGCCGATCATGTCGGCGGCGGGCAAAGGCAGGGTCGATGGCTTGTTAAGGCTGGCTGGATCGCGCAGCGGCCCTTCGATCAGATGGTTCATCAGTGCGATGGCGATATAGGCCAGCAGCAGCGAGGATATGGTTTCATTGACGCCGCGATAATGTTTCAACGCTCCGGCAAAACCGATCCACACACCGCCTGCCAGCATGGCGCACACGCCCATGACCAGCCAGAGGAGAGGCGGATTGAAGCCCGGCGCTAGCGGAACGGCGATGGCCGCTGCCGCCAGGCCGCCCAGCACCAGCGCGCCCTCTGCGCCAATGATTGTCAGGCCGAGGCGGGCCGGAAGTGCCACGCAGAGTGCAGTCAATAGCAGCGGGGCTGCCCGGCTAAGGGCGTTTTGCAGCGAAAACCACGAGCCGAAGCCGCCCGCAAACATCAGCTGGAACAGTTGCAGCGGCGATTTGCCGATAGCGGTGATGAACAGGCTGAACAGGCCAAGCCCGATCAGCACGGCCAGCAGCGTGATGGCCACCGGCTCAGTGCGGCGGGCCAGCCATTCCACGAAAGGGCGCAGCGCGTGACGTCCCGCAGACTTGGGCTGCAAGCCATGCGGCAGGGGTGTCCGGCTTTCAGGTGTCGTGGTCATGGCCCGCGCCTCCATTGGTTCAGCCCATCGACCCCATGACGCCTTCGACCAGATAGTTCATGCTTTCCAGCTCTATGGCATCTTCGGCATAGTCCTTGCCCGAGGGTATAACGACATTGCCCTTGTTGTCCTTCTGTCCGCCCTTGAAGACGGAGAAACCGCCTGCCTTCATGGTGGCAAGCGTCGCCTCAAACTTGGTGCGGGCCTCAGCGGAGACGCCGGGGCCAAGCGGGCTCATCTTGACGAACCCGTCCTTCAACCCGCCACGCACGAAATTGCCGAGCTTTTCGCCAGCCTGCGCCTTCTTGACGAAATCGGTATAGACATTGCCCCAGGCCCATTCTGCGCCGGTCAGATATTTTTCAGGCGCCAGCGGGCTTTGGTTGGCATGGTAGCCGCAGACGAAAGCGCCACGGCCAGCGGCGGTCTGCACCACGACCTTCGGGCTATCGACATGGCAGGTAATGACATCAACGCCCTGGTCGACCAGCGCATTGGTCGCTTCTGCCTCCTTGACGGCCAGCGACCATTCACCGGTGAAAATCACCTGGCAGGTGATGGAGGGATCGACGGAGCGGGCGCCGAGCAGGAAGGCATTGATATTCTGCACCACCTGCGGAATGGGCTTGGCGGCGACGAAGCCGATCTTCTTGGACTTGGTCGCATAGGCGGCGGCAATACCGTTCAGATATTGGCCCTGGAAGATGTAGCCGAAATAGGAGCCGGTATTGTCGGGGTTCTTGCCCTTCTGCCAGAGACCGCCGCAATGGCGAAACTGCACGTCAGGATATTTCTGCGCGACCGCCAGCATATGGGGGTCGAAATAGCCGAAAGAGGTCGGAAACAGCAGGCTGGCGCCATCCAGATTGATCATCGATTCCATCGTCTTCTGGACATCGACGGTCTCAGGCACATTTTCTTCCTCGACCACTGTCACGCCGGACAAGGCCTTGACCACGGCAGCGCCCTCGGCATGGGCCTGGTTATAGCCGTAATCATCCTTCGGTCCGACATAGATGAAGCCGACGGTGAGATCGGCAGCCTGCGCGGAACGCAGCATGCCGGGAGCAGCGATGGCGGCTGCGGCACCCAGAGCGGAGGTTTGCAGGAAATGGCGGCGGGTAAAGGAAGGCGATCTGGTCATCGGTGGGTTCCCCTGTTTGATCCGGCTCTCGTCCGGTGCGGATGATTTGAGAAAGTGTATGCAATCACCATGCCAGATCTGAAAGGCTCGCTTGAAAGGAGTTTCCTGGCGGTCTTTCGTTGATATTAGTGCATCTGTATGCACTTTTAAAATTCAGATGAATATTTTTTGAGCGCGACTATTAAATTTGCTAAATCCTTCGGGGAAAAATTCCTGATCTCGCAGGAAAGTTGTGTATTTTTATGAAAATCGTGCTTTGATATCAGTAGGGCAGTGGGTTAACGTGCCAAAACAAGTGATTTTTAAAACTGCATACAGACGATCATAAACTGGGAAATCTCAATGAATCAGCCGAGGGTGCGCGAACTTGTTCGTGCCGGCAATACGGTCGAACAGTTGGTGCGCGCCATTGCCGACCTGATTATCGTCGGTGACTTGAAGCCGGATGATAAACTGGATGAAGGATCGCTTGCCACCCGTTTTGAGGTGTCGCGCACGCCGGTGCGCGAGGCGCTGCGGCAATTGTGCGCCATGGGATTGGTGGAGCGCAAGCCGAACAAGAGCGCTGTTGTCACCAACGTCACCGGCCAGTTCCTGACCTCGATGTTCGAAGCCATGGCGGAGCTTGAGGCTGTTTGCGCCAGGCTTGCGGCGGAGCGCATGACGCTGGAGGAGCGCCGGGCGCTGGAGCGGATGCACCGCTCATCGATCCGCATCGTGCAGGCCGGGCAGACCGAGGATTATTCCGCATATAATATTGAGTTTCACAACCGGATCTATCAGGGTGCCCATAACCAGCATATTCTGGAATTGGTGACGCAGACCCGGTCGCGGTTGGCACCGTTTCGCCGCGCCCAGTTTCGCTTGACGGGTCGCTTGTCACTGTCGTTCCAGGAGCATGAGGCCATCGTCAATGCCATCCTGCGCGGTGAAAAGACCGCCGCTGCCGAAGCGGCCTATCGCCATGTCGAAATTGTTGGCGACGCCAGCAGCACATTGACCCAGCACACGGTTGGCAGGGACTAAACCCTGGAAATCCGGGTGTCATGGATTGATGCGGTAGGTTCTCACCAGTTCCGGGTCCTGTTGCAGCGTATCGAGCCAGGTCGGGTCGAGTTTTGGAACCGAGGAAAACAGCAGTTTGGAATAGGGATGCTGCGGGGCGGCAAGCTGTTGGGGCGAGATTTGTTCGACCTTCTTGCCCGCATACATCACCACGATCTCGTCGCAGATCGCTTCCACCACCGATAAATCGTGGCTGATGAAAATGTAGGACAGGCCGAGTTCGCGCTGCAGTTCCTTCAAAAGTTCGATGACGGCGGCAGCGACCACGGTGTCGAGCGCCGAGGTAATTTCGTCGCACAGGATAAGCTTCGGTTCCGCCGCCAGTGCACGGGCGAAATTGACCCGCTGTTTCTGGCCGCCTGATAGTTCCGAGGGGCGGCGATTGCGCAGCGATTGCGGCAGATGCACCATGTCGAGCAATTGATTGATGCGGGCATCGCGTGCCTTGCCCTTCATGCCATGATAAAAGGTCAGCGGGCGACCAAGAATTTCCTCGATGGATTTCGCCGGGTTCAGCGCCGTGTCGGCGGATTGGAAGACGATCTGCATTTCGCGCAACTGGGTGCGGGTGCGGTCGCGGGCATGGCGGCCCAGTTCGCGGCCATTGAAAATGATATGCCCTGCCGCCAATGGCAGGAGACCGGCAATGCTGCGCGCCAGGGTGGATTTACCGCAGCCGGATTCGCCGATAATGCCGAGGTTGCGGCCATTGCGCACCGTCAGGTTGACCGACTGCACGGCCTGAACGAGAGGCAGGCCATCCGGTTGCAGGTCGCCATAGCCAGCAATCAGGTTTTCGATTTCCAGCAGGGGCTTGAGGCTCTTGTCTTCGGCAAGCGGTGTTGTGCGGGGCTTCGGTTCAAAGGCAGACAGAAGTTCGCGGGTATAGGGATGTTGGGCATGCGCCAGCAAATCGGTAGTCTTGCCACTTTCCTGCACTTCTCCGCCCTTGAGCACGATAATACGATCGGCAATCTGGGCAACGACGGCAAGATCATGGGAGACATAGACCCCGGAAATACCGTCCTTGCGCATCACCGATTTGAAGGCCCGCAGCACTTCGATCTGGGTCGTCACATCAAGGGCGGTGGTCGGCTCGTCGAAAATCACCAGTTTTGGGCCGCCGATCAGGGCCATGGCTGCTGAGAGGCGCTGCAATTGACCGCCGGAGACCTGATGCGGATAGCGTGAGCCAATGGTTTCCGGATTGGGCAGCGACAGCGCCCGAAACAGCGCCACGGCGCGGGTGCGGGCTTCCTCCTTTGACATCAGGTCGTGAATGCGGGTGACCTCGATCACCTGATCCATGATCCGGATGGCCGGATTGAAGGCCGCCGCCGCCGATTGGGGCACATAAGCGACATCGGTGCCGCGAATACCGGCGCGATCACGCTCGGAAAGTGCGGCCATATCCTTGCCCGCAACATTGATCGAGCCGCCGGTTATTCGGCATCCGGGGCGGGTATGGCCCATCAACGTCAGGGCGATGGTGGTTTTTCCAGAGCCACTTTCGCCGATCAAGGCAACGATTTCGCCCTCCGGTATGTCCAGGCTGATGCCCTTGATGATCTCGACCTTGCGGCCGGAATCGGTGGTGGCCTGGACCTTCAGGTCGCGGATTTCCACGAGGTTTGCCATCATGCGCTCCTGTCGCGGATCTTGCGGGGAAGATTATCGATCAGCATGTTGACGCTGATCGTCAGGCTGGCAATGGCCAGTGACGGGAAAATCACCGCCGGTGCCGCAAAGGGCAGGCCGCCGATATTTTCACGCACCAGCGCGCCCCAATCCGCATTGGGCGGCTGGACGCCGAGGCCCAGGAAGGAAAGCCCTGAAAGCAGCAACACGATGAAGACAAAGCGCAGACCAAAATCCGCCAGCACCGGTCCGGTAATATTCGGCAGGATTTCAGAGCGGATAATGTAGAAAATAGTCTCGCCCCGGATGCGTGCGACGCTGATGAAATCCATGGCATTGATATTGACGGCAAGGGCGCGGGCAAAGCGATAGGCGCCGGGCGTGTAGATCACCGACAGGGTCATGACCAGAACCGGGATCGACGACCCGACGGCGGCGACCACGACGAGGCCGAAAAGCTTGCTGGGAATGGAGTTCATCGCATCGAGAAAACGGCTGAGCACGGTATCGATCCAGCCACCGGCGACGGCGGCGATCATGCCGAGCACGACGCCGGAAAAGCAGGCAATGGTAACGGCGGCCAGCGAAATGCCGACCGTGTAGCGCGCACCCATGATGATACGCGACAGCATGTCCCGACCGAGATAGTCGGAGCCCAGCCAGAGCGTGTTGCTCATCGGCCCGAAATAGTCGAAATCAACGATCTCACCGACCGGATGCGGAATGAGCAAAGGTGCGAATACCGCTACCAGCGCCCAGGCGCTGATGACGGTCAGCCCGGCAATGCCAACGGCATTGATGCGATAGCCGAATGACCGGCGTCTGCGAGCGATTGGTGCTGTTGATGGCGTCGCGTTCGATGGCGTCGCGTTCGATGGCGTCGCGTTCGATGGCGTCCCGTTTAGTGGCGTCATAGTCATCGCAGCCTCGGATTGGAGAGAATGGAAACGATATCGGCAATGGTGATCAACACGAGATAGCCGACGCAGAAAATCATCGCGCAGCTCTGGATCAGCGGCAGGTCACGGGTGGCGACGGCATCGACCATCAGCTTGGCAATACCGGGATAGTTGAAGATCGTCTCGACGATAATGACCCCGCCAATCAGATAGGACAGCGACAGCGCCATGGCATTGACGATTGGCCCCAGCGCATTGGGCAGCGCATGGCGCAGCACGATGCGGCGGCGCGATGCACCTTTCAGCAACGCCATTTCCACATAGGGCGTATCGAGGGTTTCGATCACCGCTGCCCGGGTCATGCGGATCATCTGGGCCGAAACGCCGAAGGTCAGGGTGATGACGGGCATGGCATAGACCCGCACCAGACCAGCAAAACTATGAACCTCATTGGCAAAAGACAGCGCCGGCAGCCATTTCAGATAGACCGCAAACAGCAGAACGGCGGAGGTGGCAATCATGAATTCCGGCACGGAAATCACCCCAATGGTCACCACGGTGACGCAGCGATCATAGAGGGAGCCGCGCAGCATGGCCGATGTAATGCCCAGCGTCAGCGCAATGGGAACAGCCAGGAGGGCGGTGATGCCTGCAAGCTTCATGGAATTGACCAGACGGCCGGAAATCAGCTCGGCAATCGGCATGTTATTGGCGTAGGACGTGCCGAGATCGCCTTGCAACAAGCCCGTTGCCCAACGCAGAAAACGCAGGATTGCGGGATCGTTGAGATGCATGGCCTGGCGCAGGCCTTCGACGGCTTCAGGCGTCGCGGCCTGACCGAGCAACATGGTTGCCGTATCGCCTGGCAACAGCGCAGTCGCCATGAAAACGGCCAGCGACACGATGATCAATGTGATCAGGGCGATCATCAGCCTGTTGACGACAAGGGAAAAGGCTCGGGCGTTCACGCACATGCTCCAGCTTGGTTAGGGCTATCAACCTTCGGCGATTACTCGGGTACTCGGGTACTCGGGTACTCGGGTGATCGGAATGCGGCTGACCGTCATAATATGCTGCCAGGCTGGCAAACGGTTTTGCCGCGATGCGCCGGATAAAGCACGCATCGATCCAAAGCCATTTGCCAAGGCCCGCTCGTAGAGGGTCTGCCGAATTGGTATCAGGCTTCCAGCCAGACATATTCGGCGAAGGCATAGCCCATCATGCCACCCAGCGGGCTGGGTTCAAGCCCTTTTAGCTTGGCGGTGATGGCATCGACATTGGAAAGATAGGCTGGAATGACCGTGCCCGCTTCCTCTGCGATCATCACCTGCATTTCGCCGTAGATTTCCTTGCGCTTGGCCTGATCGAGAAGGCCACGCGCTTCGAGCAGCATCTTGTCGAATTTCGGCGACTTATACTGGCTTTCGTTCCACGGAGCATCGGAGGAATAAAGCAGCGAGAACAGGATATCGGGGGTCGGGCGTGGGTTGATATTGCCGAAATGGACCGGTGCTTTCAGCCAGTATTTGTCCCAGTAACCATCGGAGGGCACGCGCTGAACATCGAGCTTCATGCCGATTTCGGCCGCCGATGCCTGGATGATCATTGCCATGTCGATAGAGGAGCTGGCAGCTTCCGACGCGATGACCGGGATGGACTGGCCAAGCACGCCCGCCTTCTGGAAGTGGAATTTAGCCTTGTCGGGATCGAAGGCCTTCGGCTTCAGATCAGCATTGTGATAGAAGCTGGCAGACGATAGCGGCTGGTCATTGCCGATTTCACCAAGGCCGCGCATTGCCGATTTGATGATCTGCTCCCGGTTAACGATCAGCTTCATGCCATCGATGAAGTCTTTCTTGTTGCCCGGCGCCATATCCATGCGCATGTTGAGATTGGTGTAATTGCCCGACGTCGTCTTCGACAGCACGAAACCGTCCTGGGTATCGACCAGACGCATGGAGCGCGGATTGATGGAGGCGGCCAGCTGGATATCACCCGACAGCAGCGCGTTGACGCGGGCATTGTCCTCGCTGATGGCGAAGAATTCGAAACTGTCGACATTCGGTCCGCCAGCTTTCCAGTAATTGCCATTGCGCTTCATGATCGAGCGGACGCCGGGCTCGAATTTTTCGAGAACGAAGGCACCGGTGCCATTGCCCTTGGAAAAATTCGTGGTGCCATCGGCAACGATCATGAACTGGTGGATGGCGAGAATGGACGGCATGTCGGCATTGGCATGGGCCAGGGAGATTTCTACGGTCTGCTTATCGATGGCCTTGATGCCGGTCATCTGGGCGGCGATCTTGGCAACCTTGGAGCCAGTGGCCGGATCGAGATGGCGCTTCAGCGAATAGACCACGTCGTCTGCGGTCAGCGTCTTGCCGTCGTGGAAGGTCACGCCGCTTTTCAGCTTGATCGTCCAGACCTGAGCGTCCTTGCTGTCAACCGATTCTGCCAGCTCCATCTGCGGAGCGCCGGATTTGTCGAGAATGGTCAGGCGGTTATAAAGCGCGCAGCAGCGCACATAGTCGGTGGAGAGCGAGGCCTTGGCCGGATCCAGCGTATCGGCATTGGACGCAGAATAGCCGGCGGCCTTCAACGAACCTCCCTTGACCGGCGTTGCGGCGAGCGCGCTTGAGGCGCGCCCCATGATGGAGCCAGCGGCGGTGAGGGCAACGCCACCAGCCAGCATCATCTGCATCAGTTCGCGGCGGGTGGCACCACGGCGAATGGCATTTTCCACCATGGCATCGTCAGCGCCAGTCCAGTTTGTTGTCTGCTTGTCTGTCATGACATTCCCCTTATTGTTGTTGACTGTGTTGCGTGCTTTTTTGTTTTCCTGTGTCAGGGAGAACCGGTTTCTCTTTTCCCTGACACATTCGAGTGGCACGTCATTACGTATTGCCTTCAGGCCGCGCGGTCCTGCTCGACAGCGTCAGCAAGAGCGGCCATGGAGGTGAAGTGAAAATCGGGTTTCACAAAGGCTTCAGGCTCGATCGTGCCGCCATAGCCTTTTTGAGCATGGCGCCGCTCGATCCAACAATTGGTCAAGCCAAGCTGCCGTGAAATGCCGATGTCGTGATACTGGCTTTGCGCCACATGCAGAATATCCGCCCGGCTGTTGCCTTCCGATTCCACGAAAGCGAAAACTGTTTCGAAAAACGCTGGATCGGGCTTTTCCGTGCCGGTGTCGTCGGTGGTGAAGGCCGTATGAAAAGGCTCGCCCAAAGCCTCATCGAAATAGGCAAAGGCCCAGCGCTGTGCATTGGTCATGGCAATCAGCCGGTAACGGGTTTTCAGCCGCGCCAGCGCCGCAACACTATCGGCAAATGGCTTCCAGTCGGTGACGGAGCCGCGCAGGCGCTCGCCAAAGGCCGCCTCTGCCGGCAGGCCGAGGGCCGCGGCGATCTTCAGGTAGACCCGCGCAAGATCGTCAGGAAAAAGCAAGGCTTCATCGTCATAGCGGGCCGCACGATAGAGCGACAGTGCGTGTTCCCCATCCACCGCCACACCGGTCTCAGCGGCAATCTCAGCGAGGCAATGGGTAATGCCGCTCTCAAAATCAATGAGCGTGCCAACCACGTCGAAGGTGAGATATTTGAAATCCGCAAAGGCCTTTGCCATCATTGCATCCTCTGGCTTGCACATCTTCATGCATCAGGCCCGGCAAATGCCGCACCTGTCATTCATGATCCCTTGGCTTCCTCGCTTGCTTTTGTTTTTATCTGGCTTTTGTTCTTATCTTGAATGTGCCCTGGCATTTTCTACCAGGGAACATCAGAAGTATTACAGGAGCTACGGGCTGTTTCTTCCCGAATGCCGATCTTTAGACGGCAGAAAATTCTGAATCTGATCGTTCGGCAGTATTTCGCCCGACCCGCTGCTGTCTCATGCCATGGCGGAGCGAACGTCCGGGTCGGCCAGCGTTTGATCCAACGTCTTTTTGGTGCGCTCGACGATGGCGTCGATTTCGCTTTCCGTGCAGCACAGCGGTGGCGCATAGCCCAGAATGCCATTGGCAAAGGCGCGGATGACGAGGCCATTGTCCCATGCGCGTTCAAACACCCGGGTTGCGGGGGCCGCAGCGGCAGGCAGCGGTGTCTTTTTGTCCTTGTCCACCACCATTTCAATGGCGGCCAACATGCCGCGACCGCGCACATCGCCCACCAGTGGATGGTCCTTCAGGCTTTCCAAGCCGGCAATCAGGCGCGCACCCATTTTGCGACCGTTTTCCAGCAAGCCGTCCTCGTAGAGCTTCAAAACAGCCAAACCAACGGCGGCACTGACCGGATGGGCAGAATAGGTATAGCCGTGGCCAATCGCTGTCGATCCGGCACCATCGGCAATGGTGTTGTAGATTTTATCGGACAGGAACACTGCACCCATTGGCACGTAGCCAGAGGTGAGGCCCTTGGCGGTGGTCATCAGATCGGGCACGACGCCGTCGTCTGCGCAGGCAAACAACGGGCCGGTGCGGCCAAAGCCGGTGATGACTTCATCGGCGACAAACAGAATGTCCAGCTCAGAACAGACATCCTTCATGGCTTTCAGCCAACCATCTGGCGGCACGAGCACACCGCCGGAGCCTTGAATGGGTTCGACATAGAAGGCCGCTACGCGCTCCGCACCCAGTTCCTCAACCTTTGCCCGCAAGGCGGCAACAGAAGACGCGATAATGGCTGCCGGATCATTGCCCACCGGGTTGCGATAGGCATAGTGCGACGGAATTTTATGCTGCCAGTCAAATGGCAGGCCGAATCCGGCGTGGAACAGTGGCAGGGCGGTGAGGCCCGCGCCGACCGTGGATGAGCCATGATAGCCCTGTTCCACTGAGATGAACTGATCCTTCTGCGGCGTGCCCTTGCAATGGTAATAGTAGCGGATAAAGCGAATGGTGCTGTCCACCGCATCCGAGCCGCCAAGGGTGAAATAGACGTGGTTGAGATCGCCTGGTGCGCGGTCTGCCAGTTCGGCCGCCAGCCGGATGGCGGGTTCCGAGCCAAGGCTGAAATAGCCGGTGGCGTAAGGCAGCTCCCGCAGCTGCTTGGTGGCGGCCTCGATGATGCTTTCCTGACCGTAGCCAGCATTGACGCACCACAGACCCGCAAAACCATCCAGCAATTGATGGCCGTTGGCATCGGTCACGGTGGCACCTTTTGCGGATTTCAACACGCGCACGCCTGCCTTTTCATGGGTGCGATAGGACGCAACCGGATGCACCAGATGGGCGCGGTCCAACTCAATCAGGGAATTGCTCAACATTATCAGATCTCCAAATTCAGCCGAGTGCTTGGCTGGCGAGTGCATAGGTTTTCACAGAAGCGGATTCATTCGGACCAGTCGGTGCCGCATTGCGGCGCATCGGCACGCCACCACCCACGTGAACAAGGCCCTGTTGCGTCAACCACGGCGCAAGGCCGGTTGCGACTGTTGTGTCGACGCGCAGAAATGACCCGGCTCTTGCTGCAAATACAAAGGACAACAGTGCTTTTGCATCGTCCTGATTGGCGGCCACCACCGGCCCTGCCACTTCGCCACGACCAAAGGGACGCAGGGCGATATAGCCGGTGATGTTGCCAGCATCCCTGACAATGGCAAACTTGCCCGTTTCCGCGAGTTTGTGAAGGAGATTACGCCGATCCGCCCTGAAGGCCTTCGTATCAAGGGCGGCCAACTCTTCAAGCACATCGTCCTCGGCCCATGAGACCGCAGATGTGTCGAACGATAGCTTCTGGACAAAGCCCTGATGCTGGATGATGTCACCAGAGGCAACAAAGCCAAGCTTTTCATAGAGCGGCAGGCCATCTTGTGTTGCCACCAGACGGCATTCGCGGCCTTCCGCAGCCTGCAAGGCCATATCCATTAATTTACGGCCAAGCCCGCGGCCGCGCATGGAGGCATCGACAATGACCATGTTGATGGTGGCGCAGGTCTCTCCATACAGCGTCGCCATGGCGGTTCCCACCACGCGATCCCCTTCGAGCGCCACAAAGCCCTTGCTCAAGGATAGCACAAAAGCCCAGTCTTCCCGGCGGTGCGGCCACTCAGCTTGCTGTGACAGCAAAAATGCGCCGTCTATGTGTTCCGGTCCAAAGGAAATAATGTCGATCTGGCTTGCCTGCATGCCACTATCCTGAAATCTGTTTTACGACTTTTCATTGATAGCCTTGGCGGCAAAGAAGATCATCCTGACGATGGTGCGTCCTTGGTATGTTTGGCCGTTCCGACCGATCATCGCCGCATCTTATGCCGTGTGCTCGCATTTCTGCCGGGTGTGAGGGCAGGGCCTCTTAGGCTTTCACAAAACTCTCTGCCAAATCATCCATTGCATACGCAACATTGTGCTTTGGAAGGTGGCAATTGCGGTGAATGGCTGGGCGCGGCACTGCCTATGATGGGAAAACCTCAACGATATGCTTTGCAAGGATCGAGAAACCCATGGCTCCCTTCCGCCCGAAATTCATCACCTTCGATTGCTACGGCACACTCATCAATTTCCAGATGGCGGAAGCTGCCCGCGATATTTACAGCGCCCAGCTGGGTGCGGCCCATATGGATGCGTTTGTGAGAGACTTCTCAGCCTATCGTCTGGATGAAGTTCTAGGCGATTGGAAGCCTTATGCCGACGTGGTGCACAATGCCATTGAACGCACTTGCAAGAAGAATGGCGTGACCTTCCGCGATGAAGACGCCAAGACCGTGTATGAGCGCGTGCCCAGCTGGGGTCCGCACCCGGACGTGCCTGCTGGCCTTGCCAAGGTGGCCAAGGAAATTCCGTTGGTTATCCTCTCCAACGCCATGAATTCGCAGATCATGTCCAACGTGGAAAAGCTCGGCGCGCCCTTCCATGCGGTCTATACGGCAGAGCAGGCGCAATCCTATAAGCCGCGCATGAAGGGCTTTGAATATATGTTCGACATGCTCGGCTGCGGCCCTGATGACATTACCCATGTGTCGTCGTCCTTCCGCTATGATCTGATGACCGCCCATGATTTGGGCATTAAAAACAAGGTCTGGGTCAACCGTGGTCATGAGCCAGCCAATCCCTATTATGGCTATCAGGAAATCGCTGGCGTTCACGATCTGCCCGGCGTGTTTGGTCTTTAAACGATGAAATATCTCTCCTACTGGCACGACACCGCCCCGCAATTTGCCGAGGGCATCACCGGCGCAATTGAAGGCGATTTTGATGTCGCCGTGATTGGCGGCGGCTTTACAGGCCTCGCTGCGGCTCGCCAACTGGCGCGCGGCGGGGCAAAGGTGATCGTGCTGGAGGGGCAGCGCATCGGATGGGGCGCCTCTGGCCGCAATGGCGGGCACCTCAACAATGGCTTGGCCCACAGCTATCTGGGGGCCAAGGCCGAGCTGGGCAAGGAGCGGGCGATTGCCCTTTACCAAGCGCTCGACAGTTCCATCGATACCATCGAGGCACTGATTGCCGAGGAAGGCATCGATTGCAATTTTCGCCGTGCCGGAAAGCTGAAACTCGCCTCCAAGCCCCAGCATTTCGAAGGGCTTGCCCGCAATTTCGAAGCCCTGCATGAAGAGGTTGATCCCGACACGGCCCTGTTGTCGCCATCGGATTTGAAAAGTGAGGTTGGCTCACTTTTTTACGGCGCAATGCTGTCCAAAAAGAGCGCGATGATGCATATGGGCCGCTATGTGGTGGGCCTTGCGCAAGCCGCCCACCGCCACGGCGCAGTGATAGCTGAGCAGGCCTCTGTCACCTCCGTTGAAAAGCAGGGTGACCGCCACAGTTTGACCACTGTGCGGGGCCGCGTGACCGCCAAGGATGTGCTGGTGGCCACCGGGGCCTATACCACGCCCAATTTCAGCTTTTTCCGCCGCCGTATCATTCCGGTCGGCAGCTTTCTGATTGCCACGCGGCCTTTATCGGACACGGAAGTGGCGGCTGTGATGCCTGGCAACCGCACCTGCGTGAACACCATGAATATCGGCAATTACTGGCGTCTGTCACCCGACAATCGGCTGATTTTCGGCGGCCGCGCCCGTTTCTCCGCCACATCGGATCAGCAATCGGATGCCAAAAGCGGCGAAATCCTGCGCCAGTCCCTTGCCTCGATTTTCCCGCAGCTTGCCAAGGTCGAGATCGATTATTGCTGGGGCGGCTTGGTGGATATGACCAAGGACCGATACCCCCGCGCCGGATATCAGGACGGGGTGTGGTATGCCATGGGCTATTCCGGCCACGGTGCCCAGCTTTCCACCCATCTCGGCATGATCATGGCCGATACCATCCTGGGCAAGGCCGATGCCAATCCGCTGAAGGGGCTGGACTGGCCTGCCGTGCCGGGACATTTCGGCAAGCCATGGTTTTTGCCGTTGGTGGGCATGTATTATAAGATTCTCGATAGATTTCAGTGAGAAGGACAGCCTGCAATCGTGCAGGGTCATTGGATCTGCGGATGCATGAAAGCTTTGCGCGTCTGCTTGACATGCTCTCCCAAGCCATCGTTTGGCGTCGCGCTTGCGACAAAACGCACATGTCATGTGTGGCTGTATTATTCTATGGGAGACCGCATTGATGAATCTCTGAAAGGAAATGGCCAATGACGAGCGACTGGGTGGACTGGTTCCCTATCGTCTTCTTTCCGGCAAAGATTATCGTTTTGGGCACGGCCATGTTCTTCGCCATAAAATGGCATCACGATCAGGATAAAGCAGAGAAGAAGAAAAACGAAACCAGCGAAGCGGATGCGACCGCCGAAAAGACCGTTGACGCGTCAAATGAGAGCCTGTGAGGTTCAGACTGAACCTGACAGATTCTCGATTTTCCCGTTTTCGTTTGTCTTTTCTGGAAAACGAGGCTCCTCGTTTTCCTGAAAAAACTCTAGATGGGCGGTCTAAAGCCCAATCAACACACTCTTGCCTTTGCGATTGGCATGGTACGCTTCGCGGCCCAAATCTTTGCCAATGCCGGATTGCTTGTAACCGCCTGTGGGCAAAATATGATCCCGCGACCGGCCATAGCGGTTGACCCAAACGGTACCCGCCTGAAGTGAGCGTGTCAGGCGAAGGGCGCGGGAGATATCGCGGGTAAAAAGTCCAGCGCAAAGGCCATAGGTGGGGTGGTCGGCCAAAGCCAGTGCCTCGTCTTCATGCTCAAAAGACTGGATGGTCAAGACGGGGCCGAAAATTTCTTGCGTCACAGCCGGAGAATGCTGATCGACATGGGAGAGCAAGGTTGGCGTATAAAAATACCCATCGCCTTCCATGATGTCGCCGCCCGTCAGACATTCCGCCCCGGCATGAATGGCGGCCTTGACGATGTTGTCGATCCGCTCGCGCTGGCGCTGGGAGATGATCGGCGAATATTGTGCCGTCGCATCCCAGGTTGGGCCAGCTTTCACGGCCTTCATCTTGGCAATGATCGCTTCTGCCAAAGGCTCCATAACGCTGCGCTCAACAATCAGGCGTGAGCCAGCAACACAGGCTTGGCCAGCGTTGGAGAGAATGCTTTGGGCAATGGCGGTTGCGGCCTTGTCGAGATCGGCATCGGCAAACACCAGTTGCGGGCTTTTGCCGCCCAGTTCCAACGTCATGGGTTTGACGCCCGTGCGGGCAATATTGCCCATGATCGCCTGACCCGCCCCGGTGGAGCCAGTAAAGCTGACTTTGGCGATATCCGGATGGCCGGTGATGGCATTGCCAGTCACAGCGCCATCGCCCAGTACGATATTGATCAGCCCTGCCGGAATCCCGGCCTGAACCGCCAATTGCGCCAGATAAATGCTGGAAAAGGGTGTCATTTCCGATGGTTTGAGCACCACGGCATTACCAGCGGCGAGTGCTGGCCCAAGCTTCCAACCCGCCATGGAGACCGGGAAATTCCATGGTGTGATGGCCCCAATCACGCCATAAGGCTCGCTCATGATCATGCCGAGACTGTCACCATCGGTCGGTACCAGCGCATCGCCTTCTTTGTCTGCCATTTCGGCAAAAAAGCGGATTTGCTCGGCTGTGACGGCAATGTCTCCAGCGATCAGATGGCCAACGGGGCGTGTGGAGGATAGAGCCTCCAGCTTGGCCAACGTTTCGGCCTCGCGCTCAATAAGGTCTGCCCAGCGTTGGAGCACAATGGTGCGTTCGCGTGGGCGCACGCTGCCCCATTTGCTGGTTTTCAGCGCCTGCTTTGCGGTTTGAACGGCTCGATCCACCATGTCTTCATTGGCAACAGGACAGCCCGCATAGGCCTTGCCATCTGATGGGCGGTACATGTCGATGGCACCATTGGCATCCACCAGCGCATCGCCAATGAAATGGCCGATGGGCAGGGCGATTGTGTCTGGATCGAAGCTGAGGGTCATGGTGGTTCCTTAGGCTAGAGCATCGGACCGAAAAGTGGGAACCGGTTTTCGGATAAATCCGATGCCCAAACAAAAGCTTAGAGCATCGTGCGGATTCCGATTTTCTGCACGATGCTCTAAGCTCGGCTTACGCCATGATGGTGACGTAGATTTTCTTCACCGTTTCAATGGTCTTCCACATGTAGCGCGCAAAATCGCTTGGCGCTAAGCGCAAGATTGATTGGCAATCAATTGCACTCATGAAAATGACCTGTTCTGAAGATCAGCTCTCGCGCCTCAGTCCCCTTTCCACCAGCGACCGAATAGGTCAGCTCCGCGCCCTCAACGGGAAACCCCGAGAAGATTTCCCGGATCTCCGGCCGATCATTGATAGACAGTATGAAGCCGCCTTGAAGGCTCTTCAAACGATCTGCAAGAACCTCGAATTGATCCCGGCCGAACAGTTCCTTGCCGTAATCGTCCTCACAGCCAAAATATGGCGGATCGAGATAGAACAGTACACCCGGCCGGTCATAGCGGTTAATGAAAGCCAGCCAGTCCAGGTTCTCGATGACGACGCCAGACAGGCGCTCGTGGACATCTTCCAGGAGCGGAGCGAGCCGGGTTAGATTGAACCGGGCGCTGCCCCCGTGTTGCACCCCGAAATTCTGCCCGGAGACCTTGCCGCCGAATGCGAGCTTCTGGAGATAGATGAACCGGGCGGCCCGTTCCAGATCGGTCAGCGTTGCCGGATCGCATGCCTTCAGCCGCTCGAACTCGCGTCGGCTGGTGATCTGGAATTTGAGCGTATCCATGAACTGCGGATAGTGGCGCTGGAGGATGCGGAACAGGTTCACGACATCACCACTGCGGTCGTTGATTACCTCGGTCCTGGGCGCTTGCCGACGTCGGAAAAACACGCCGCCCATGCCGACAAACGGCTCCGCATAGGTTTGGTGCGGCATCGCCTCGATCATATTGACAAGGCGCGGTGCCAGGCTGCGCTTGCCACCGATCCAGGCGGCTGGCGGCTGAGTATTGGGGACGGGCCGAAAGGCTTCACGATTCACCATTTCAAAAATCTCACGACTCAGTCACAGAGGCCCGGCCCTGCAGGGTACGGGTGTGACGGTTATCGTTTGTTGCTGTCGGACGGGTTAGGACGCCAATCTTTGGCCCGTCGTTGGGGTGCTTGAACACCCCGGCCACCCGGTCAATATTCCGGTGTGCCGCTAATTAGTTCATCGTATTCCGAAGGTACTCGTTGGACATGCCGCCGAAAAATCACCTCCCGTGCTTCGCTGCCCTTGCGCCACCCGCCACCGAATAGGTCAACTCCGCGCCTTCCACAAGAAGGGCAGAGAAGACGTAGCGGATCTCCGGCCTATCATTGATCGACAGAACGAACCCGCCTTGAAGGCTCTTTAGTCGATCCGCCATTCTGCTTTGATGGAAAATCTTCAACTCCCGCCAGAAAATATCGCTCTCAAGGAACTCCACGACAAAAGGAAATTTGAAATTTTGATATCTCAAGACTATTCTTCTGGGACAATTTTAAAAATCTATAGGTTGAGGAATGAACTCGGAATCCGTATCCGGACAAGTGCAGCTGCCACAGAGTTTTGCGAAACGCATTGATTACCTCAGGCATTTGCTATCACCCATGTCTGTCAAAGAAGGAGTGATGGTCAGGATTGGCCGGGACTATGACGGCGGGTATGTGATGCTCGACCACAACATATCAGAAGCCACTGCCTACAGTATCGGGATCTCGGATGATGTTTCATGGGATTTGGCAATGGCAAACCGTGGCTGCCGAATATTCCAATACGACCACACTATCTCGGAGCTTCCGGAACCTCACCTGAATTTCAACTGGTCAAAGCACGGACTTGCCTGCCAAAAATCGGCAAACGCAGAGATGCGATCACTCCAACAGATGGTGCGTGACAATGGGCACCTTGGCGTGAAGAACTTATTGCTGAAGTGCGATGCAGAAGGCGCAGAATGGGCAGCCATCCAAACAACACCGACATCGATACTCACACGGTTTTCCCAAATCATCCTCGAGATTCACAGCCTTGAAATGATCGCGGGTGATGATTTTTATTTTGCCGCCATCCGAATGCTTCGCAAGCTCAACCGAACGCATCAATTGGTCCATATTCACGGGAACAACTGCGGGCTTTTGGTCACAGCGGCTGAAACCTGGATACCATCAGCAATGGAACTTACTTACGTCCGCAAAAAGGATCACGCATTTGAAGCCTGTGCCCACTCTTTTCCGACAGATTTAGATATGCCTTGTACGCCGCAGCGACCAGACATTTTCTTGGGAAGATGGACAGGCAAGAGGTCGCTGTGGGAGCAACTCCAAGTCGACGCTAATAAATTCGCTAGACTTCTTCCCGCATTGCGGCCCACATAATCGGGATGAATTGCTCGGTTCGCAATCCGTAAGTGTCACTCTCCGAGTCGTAGACAAATCCTGCAAAGTCGTTCGTGGTCAGTCCGACTTCAGCAAGCGCAGCTTCAACCTGCTGTGCGATAAAGCCCCAATGGGTGCGGACATTGGTCTTGCTGTGAGCAGGAGAAATTTCAATGATTTCTTCGACCTCCTCCCAGACGGGTTCTCTGTAGACCCGTTGGGTCTCCTGAAGATCATAGATCGGCTCCATAACTGGATCACCATTGGCATCAAGTATGGGTTGTTCCATCCGCGACCCATCCCCCTGTTTGACCAGAATTACCTTTTGCCGTTTTCCGACTTCCACCCGCACTTTGCTCATGACTGGCGCGCCCGCCTCGTCAAACAAGAGGTGTTCTTCAAAGACGGGCTCTTCCCGCTCATAAGTTTCGGTAACGATGCTCAGGACGGCTTTACCGTCGACCAGATTGATCTTCTCGACTTCACGGGTATCGACTATAATTTCCATCTTCTGACGTAGGACCACCCGCGTCTCAGTTTTTGCCGGCGTGTCGTCGTTCTTCCACCGGAACGTAACGGGCTTGATGGCCTTCAGAAGCTTTCTGGCCAGAGCAGGATCAATATCGGTGATGTCAAGTTTAGCCCGCCTATCCGACGTATTGATCGTGCCCGTCGCGGAGTAGACGACAGACCATCTGTAGGAGCCACCCCCGAGGGGGCGAGCATTATCTGCCGATGGCCGGGGCGTGCAGCCGAATGCCACATCCGTGGCGCTGATCGCCATCGTACCCTGATTAACGGTCGAGGTGCCGCCGCTGAAGTTTATCGTGACATCTGGCGTCGTGTTGCCAGACGAGCAGAAATACATCTTAGGCGTATTGACGTTTGCCCGGTTACCAAGCAGCAAGCTATGGCTAGGTGCCGTGAGTTGAAGACTTGCCGTCTCCATCCGGTTGTTGACCTCACTGATGATAGCGTCGGTGACAGTGGTATTGTGCAGGTCAAGGCCACGATAGATCGTTTGCTCATTGATATCTATCGCAGTGCTGGTGGTGCCGAGTGCATAGTCGCCATTTGCATTCCCAAAAGCCAAACCAAGCTTCCACCGTACCGTGGCTCCAGCCAATGTGCTGGCATAGAACGCCGCGTCTGTTTCGGTACCATGAAGGTTTCCACCACCAGCCGCCTGAAAGCCGGAACGATATCTGGCGCTTGAGCCGGTGTGGATCAGCACGTTCGATTCCGAGCCGGTGATATTGTAATAACCGGTCGCACCATTGGTTGTCTCAGCGTAGAAATTAGATCCGTGCAAGCTGTCATCGTGCACTGACGCTGCAAACGCACCGGAATAGCCCTGAATGCCAACCCAATAGCCGCCGCCAGGTGTAAGACCTGGCGTTTCTTCGATCAAAACCTGCCCTACGTCCGCCTGGCGTATTCCGTAAGCGCCGCCACGGACGCGCATATAGACGACACGTCCTTGCACTCGGCCGGGGCTTGTTTTGATGTCATCCTGGATGTCGATTGAGTCGTAGTCGACGCTGTTTGTCGTCTCCACCCCCATGCCCTTAAAGTCGCTTCTCCATGCAATTACATCTGGCACGCCATTTTTGGGCGTTTGCCTCCCAAACTGCATTGCGTTACCGGGCAAGATATTGATCCAGTTATATGAAGGCAGCAGCAGATCGCCATATATTAACCAGTTCACTGACTTCTTATTTGCATCAACTTCGACGCCAGCCGTAAAATCATAACTCCCCGGCGGCACAACAATCGTATCGCCTTCACTGGCCGCATTGTAAGCCGCCTGGAACGCTGTCGAGGTCGCGGCCGCATTGGTCCCGTCACTATAGGCACCGTGCTGAAGGACATTGCGGGTCACCCAGGTCTTGGGCACGAAACTCGCAGGATTGATCGAGGCAGCATAATTTGCGGCAGCGGTCTCGGAATTATGGGCCTCCTGTGCCGAGGCGGCGGCAGCCGCTGCCTTGACTTCTACCTGGGCGACCAAGGCGGACACATCCTGGTCGACGGTCAGACGGAAATCGCTGCCATAGATCTTGCCCCAGACCAGCATTCCACCCGTCAAGGCCAGCTGCGCCGAATTGGTGATCGTCTTCAACGTCAGCGCCGGTCCATCATTGAAGCTGATGGTGACGGGCACATCCGTGGTGTTTCGGAAAATCTCCACGCTGATCAATGCGGCTTCAGAAACCGGGATCTCGCTCGTCGCCTTGATGGCGTTCGCCGTCCCGGCTCCGGTATCCGTTGCGTCGATAAACGAATATGGCAGGGGCAGAACCCAGGTCCATGTGTTGGAAATCCAGCCATAAATGCCGTTCTTGTCAGGGTCAGGATCTTCGTAAACCCACGCCGAGACCTTCGTGGCAATGGTGGCTGCAACGAGATCGGCATAGGTCGCATAGAGCGGGGCCTGATTGCCAAGCAGGTTGATCGGGCTGGTGCCTGCCAATTGTTTGGCAAGATCGACAATCTTCAGTCGGCGGCTTGAGCCAGCCCGGTTCCCCAAGACATCATCCAAAAGGGAAGCTACGCTGACATTGGGGGATTTGACGCCGAGATCGGTCATGGACGCTCCTATTGAACCGACACGGTGAAGGGACCGGTGATCGGTCCACTCACGCCGTTCGCGTTCTGCGGCTCCAGCCACAGATAGTTGGTGCCTTGCGGCAGACAGGTGGATGTTTCGAGATAGAGGACGACGTTATCGACGCGACCGTCGAAGGCGTCCGTTGCCGCCAGCGCCAGGGCGCTATTGCCGCTCACGGCCTGCAAAGCTTCGCGGACGGTTGCCGATGCCGATCTGTTCGTACCGGTCACCGTGGTGCCGCCCGTCAGCTTTGGCTGGATCGAACCGGCCGAACGGGTCAAGTCATAGCTGAGACGATAGGTGGCACCGGCCGTCAGAGCCACGGCCTGACTGAGAGTGCCGGCCGTTCCGGGCGAATGGACCGCTGCATTCGAGGCAATGTTCCAGCCGTCGCCAAGCGTCCAACTGCTGGAACTGTCAAAGCCGCCGTTCGCCAGCATGTTCGAGCGGGTCGCATCACCTACGGCAACGGAATAGGACCGCGATGCCTCGACCGCGATCGGCGATCCGACCGCGTCTGCGGACGTATCCAGATCGTTGACGGCTGAACAGTAAATCTGGATAGCCGTTGTTGCTGCGTCATCCGTGGTCTGGACCGTGACGGTCGCGCCGCCCAGGATCGCCACGACACTGATATTGCCGGACGGCAATTGTGCTGGCGTTGCCCCATCGTCCGCGCCGATCGTCACCGTGACGGGCAAGGAGAAGGCGCTGATCAGGCCGGTGTCGCCGAGTGCTGCCACCCGCACCTGGACGACATCGCCGGTCACATAGGACGAGATCAGCACCGCCCCATCGGAGGCGGCAAAATCAATGGGCGTCCAGGCCGTCGCGCCGGACGTGCGGTGTTGCAGCCGATAGGCCACGGTCACCACATTGCCAGTGCCTGGTGAGACCGACACACTGAGGCCACCAGAGATCTCCGTGCCGACAACGCCGGTATCGATCGACGTGATCACAGGCGTCGGAGGCGCGCTGCTGGATGTTTCGACATCGGCACCCGCCCGGCCGGACCACGCCGGTGGCACCTCTTCGTCGGTCAGCTCGTCAATGATCGGGGCTGCGTTGACCAGGCGCAGATGCGAGGACATGTCCTCGCCGGCTTCGACCCGCGTGACAATCATCGGCAGGCTTTCGGAGGTCAGCAGGCCAACATGCACAAGCGTTCCGATCTCAGGCACGATGTCGGGGTTCTGATCGGCCATGACGACGGTCTTTCCAGTCCCCACAACGGTGAGCAGCGTCACCAGCACGCTGACGCCGATCGTGTCGTCCTCGTCGCCAAAATGCCGAAACCGCAGCCCATAGGTCAGGGCGGAGGTCATCTCGACTTCGCTGTCCAGTTCGATGGTGCGGCCAATGACATCGAGGACGCGGGCCGCGACCTGGGTCCGCTCCAGAACGTCATAGGAGGTCATGACCAGATCGCCGCGTGTCGCCACGCTGATCGGCCCGTCCTGGACAACCTCATAGGTGTCGATCCGGTAAAGCGCCTCGTACATACGCCGCTTTGCCTCGATCCAGATCTCGTCCGGATTGGTCTTGCCGGGCAGCTCCAGGGCTTCCGTCAGCGTGATTTCTCCGGAATGGCCGGGCCATGGCACCAACCGTTCGTTCTGCTTGTAGTCGTAGGTCTGGTCGAAGAACTTGATCCGGAACCCGTGCGGTGGATCGAAGTAGGTGCGGCTTGCCTTGAAATTCGAGGAGTTGCGCGGGTTGATATGGTCGATGACCAGATCCTGCGGCTGATCGACAATCACACTCCAGCGAACGCCGTCATAGCGCGACCGTGCCCGGCCAGCCCCGGCGATATCGTCCAGGCGCTCCCGCAGCGTGCGATCGTCGTCATGCACGGCACTGTATTCGAGGCCCTTGGATGCGCAGAAGACGTGCCAGTCGGCCAGCGCATCCAGATCGATCTCGCTGTCGGACACCCGTTTCGGATTGGAGGCCGATTGCAGGCAGTAGCGATAGAGCGAGGCCGGGTTGCGGGTCTCGCGACCGATCCATGTGCCGGTCGCGGCATCCCAATCCAGGCAGCGGCGCGACGCGATGATGTTGAAGTTATCGAGCTGGCCGTTCAGCTGATAGGTCGCTTTGACCCGCATGGAGATCATCGCCAGCGGATAGGGAAAGTCGATCGGATATTCCGGCCGGATCGTCTGCAGGGCCACCCATGTCGTGCGGCTCTGGTAGCTCGACTTGGTATGCTCGTCGGTCATCCGCGTGACTTCGATGTCGTAGCGGCCGCGTGTCGCGAAAGACCAGGTGTATTGCCGATAGAAGGCTTCGAGCTTCTGGCTGGTGATCGTCATCGTGGTGACCACGACATATTGATCGTCAGCGGCATTGGCGGGCTTTTGCCGGATGCGGATCTGCACCGACAGGTTCTTCTTGTTGCCCTCGTCATCAACACGACCGAGACCAGCCGGAAAGCCGATGATCACCGAGCCTGCCGAGGCATCGGCACCCGTGGTGCGCACAACAGGATCTTCCTTGGCCGCGCCGCTGATCACCTTGCCCTGATCGTTGCGGGGCTTTTCCCGCGTCAGCTCGACACCGAGCGACAGCTCGTAGACCTGTCGATAATAGAGCGTGAAGGTGCCATCGCTGGCGAGACCTTCGTGGGTTTCGATCGTCAGCTCGTCATATTCGTCGATACTGGTGTCGCCGATCCAGAACTCAGACAGCGCCACGCCATAGTCACCGCCATAGCCGACCAGGAAGATGGAACGCAGATATTGGATATCGCCGACGATCTCGGTGTAGCTGGTGGCGGCAAACGGCGGCGCAAACCGGATCTTGCCATAGACTTCGGGAATGACGCCGTCCGGATCGAGATTGTTGCGCCAGCCGTTGATGTAATAGGTGGTCTTGTCCTTCTTGTTGCTGGCGGGCGGAATGAGCGCGTTGATCAGCAAATTGCCAAGCACGGTCAGGCCAAGCGTAATACCGGCGGCAACGACCGTGGTGGCGGTCGCACTGGTGAGCGCCATGGCGGTGGCCCAATATTGGCCAAGCGCTGCTGCGGCGATCGAGACAATGACCGTCAAGACCGACCGGAGGGCGCTTTTGCCCGGCACCAGCCGGATGACAACACGCACACCGGCATAGGGCCTGACGCGATGCCAGTAGCGCGGATCGATCACCGCAGAGCCGCGATCGCTGACCAGCACAACGCGCACCAGCGCCAAATCATGATCGGACAGGCCCGGCATGGTCACGCCGATGATCTCGGCAATGGTCAGGCCTTCGGGCAGTTCTTTGGAAATGCGGCCGACCGAAGGATCGAGAAACGGAACGGCCAGAACAGGAATGGTCATGCCGCCACCTGAAGCCGTTCGAAGTGCCTTAGAAACCGCTTCAAACGCGGTTTCCAGACCCCATTATCGTAGCGCTCCAGTTTGGCCTGGTCCTCACCAACCACATGCAACATCAGGCCTGGACGGACAACAATGCCGACATGGGTCTCGAACCGACCGCGCCGAAAGATGGCGAGATCGAACTCGGCAGGCGTATCAACTTCGCTCCAACGGATTGCCGCCTCGTCAGCAAACAGCGTCTCGATTTCGGCGGCTTCGTCAATCGAGACAAAGTCACCCGTGTATGTGGGGAGATCGATGCCAAGCTGCTCTCGATAGGTCAGACAGACAAGCGTCCAGCAATTGACCCCGCTCTGGCGATCAATGCCGTGCGGTGCATGCGGGATACCGATGTAATCTTGGGACCAGTGCGCCATTGCCAACCAAACAAAAGGCCGGGAAAAGCCCGGCTGAATTGGCGGCATCATCGCGCGAGACAGGCATGGCAAAACAGCCGGTAGGGTGACCGGGTTACTTTTGGCTGGATTTGGGGAGATGGAAAAGCCCTACACTATTTTGGACGGGCTTGCCAGCATCAGGAGAACAGGCCGGGAAACTGACTGCGGGTCATTCGGCCACCCGGTGACTTCTCTTCTTCGATGTCCTGCCGGCTGAAACTCAATGTCACCTCGCCTGCGGTCAGGTCGGCGCTGACGATCTGCATGTTGCGATACTCGATTTCTATGTAGTCCGGCGAAGATGCCAGCACCACGGCCATATGAATGGTGGCAAGCGTCGTGAAGGAACGCAGCACCTTGGCAATGTCATTGTCGACATTTTCCAGCACAAGATTGCCGGAGGTCGGGGCGTCATCGAGATCCGACGGCAGGATGGTCGAGGCCAGCACGAAGTAAAACGGCTCGCTGCTGGTATTGCTGTCCATCCAGGACGAGCGGGTGCCATACATCAACGGCTCGTCCGACAGTCGCTCGGTATTGTCGGTCGAAAGCCGGACGGGTTCGTCGAGATCCGGATGGGTGATGTAGAACAGTGCGACATAGACCTCGTCCGTCATGCCCATTTCCATCGCCAGCCGGGCATTCAGGGAAACACGTCTCATTGGGACTGCTCGTCATTGGACGAAACCAATGGCCTTTTTTTCGAAGATCCAGCCTTCGGCCAGCAACTTACTTCAGCTTCCTTTGCTCGCCCCCCAGGCGTTGCGAGAGCGAATTGAATTTGCGCTGAAAGATCAAACTTAGTTTCTCTGTTCATGGCATCACCGTCACGCTGAAGGAAATTCTAAACTCGACACCCACCACCGCTTCGCTGGGTGGCGTGTCCCCGAACAAGACCAGCCATTGTTCGCCAAGCAGGATCGGCCGGCCGGTATCGGTCAGGAGCGGTTTGCCGGTGTCATCCAGCAGCGGCCAGCTGTCGGTGGTCGGGTCCGGCATGTAGAAGGGCGTCGCGCCATAGCCGGTCAGTTCCTCGTAGAACTGATCAAACACGGCCTTGCCGGCGCGACTGATCAGAATGGACAAAGTGACCGATCTGGCGACGGCAGAAAAGCGACGGCGATAGCTTGGCACCGCTCCGTCGTTTTGCCGCTTCAGGCGAGGATCGGTCGTTGTCCGTTGCCATGTGTCGCGCTCCGGACGCGGCAAGACATCGGGCCAGATTGGAACCGTCATCGGGCGATCCCTTTCTTCTTGATGCCATATTGCTGCTCAATCGTCTTTGACGCCTTGCCACCTTTGGTGCCGATCGCATCCCCTGTCATGTCCGCAATCACGAACTTGGTCTGACGGCGGCCACTCGCATCCGTGGTCTGTTCGGCCTGAACATTGGCTTTGGAATAATTGTGAACGGTAATGTTGCCGCCACCATTGTCGTTGGACGATTTGCTGGCGGCGGCCGATCCACCAACCACACCACCCTTGTCATAGCCGCGATAGCCAAGCCGCATGGCATCGACGGTTGCCGCACCGCCCGCCCGCGCCACATCGTCCTGGCTCCAGACGACTTCCCCTTTATGCACGACGCCGGCAGGCTCCTTGCGTCCACCAGCGCCGGTAAACCCGCCACCGTCGAAACCGTTGGTCAGGAACGAGCCGAGCGTCGTGTTGGTCTTGAAGCTGCTCGATGTCAGGCCGGACAGGATCGACGACAGCCCGGAGCTGCCGCCAGACAGAAGGCCCGTCAGGCCATTGCCGAGTTGGCTCAAGCCGTTCCCGAACACGCCGAGGTTCTGGTTTGCAGCCGCCGTGCCCGTCGAAAACTGGTTAAGCGCATCGGCGGCCTTGGTGCTGGACGATTGAATGCCCGGCCATAGGGATGACTGTGCCGAGGTCAGGCCCTTGTCCCAGGAGCCGCCGCCCATGCCAGCCTTGTCGCCGCCAAGGTCAAAATGCATGGTATCGAGCGCGCCGTATTTGCCTTTGCCGCCGCCAAAGTAACCGCCCCAGCGGAACTGGTTGGCCAGCTCCGGATATTTCTCCATCTGGACGGAACGCGCCGTCTGGGCAAACTTCTCGTATGAACCGAAGCTGCTGGCGTCCTGATAGTTGCCAAGCTTTTTGCCACTGGCGAGGTCGGTCAACTGAACGTCGGTTGCCAGCCCCTTGCCATGGAAACGCGGGTCGCCAGCCCGAAAGCCGGAAATCGCATCGACCTTGTATCCCGGTGTACGCTGGGCAGCGGTGTTCAGGATATCCGTCAGACGCGGATCGACGCCGCCGCCCTTATAATTGCCGGCGCTGGACATCGACTGTCCGAGGCCGGTCAGGGCATTGGCAGACGGACTGCCCGCCGTGTTGGCGTTGGCAGCTTGCAGCCCGGTCGCTGCAACGCCAGTCCCGGCCACGCCACCATTGATCATGACAGTGCCAGCCGTCACCGCCATGGAGCCGACAGATTTACTGTCGCCGAGCAGGTTGCTGGCAACGCCTTTGACGCCACCAACATCGGCCAGCGTACCGTAGTTCGATCCGGTCAGCGCGTTCTTGAGCGGGTTCTTCACCGCGAGATCCAGGACGGTCTTTTGAATGTCCTTCGAAATCCCTTCAAGCGCCCCGGAAATGTCTCCCGACGACAGGCCGTCAACGATCCCATCGATGGCGCTTTCGGATGATTTGCGGATGCTGCTCCAGGCTTCACTGGTTCTGGAAAGCTCGGCATTCATCTGCGCCTGGGCGCTCGCACCGCGCCGGATCTGGTTGGCCTGAGCACTGGAGGC
This sequence comes from Agrobacterium vitis, assembly GCF_013337045.2. Lineage (NCBI taxonomy): Bacteria > Pseudomonadati > Pseudomonadota > Alphaproteobacteria > Hyphomicrobiales > Rhizobiaceae > Gillisella > Gillisella vitis. The sequence goes on from NZ_CP118260.1 coordinate 684,152, forward strand.
TTCCAAGCCTAGCTCGCGGATCTTCAGCTCGGCATCGTATTGCGCCAGCAAACCAGTCTGTTCGGTCTGGCTCTTGCCAGCAATACCGATCTGAAACCCGAGCCGGTCATTGCCCGTCTTCTGGTCGCGCAGATAGGAGGCGACATTTGCCTCTCGCTGGGCAGCGGCAAGACCGGAATAGCCGGATCGAAGCTGCTCGATCACGGCGAGCAACTGTTCCTTCTCTTTGCCCTCCGCCTTGGCCGCAGCCGCGATCAGCGGACGCAACTGGATTTCCGATTCCATCTGCGTTTGGGCCTGCGCACCGGTCAATGTCCCGGCTGCTACTTGCGCAGCCAGGCGCGCCCGAACGGCGATCTCAGAAGCCATATCGGCGGCTTGTGTCTGGGACGATGCAATCGTTTCCTGAATGACACGGTTGCGGGCCTGAGCTGCGGCGGCCGAGACTTTCTCACTACCTAATTCCTGATCAGCAAGCTGCAACTGGGTACGGCGCGCCTCCAGATCGGCCCGGACCAGTGGGTTGCGTTCGTTCTGGATCTGGATGTCCAGGCGGTCCAGCTCGTTCGCGCGGCTCTGGCGATTATTGAGCGCATCGAGCGCCCGCGTCTGCGCCTCGATGGCAGTAGTGACCATCTTACGTTGTTCATCGGTGACACCTGGACCACTGAGATCGACGTTCATTGCCGCAATACTATTGGTCAGTGATTGACGTTTGAGTGCATCCGCATTGGAAGGCGACGATTCAGCAGCCCCGATTGCGGCGACACTCAATCTGTTTTGTTCCGCCTTCCGCTGGCGTTCAGCCTCGGCCGCCTGTTCACTGGCCTGTTGCGCCAACGCGGCATCCAGCTCGGCCTGGATTTTATCAGACCCGCGCGCCCCGCGCCCGGTGGGTCCACCGACAGAAAGCTGGTTTCGAAGCCCGGCAATCCGTTCTGCCAGGGTCTTGATGCCTGCTGCCTTATCAGCTGTTTTTCCCATCCAATCGAAGGCATTGCTGGACGCCGTGCTAACCCCGTTCCAAGCCCGACCTAGCGCGGTCGTCGCTTCCGCAGCCGAAGCCAGTTGCGGGGGTAAGGCCTTCAGCAACACGGCTTGCGCCTCGGATTGCCGGTTCTGTGCTGCCAGATTGGTTGCCTGCTTGGCTGTGGCCGCATCGATCAACCCATATTGCTGATAGAGCGTCTGGGCTGCCTTTGCCGGATCGGCAAACAAGTCGGCCAGTGCCTGGCCGGCCGAGGCGGCATCCGTGCCGATCGTTGCGGCAAAATCCTTGCTGATCGAAATCAGGCCTTCGTAGTTCTCATTGCCGATCCGACCAGTGCGCAGGAAGGCTGCTTCCATCGAGCGGGCAGCCTTGACCGAGATGCCGGCGCTGGCGGCTCCGGCCTGGGCAGATGCTTCCATGCTGGCAGCAGATCCGGCAACAGCACGACCGAGACCATTTGCCGCCGTCTCGACCTCCTTGATCGAGGACAGATAGCCGCTCCAGGCAGTAGCCCCGACCGCAGCAACGGCAGCAAGTCCGCCAATGCTGACAGAGAGCGGCGTGATCAACCGGCCTGCATTGGCAGCAATAGTGCCGAGATCCTTCAGCGCAGCATTCACCCCGCCCTGGCCGGCATACATCTGGATAACCTGCGGCCCTTGCTGCATGGCCACCATGGCAAGCGGCATTCCGAGGGCACTCGACTGCGCAACGTCGAACACCTGATAGGTCAGGTTCTGACGCCGGAACTGACTGTTGCGGTCGCCGTTGCTTGCTGAATTGCGGCCCTTGATCGCCTCGATCGAGGCAAGCGTTGCCTGCCGATTGCGCGAGATCGCCGCCGTCATTTCATTGGTGGACAGCACGCCTTGAGCATGAAGGGTGCGGATCTCTGTTAGCGACGCCTTGTACTGATTAACGGTCGCAAATAACGGATTGTATTTGGCCCGCAACTCGTCAAGCGAACGCCCCTGCATTGCCAAGGCACCGGTCCACTCGCGGACATTCTGATTGGCGGCAGGAGATCCCAAACCGGTCTGCGCGGCAATCATCTGCTGGAGTTTGGTGGCGCTGGCCGTGGCTTCCGTGCCGATGCCAGCAATCGCCTGTTTCGCAGACTGAGCACCGGCAGGCACCTGGCTGGCATCGAGCGTTACGGTGGCGGCAAGTTTCAAAGGGGTGGCCATCATTCGTCTCCACTGTTGAGGACGGGCAGCGCCGCTTCCTCCATCACCCGCAAATCATCCCAGACCGGATCGCTGTATCTGCCCCTGCGAAACACGACATCGCAGGCGCTATAATCGAGGCCGATCCAGATCATGCCTCCAAGGCCGACACCGACGACACGCCACTGCGTATCGCAGGCCAGAAAAGCCATCAGGCTTTCCCAATTGCAGGCCGCGACCGGATCGAAGTCTTCGTCGACATCATCATCCGTAACCGCGACAGCCGCACCGAAAGCGGCAAAATCAGCCCTGACATCCGCTGTCATCGACTGTGGCTTGGTCCAGTCGATCTTGCCTGTGCGATGACACGCCCAGCTCAGTGCAAGGCTTTGGAGTTTCCCAGGCGAGCCTTGTCGTTGGAGACGGCTTCCTCGTAAGCGCGGTTAAGACCGACGCGGATGCGGTCAAAGCCAAGCGCCATGTCAAGATTGTCGGCGGAGAACGGGAGCGGCTGATCGTTGGCATCGAGTATGCCGCGCCAGTTGGAAATCATCAGGTGGAACATGCTCTGGTCATGCGCCTCGATCTGCTTGCGGATCTCGGCGGCTTTCTCAGACGCGGCCTTGTAATCGGTAGCAAATTCTTCGGCGGTCGGAAGCTTGCCGACAAGCTCGGCCCGCTTGTCGTCATAGGGCTTTAACTCGTCCTTGCCCCGGATGACGATCTCGGCCTCGAAAGTCTCTTCCTTCAGCTTGCCGGGATTGTTGCTGTCCGGCTCCAGCACGGAAACGGGCCACCAGGCGGTCAGGGTCGGGACGAGTTTGAACATGCTTTAAAGCCTCTTTCGAATGCCCTTTCGGGCTTACTTGACGGTGATGGTGAATTCGTCGTTGCCGACAGTCGGCAGCAACATCAGCGGCATCTTGTTGTTGAGGATCTTCTGGGTTTCCCCATACGTCGTGCGGCCGATCTGCACGCGGGCGGCATCGAACTGGACGATATTGCCGGCGACCGTGCCATGCTGGGCGGCCATGACACCGATGTCGTGGGCCTGTGCTTTGGCAAACCAGTCGACGGTCGCAAGAGACGTCGTCGCCATCGTTGCCTCGCCGGTCATCTGGCGATCGGTATATTCGATGCTTTCCTCGTTGATCAGGAGACGCGGCTGGATGTCAGCCGCGAGATCGAACGAGAACGCTTCGCAGGCACCGGCATAACCGAGCAATGAGAAGGTTGTGTTTGCCTTGGAAACCGGGACCGGCTTGATGAACTTGGTCGTGTCGATCGCCGGGTTGGCGGCATCCGTGATCGTGCCGAGAAGGCCGGTGAGCGTGAAACTGAAGCGAGCAATCTGGTTCGGCTGCATGTCGAGCTTCCAAGTGCCGCGCGCGCCGAGCAGGACATGCTTGATGCCATCGTTGACGAAATAGATCGAGGCCGATTCGAAGCCTCCGGAGATCGGCGTATATTTGACGTCCGCTCCCGCCGTGATCACCTCGGCCATGCCGCAGGCGCGCATCGGCACGCCCCACGCGGGCGCAGTCCCAGCCGCACCGGAACCGGCGACTTCGACATCGAAGCCGACGCGGGCGTAGTTGCCAGTCAGGATCACGCCCTGATGGCCCATATAGGGCAGGATCAGGTCGCGACTGACATCGGTTCCCAGCAGCGGCTCAAAATTAAAATTGCTGGCCTGGATGGCATTGGCGGCACCCGTGGGAACGACATCAGTCCCATAGACCGTTTCAGGCTTGACCAGCAGGGCCTTATTGCGTGCGTATTTCGTCATGGCTCAGGCCTTCCCCTTCTTGGCGCTGGTCTCTTCAACCGCGTCCGACGTTTCGGTTGTTGGTTCGGCAACCGTTGTTTCCGATTCGACCGCGACCGGGGCGTTGGCCTCGATGCGGGTCAAAGTCCCATCCTGTTCACGGCGATAGCTGCCGCCCGTCTGCGGGTTCGTCATGGTTGTTCCTCCTGGTAGATGGCCGTGCCAAACACGTCTTCGAACCAGACCATGCCGTCCTTGGCCTGCTGTAATTTGCCGGTGATGTGTTCGAGCGGATCTGCATCGGCTGGCGTAAAGCCGAGCAGCTTGCCGCGTACCCACGCCTTCAATGTTTCGATATCGCGGGCAGCACTTTCTGCTCCAGCCGCATTCTCGGTGATGATGACAACGGAAATATCCATCGACATGCGCTGGAGCATCGGCCCCGTGATGCGCTGGTTTTCGCCGGAGGTTTCACCGCTGACGAAGACATAGACGGCGGGCGTGTTCGTCGGCCGGTCTGTGACCTCAGCCAGTTCGTTGGCACCCTCGACCAGGACGAAGGGCGTTCCGGTCTGCTTCAACCGATCCATGACTTCAAAAACGATCATTCAATTGCCCTTCCAAAGTCCGTCATGATGATGGTGCCGATCTCGTCGCGATCGGCGTCGTTGATGCCAAGATAAGGCCGGGCGGGCATGGTGATGTCTCGTGCGCCGATCGTTGCCTCGCGCTCGATCGCGCCCTTGGTCCCGGCTTTGACGAACCGGACCTTCTTTGATCCGCGTATCCGCTTCAGGCTGAGTTTCTGGGTGCGCTCGCCCTGCTTGATCACACCGCCGAACTGATGAATGGCGGCATATTCGACATTGGTGCCCACGGTGGCGCTGGTGGCATCGGCACTGGAGGTCAACGAATTGTAGAGCCGACCGGTATCGCGCAGGATATGGTCGCTTCCACGCAACTTGCGTCCGCGACCCGCTCTGGCGCTGGCCGTGCGTCCCTTGAGCGGCTGCCATTTCTGGCCGTCCGGCCCGATCTCGCGCTCAAACCGCTGCTGAGTCGAGGTCAGCATGTAAGCCGCAACATCGCCCATGACCTCGGCCGGGTTTTCCGAGATGGTCACGAGCCGGTTAAGCGTGGGCGACAAGCCGTCGCGGATCTCGATCGAGGTGCCGGACATGTCAGTAGCCTCTCAGCGACTGGCGGGAAAACACTTTGGCCGGCGCGACCACCTGGACCTGACCGCCGCCCGGCGCTGGCGGCACTTCGCCCGTGTCGGTTTCGACCAGTTGGACGACACCCTTGGCGACATCACGGAAATAGGACAGCGCCTGGTCGTAGGTCCGCTGGATCGGGCTGTCCTTCTCGACGCCCTTGAAATGCAGATAGTAGCGGGCGACATCGCAGGTCACCTTGGTCAGCACCTCGGGGATGGTCACCAGCGGCAACTTGTAGGCTTTGCCGATATACCCGTCCGCAAATGCCGTGGCGTCCGCAATGGCGCGGGCGACCACGGTGTCGTCGATTGCCAAAGCAGGCGGCGTGACGCGGTCGGTCAGCTGGATCAGTTCCTTCTCGCCGAACCGGTCAATCAGATCCTGCTTTGTGCAATAGGTCATAGCGCCCTCTTAGGCTTCCGTCTTGGTGTCGGCGTCCGCGTCGGATACGACGGGCTTCTCGACCAGATCGGCGGTAAGTGCAGGTTCAGCCAGGATCTGCTCGATCTTTTCCGGATGCAGATCCTTCAGGTCGTGGAGAGCCGGTTCGGTCGTGTGGACGACGCCGCCGCGCCGGAAGCCAGCGACGGTGGAAATAACCCGCAGCACGGGTTCAACCGCTTTGTCCCAGGAACGCCACAGGGCATGGGTCAGCGGATAGAGCTTTTTGAACTCCTCCTCTGTCATCTCCTGGAACTGCTCAAGCCAGCCCTCTTCGGTGCTGCCAGCGGTATCGTCTTTCTTCGAAGCCATGATGTGATCCTTTCCGGTTCCTGGTGAAAAAGCCGAAACCCGGCTCTTGCATCAGGAACCGCCAGCCGAAGCTGACGGCCCCTGCCTGGGAGGCGATGATTGGGATCAGGCGAGATACGGGCAGACCAGAACCTCAGCCGTGCCGTACCACTGGTTGGTGCCGCCATTGTCGGTCAGCTGGTTGCCGACAATCTTGCGGGCCGCCCCTTCCAGAGACGGCGGCACGATGAGCAGGCGCGGATTGATGGCCAGTGGTTTGCCATAGTCAGCCTTCAGGCTGCCGAGGCCGACGCGCCCCACTTCGTAGTTCGCAGCGTTGAGCGTCTGCTTCGAACCCCAGGCCTGTTGCCAGAAGCCGAAACCAACCTGGCAGCGGCCATCCAGGCCGTAGACGTATTCCTTCCTGAAAAAGACGTTGTCGTCATTTTCCTGGTCCTTGCGGATCAGATTGCTGAAGGGCTTGCGCTGCTGGTAGATCAACGGCTTCAAGGCACGGCTATTGTCGACCAGGAACCAGGCAGTACCCGTCCCGCCATCTGTGTTGGCAACAGAGGTCACGTTGCCAGCGGCATCGAGGACAGGATGGTCGGTGTCGAAGAAATACTGGCCATCGTAGCATTTGGTGGCAAAGCCGTTCTTGATAAGACCCCAGACCAGTTCGTCGGGGAACATCGTGGCATTCTGGCCAAGCTGCTGGAACATCGGCCCGTAAATGCCGAGATTGTCGTCTTCGAAGTCATCGCGATCAACGCCGATCGTCGTCTCGTAGGACTTGTTGGTCAGCGCATAGCCGTGGCGGGCAAGACCATTGACGACGCGGTCGCCGATCCACTCGCGCATGCCAGGAAACTGACCGAGCCAGCCGTATTCCTGGGTCTTGGTGGTCGATGGCACCAAGGTCGCGACCTGAGACCATTGAGCCGTTGACATCGCGAGGCCCGCCTGGAAGGCGGTATTGAAGCCGACGAAAGCCGACTGGAGAGATTGACGGGTGATCAGCATGGACGGGCCTCTTTAAGAGAACGTGACCCACACGCCCTGGTCATCGACATCGAAGATCGTGCCGGCAACTGGACGTGCGGAAGAATTGGAGGTTTTGGCGACCGTCTGATCGTCGACCGCGTAGCAGTCCGATCCGATATCAGCCAAGGCGATGGCGTCCGTCGATGCCGAATTGGCAAACCGGAAGATGCCTGTTTTGACGTCGGCGCGGACACTGCCGTCAGCGCCAGCATTGACGATCTGGCGCTCGTTGCGGCCGACGACCTTCAGGGTTGCCGTCGCGCCGGCCGGGACCAGCATGCCGGTCGTGTCGATTGCCACCATGGCACCGGCAAAGAGAGTAGCCGATGCCTTGACCGGGAAATTGCGGTTATCGCCGCTCCGCTGGGCGGTGTTGCGGTCTGCGGTCAGAGCCGTCATGCGTCACCGCCTTTCTTGGCCTTGAGGAAAGCTTCCTTGCTGAGACCCATCTGGCTCATGACCGCCAGATCCTCGGTCGTCAGATCTGTCGTGTCGGCGCCATTGCCGGGCGGCGTGACGCCAGCGCGCTGGGTTGCCGTCAGAACCGGAGACGCGTCGGCAAAGGCCTTGAAGGCTGCGGCGTCTTTCCTGTGCAGATCAAGGCCCCAGGCCTTCAGCGCCGGCGTAAGCCTGCCTTCGGTGATCGCCCGGTTGACGGCGGTCTCGGCCTCTTCGCCTTCGATCTTGGTTTGAAGCGCCTTCAAACCAGTCTGGAGTGCCGCGACCTGCTCGATCGGCACGAACTTCGTGGGATCGACTTCGGCGCGTGCGGAATTGATCGCGGTGACGATCTCGGCTGGTTTGGCGGTGGCGGACACACCAGCAGCAGCGGCAATCGCCGCATTGCCGGTCAGCACGCTGTTGATCGCGATGAGAATGGCGTTCTCATCCGCGTCCTCGGAAAGCCCCAAGGCGGCGGCAATTCTCTTCATATCGTTTTCCTGGTTGGGTTGAGCGCAATTTTGCTGGGCACTGGCGGCCACGGCCGCAAGTTCGAGATTGGGCACATTGGTCAATCCGGCCGAAATCAGCCGCAGCACCTGGCCGGCCTTATCGTGCTGGTAGACGGGGGAAATGTAGCGATACTCGCCAGCCCGGATGGCCTGGGCTGCCTTGTCTGTCCATTCGACCAAGCCATAGAGGCCATCGGGACGGGCATCGAGCTGCTTGATCCAGCCGGCAGCCGGCGCTTGGCCGCCGACACCGGGCACAGCCGAGAACTGCGTCTGGTGATCGTAATCGACCACGAGGTCGGTACTGCCGGCGCGCTGCTCGGTGGAAGCAATCACGGCCCGCATGCCTTCAAGGCCATTGGTCGAATAGGGACCGCGACCGTCGCGACCGGAAAACGATCCGATCGGCAGCAGCATGATCCAGTGCCCGGACGAGCCTTCGGCAGGCAAAGCGGCGTCCGCCCCACCCAGCATCACGGCATGGGCGGCAACAAGGCCGGAAAAGAGGTTTTGGGTGCGTTTCGTCATGGGGCGAGATTGCCCCGGCCCGATAAAGTAAAACAGCCGGTAGGGTTACCGGGTGAATTGCTTGCCGTGACGATGCGGCCAACCAACTCATATCACGACGGGGGAGAGAGGCAAGGCTTCGAATTTGAAGCCGGTTTGAAGCCCTTGGGTGCGCTTGAGGGCCTTGCCCTGCGTCACTGGCCGTTCAACCGCCTTGCGCGCGTCTATGGCGCTTAAATTCGATCATGTTGAAATCTATTGCCGAGGGGCGTATCATGATCTTGATGATCGCCGTGACAACCGGGAAATCGCACGTCCGGTTTGGTGATCCCGTCCTGGCAACGGTGACACTGCTACGGGGAAAGTGGCGTACCCCCTCGGCGATCATCAAACCTTCCCAAACAGAGTTTCATATGTGGCTGGATCAGATAGCGTGGCCTGATCCACAAGCCCCGCCGTTCGGATCGAGTTGGTGACGATCGTTTGCGTTTTTCCCCCTGGTGGCCGTGCCTTGTCTGCAAAATCGACCTTCACGACGATCTTGGCCAGACGCGGCTCTTGGCCGCTGTCGAACACATAAAGAAGCGCACCGTCGCGCTTATCCCGCAGTACCGCCCTCGGCCGACTGAGATTGGCCGGCAACTGTCGGAGCGCCGCAATATCGACGGTCTTTCCTACCCCGGCCTTGGCATCGCGGATCATATGCAGAGCCGCTTGCTGGGTCAGGGTGATGGCACCTGACTGAGGCGCAATCCCGCCCTGGGCAAGAGATGCCAGGACGTCCTCGGACAAAGCGCCAACCACGACGAGGGACCGATCCACGCGCCCGCCCGCTGTGGCCGCGTCAAACCACCTAGCAAAGTCATCTCCGAGCGGCCTGACCAGCCAGTCGGGATCTTTGTTGACCTGGGCGGCCATGATCGGCGGTGCATTGATCAGCTTTTCCGCCGCATCGAATGCCCGGTATCCGGCCTTGCCGGGATTATGATCCCAGCCAGGATCGATGCCCCGCGGAATCATCAGGACTTCGCCCGTGCGCTTGTTGGTGAAGGCAACGAAGTCATCGTCAGGCGGCGTGAACTTCAACTCACCCCGCATGCGCTCGACATCGCGATCCGACAGGCTTTGCAAGGTGCAGCGGCAATTCCAACCGCACGGCGGTGCCCAGGTGTCCCAATAGGGGTGATCGACGGGCAGGCAGAGATTATGCCGCTTGCGATGTTCCGGCCGGGTGTGGTCGTCCAGAATGCAGACATAGCGCAGCCAAGGCCGGCGCGCCTTGTTGCGCTCAAAGGCCGCCCAATGGCCTGCCGCGTAAGACACCCGCAGGTTCACGTCGAAGATCAATTGCAGGCGACGTGTCGAACCGAGCTGCGCTTTGCGAAGCTCTCCCGTCAGGGGATCGGTCACATCCTGGACGCCCCACCAGCCCTTAGCCTGGAGGACCGGCGTCACCTGGCTGGCGAAATCCCGAAACGTCTTGCCCTCTTCAAGGCTGGTTTGAAGGCCGTCGAAAAGGTCCGTGAGGATATCGAACCCGGCCGACTTGGCGACCGTGAACTGTTTGGCATGCTCCTCGGCATAGACGTCCTGCCAGGAGAAGGACGGTGCGAGCTGTTCGCCGCGCGCCTTCAGGGCCTTGATGGCGTCTTCCGGCTTCAGCGCCGCAATCGTCGCCGTCATGAAAGCGGCTCATCGGCTTCACCGGAGATCCGGGCTGAGAACGCCGCACGGGCGAGCTGCTCGACAAAGGCATTGACACCCATGGCGCTGACTTGAGCCGCAAGGATCGCCTGTGCCTCAGCGATCGAGGTTGCCTTGCTCAGTGCCTCGGCCAAACCACCGACCACAGGCGGCGTCATCTCCTGCCAGTCATCAGCCGCGATCTGGGCGGCTGCCGCATCGATAGCATCGCGATCGGCGCGGGCCATCTGGCTTTGGGTGGCAATCGCAGGCGGTCCGCTGTCCGTCTGATCGGCAGGCGGCTGCGCTGCCGCTGCGGCCGGCATCAGGATTTCTTCGTCCTTGCCAGGATCAGGCAGGCCGATCTTGTCGCGCATGGTGGACATGCCGACTTTCAGGCCGAGCGGAACCAGCTTGACGACATTGGACACCAGATTGTTGATGTCCGTTTCATCCGGCCGACCGATACGGATTTTCGGATATTTTTTGCGCGGGCCAAGGTTGAGCGAGACCAGCGGGATGACAAGATCACGGTTCAGGGACGCGGCCAACTGGCGGGCATCGGCGCGCTCGATATCGTCGCGCACGCCGTCATGCACTTTACCGACAGCATAGCCGCCTGCCTGTGCATCTGTTGTGGCGGTCTGTCCCAGGACAAGCTTGGAAACCTGTCGGTCGAGCCAGTCGGCGCGTCTCTCATAAAGATCGATGCTGCCAGAGATCGAAGCCTCGACGAAATCGACCACCATGCCATCGGGTACGATTGCGGCAAAGTCGGCGGCAATGCTGGAGACGGCTCGCAGCAGCGCGGCCTTGTCGTCCTCGCTGGCATTCGGCCCATACTTTCCGAGCCTGAGCGGCTGTCCGAAGGCCTCGCAGAAGATGGCCCAGTCGGATGACGTGAAGGTTTTGAACAGATAGGCCCAGGCCGCCGATCGGGCCAAGCCGCCTCGGATCGTCAGGCCGGACTTGATCTTGGCGCGGTGAACGATCCACTTGGCAGACCACAGATCCTCGTCGCCAGCCGGGCCACGAAGGCGAAGCGTTTCCCCGTCGTTGCGATCGAATACAAACCAACGCGGATCACGCCACTTGAGCGCGCCAACGGTCCACTGTCCCTCAGACGTATCCCAGATGATTTCGGTACAGGAAAAGCCTTTGCCAATCGCGTCGAGAATGTCGAACAGCTCGTCTTCAAGATCGTCGCGGTCAATAACATCGCGCACCAGATCAGCCGCCGCGACATCATCGGCGCTATCGCTGGCGGCTTCGACCGTGATCTCCAGCCCGGAAACCTGCCGTTTGCGCACACCGAGAACGCCGGCATAATGTTCGTTGCGCTCCTCCATGTCTTCGGCAAGCTCAAGGTAGCGCTCCGGATCGCCATCGATCGATTCGCGCAGAATGCGGGCGAGCTTCGGAGGCGTCAGGCCGGGAGCCTGATGATTGCCGAACGGACGGCGCACGCCGGTCACCGTGGGTGCTGCCTGCTCCTGCTTCATCTGGCTGGTGCGGATCGGGTTGCCATACTGGTCGAGGATCTGGGCCATCAATAGCCTCCGCGTCTGTTGCGCATTGATGCCATGCGATAGGCTTGTTCATCATCGCCCTGGCTCTCTGCAAATTTGGATTTGGGCGGGGGGGCTGGCTCGTAGTCGTATTCACCAACAACGCCATCAGCGGCAAGGATGCCCAGGAAGGCCGCCCAGGTGCGGTCGGCATGGTCTTCATCGCGCTCGGCCACAAAGCGAGGCGCGCCTGTGGCAGAAGCTACCTTGCGCAGTTTGTGAAGATCGGCGCGCAGCTTCTGATCGCCCTGGCTGATACGCACGGTGCGATCCTCGAACCGCTCTTTGCCGCGCGTCGCCATGACAAGCTTGTTTGGCCCGGTGAACAATACGCCTTCGACACGGCTGCCATAGCGGGTCTGTGCGTCTTCCGTGACTTTCTCGCCCATGCCCGTCTGGTCGATACACGCCCGGCCGACGCGGTAGCGGGTCATGACATCATCGAAGGCTTCGTCCATCTGCGCAAAGGTGGCGCGCTTTTGCTCAATCCGCTCACGCTCCCAAAGCACATCACCGATCAGTTCCCAGACCCAGATGACATGCAGGTCCTCGCGCCGGCCAATATCGCGACCGACGAAGCAGACATTGCCCTGATAGCCTTCCGGGTCTCCGGCACGCTCATCCTCACAGGACGAAATCAGATCGTAGGACAGCCAGGCACTCGCCTCGTCCAGCCACTTCAGTTCAAACTCCTGCGCCCAGCTATCTTCATCTGCCAGACCGGCGCGCAGTTCCTCGATGTCGCGGGGCAAGCCATCCCGCACCGCCTGATAGATATCGACGACGTGGCGGCTCCAGACGTCATCGGCCGGCCCGGTGGCCAGTTCGTAGAATTTATTGCTCTTGCCGTTTGGGGTGGACGTGACCCTGATATTCCAGCCCTTGGAAATGACCGGAAAGAGCGCCCGCCAGATCTGCTGGCTATCCTTGTGGAAGGCAAATTCGTCCAGAAAGACATTGGCGGAAAAGCCGCGTGCCGTGTCCGGATTGGCTGGCAGCGCCGTGATCTTCGATCCATGCGGCAGGGTCACTTCCAAGGCTTTATGCGTGCCGCTCTCGCCTTCCCAATCGAACTCCGCTTCCTGAAAGGCAAGATCATAGGCCTTGCAATGGACCTTGATCCCTTCGTTCATGGCTTCGCGCGCCTGGCGCTCACCGCGTGACAGGATCACCCAGCGCTCACGCTTACCCTTCACGGCCGCTTCAAAGCAGGTGTCCACAGTCTCCAGCGTGGTCGTGAAGGTCTTGCCGGTCTGGCGGGCAAACATACCCAGCTTGAAGCGCGAGCGATCAAGCAGCCAGCGCTGCTGGTAGCCATAGAGAGGGACGGCTGGTGACTTCATTTCTCAAAGATCCCGTAGATGTCTTCGCGGATCTTGCGCAGCACTTCTTTGCCGTCGGGCTTGCCATCGGCATCCATCTGGCCCGAGACCGTCGCGAACACCTTCTCGGCCTTCTGTTTGAAGTCGGTCTCAACCTTGCGCCGGCGGTCCGAGGATACCGATTGAGCTTGGGATGCTTTGTGAAGAGCGGCAGCCAGGGAGGCGATGCCCTTCGGGTCAATCGTGTCTCTCTTGGTTCGGGTGCTGGCCAACACGAGAGCCTTTATGGCCTCGGTTGCCACAAGCGTAAGATCGTCGCTTTCCTCGGCATCGAAGGTTGATGCGACCGCCGACGCCATCTCTCTCGCTTCGTTGATCTGACGTGTCAGTTCGTCCAGATTGATCGAATATCTGTTGAACGAGCTGAAGCTCGGGATCTTGAAGTCCAGTTCGCCACGAGACTCCTTTTGCACCTGTTCCAGCTTGGTGACGAACTCCTTGTAGATATCGATCTGCGAGGTGCTCGTATCCTGAAGCTGCTCTGCCGCCCATTGGACCACATGGTTGCATTCCCTCGGCAGCAGTTGGAGCGAACTCAGCCGGCCGCGTCCCTTCGCCATGGTCAGATCCCCGGACGGCGCGGGCGCTGGACACCCTGAATGGTGATTTCCCGGTCAAGGTGACGTTTTCCATGATCCGTCAGGGTGGCGATTTTCACCTCCTCATCAACATCGAGAACCTTCACCGCACTCAAGTTGCGCAAATATTCGATCTGCTGATTGACCCATGGCAGGTCCTGATAGATGGCACTCAGACGAAGCGCCCCGTCGAAAAACGGGGACGACAGACTTTCGTTGGTCTGCTTTGCCAGCTCCTGAAGAATGACCAGACGGGCTTTCTCCCTGGTCAGTTTTTCGTAATCAACCGCGATGCTGTTCATTCTTTGCTTGCTCCAAAAGGACTTCGTTCAGCCGTTCGCCCATGGCCTGGATGGGGGCTAGTTTTTGCTCCATGGCCGAAAATCGGCCTGCTTGTGCAACTTCGATCGTGTTGAGACGCCCGGCGATTTCCGCCATGGACAGTTCAAGGCGGTGGGTCGTTCCGCGATCAGGCAGATGCTTCAGCTCGCTCTCGATCGCCTGGATGCGCCGGTCGTATTCGACCAGCTTCGATTCCGCTTTGACCATCCGCTCTTCGAGCTTCTTTTCACCCGTCGACATCATCGTGCGGAACTGCGTGAGCAGATTGATGCTGTTGAGCGCCAGCGAGATCAGAACGCCGATAGCTGTCATATCGAGGATCATCGGCAATAAACCTCACGCTCGATCGACGTCTGACAGTCGATGCAACGGGCGGCAGCCGGATAGGCAAGCCGGCGCGCCAGTGGGATCTGCCGCCCGCAATCGACGCACTCGTCTGCACCGACCTTGTTGAGATCCGCACGAGCTGCCGCGACTTTGGCCGCTCGCTCCTGTTCGACCCTTTCCTCCGCCAGCTCGAAATGAATGTTACTGAACATTGGAACCCCCGGACACGGCGGCAGCGCGGCGCGCCTCACAAGCCCGGAGGGCGGTGCGATCCTTGCCCCAATAGGACGTGGTTTCCGGCTCATTAAGTCGCCGATCGGGCAACGGAACAGGATCATCGCAAGGCACCTTGGATGCCTTCGGAACCTCACGCTCGACATAGACGGTCTTGACCACGGGCGGGGTCTCAGCGCTGATTGAGCAGCCGGACGCGAGCGCGGCTAATCCCACCAGTGCCATCATCGGGCAGAGACGCATTCTGTTTCTCCAAGGCGTCGGCACGCTGATTGGCGGCCTCGATCTGATCGCGAGCCGCGTCCTGCGCGGCCATGGTTTGCTTGAGGGTCTCGGCAATCTTTGCCTGGGCGGCAGCATTCGATTTCTCGATCTCCGCGCGCCAATAGTTGTCTCGCTCGCTGCGGGCGGTTTTGGCGGCTGTGTCCACCATGGTCTTGATCTTGTCGATCGCAGCCACTCCGCCCCAGATGATGGCGGCAAGAACCGCAAGAGCAGCCAAACCGGCGATAAGGGTGCGGCTCATGATTGACCTCCGGCGGGAGGCTCAAGGAAAGGCGGATCAGGCTTTGGTCCCCGCGTCATGAAATGCATGT
This sequence comes from Agrobacterium vitis, assembly GCF_013337045.2. NCBI lineage: Bacteria > Pseudomonadati > Pseudomonadota > Alphaproteobacteria > Hyphomicrobiales > Rhizobiaceae > Gillisella > Gillisella vitis. Next base: position 699,240 of record NZ_CP118260.1, read on the forward strand.
CGAGAGAGCCGAAACCCCGATGAATTCCGAGGATACCGACAATGATGGCGACCATGGAGGGCAAAGCAATCGAGCCAAGCTCCACGGACTTATCGTTGATGGCAGCACTGACCGCCAGAATGAGAATGACTGCCCAAGCCATCGCCGAGGATAGCCACAGGGCGCGTTTGGTGGTGCTGTAAGATGGCTTTTCCATCAATCGTCACTCCAAGTCTGGCGGATCATCCAGCTAAAAGGAATGGCGATCATGGCACTCACGAGTAGATGCAAGACGCCCAAGCCAATGATGAAACCGATGCCGGAGCAGATGGCTGCGTAAATGGCAAAGAAGATTGCCGTCATGCAGATCTTCCGTTTGAGACTGATATTCATGGCTTAGCCTCCGACGCATAGGTCAGAAGCGCGGCCCTAGTGTCCCGACCGGCTATGCCGTCAACGGTCAGACCGTTCGCCCGCTGAAATGCCTTAAGCGCCGCTTCCGTGCCCGCGCCGAACTGGCCGTCAATGGACAGGAGATAGTAGCCACTAGCCTGCAGGGCGCGCTGTAGCCATTCAACTGCATCGCCGGACATACCCCGCACCAACGCGATGCTTCCCTGTTGGGCAGTCTGCATGTTGCCAGCCAAGTTCCCGACAGCAAGCTTTGCTCGCGTGAGGCAGGCTGCACGGTCGGCCAAGCCGTTCTTGCCGCCGTTGATGACCCTGGTGAGAGCCACGAGGTCATCGCGATCCGCAACAGCGTTAAGCTTTTTGACGTCCCAGAAATAGATCATGGCCCAGCCCGCCCAAGGCCACGTCGCAACCAGCGCCGGCTCCGCTTCGAAATCCGGGCATCCTGGGTTTCGCTTGCGCATCCAGGCGGTGAAGGCTCGGTAATTGCCTCGACCGGTCAGTTGCAGAGGGCTACGTCCCTTGTACCGGACACCATCGCCCGGCTTGGTGTTCCCAAGATCCGCTCGACCCTCGTAATCCTGTCCGGAGGCATATTCCTCGATCGCGCAAAAGCCATCGCTCTCGTGGCAGATCTGCGCCAGGAAATGGGATATCCGCAGGGATGTATCGATGCTGATAGACGCCAGCAGTTCAGGCAGGACCATACTCAGGCTGCGCAGGATGGTAGCCTGGGCGCCAACCTTCTTGGAAGGCGCATAAGGCGCGACCTGCCTAAGGACATTAATATCAATACGAGACGACAACTGATCCAAGGCAGCCCCCAGCTAAAGAAAAAAGCCGGGCAAGACCGGCTTTGCTGAGGACGAGTTTTGCTCGTTATGGGCGCATCAAAACAGCCGGTAGGGTGACCGGGTCAAAATTCGAAAAGATCGAGTTGATTGGTTTCACCGGACCGCAGCCATTTGCTCACTGTCTTATGTGTCGTGTGCAGTTGGCGGGCAATGTCGTTCGTGTTCAGCCCCTTATTATACTTTAAATGGCTGGCGATAAAGGGCTTTGCTGTGGGCACATATAATGGACCAGAGCCGACCTTGGCTGCCAGACTGATAGCGGCGTCCTTGCCGAGTTCTTCGGCCACTGCGGACTCCGTCTGAGGACTTTCCGAGAGGTAGACATACGACCCTCCGAAGGCCAGGAGGAACTGGATAGCCTTCTCGATGCCGACCGCCGTCACATACGGCTGGACATGGGCGGGAACGCGGATTTCAGCCACGGCGCACCTCCAGCTGCTGTTCGAGGATCAGGATTTCGCGGGTCACGGCTTTCAACTCTCCAAGCTTTTCGAATTTGCCGCGTTCGTGCGGCCTCATGTTTTCAATGCGCTTCACAAGCGCTTCACGGCGGTCCTGAAGCCTCTTCAAATCACCCTTGAGAAAGAGAGGCAGGACCGGCGTCATCGTCAGATCCTTTTGCCCGGCTGGACGCGAAAGCAGGTCACGACGCCTTCGTCCTGGATGACGAATTTCATCCCGTCAGCAATCACCTTGGCTGCACCGAACCGGACGCCTGTGCTGCATATGGCGCGGATCTCGGAGCGGATCGCCTCGACATCGATGCCGTGCCGGCGCTCCAGAAAACGAAGGACAGCGTGGTCAGTGACGACGGCAATGGTGAAGCCGGTTTCTGGCATGGGTTTGGCTGGAGGCTTTTGGCTCATGCGCGCGGCTCCCACCTGATCAGGACACCTTGGAAGATGTTCTTGTCATGACTGTCGCGCCAAAACCGGCCCATGGTTTCCCGTGCCGTCGCGCCGATCAACTTTGCCGGTGCGATGCCTTTCAACCGGATCGGATCAAAACCGTCCGAGGCCGCGAATGGCTCGATCTCATCGCGGTGCAGCGGTTGGCCGTTGATGGCGATGTAAACAATGCCAGCGTCGATCAGGTCGCTGGACATGATGACGATCGGCAAGACGGCAACGCAGATCGGATCGTTGATGATCTTCCGGCAATGCTGGGTCCGCAGCCCCTGGAAGAGCTGGACGGGTTCGCCGACATGGGCATGGCGGCGGCGATGGCCCCGGATCGTGTGGGTCTTGGTGCCGTCCTCGATCTGTGCCGCGAAGAATTTCTTGAAGCCGTAGGCGACCATCAGACAACCTCCGCTTTTGCCTTGCGGGCAGCTGCGCGGCGCTTGGCTTCCCCAGGTGTTGCAAGCGCCATGTCAGTTATCTTTGTGTATTTGTCTTGCATGCCTGGGCGAAGCCACACGGTTGGTTGAGGCACCCATCCTTGTATCCAGATGATCCAGACATAATCCGTGGCGCTGGACGCTTCCGGGTCCCAAACGCCTTCGATCATCGCGACCCGTTCAGCATGATGCGCAACGAACGTCGGCCGGTGCAGGTGATAAATCGTATTGTACCGCTCCTGTCCGGACAGCCAGCTGGCGCGAACAAGAAAGGCCACTCCGCGCCGGGCTATTGCGAACGCCTGTTGGAAAAAAGCAGCGGCGATCTCAAAGGGGGGATTGGCAAAAATCCAGTCCGGGCGCTTTTCGCCATCCGCTTCAAGGCTGGCGATTGTCTCGAAGGTGAAATCACGGATCGGTGGATTGATTCCCCAATCATGCACATCCGCAAAATCGACCTGCTTGAACACTTCGCGCAGAGGTCCGAGCATATGGCCTCCGCCGACACATGGGTCTCTGACGATCATGGTGTCGAGCCGAAGGTTGAGCGGCAAGAGCAGCTCGTGAAGAACAGCCCGCGTTGACCAGGGCGGCGTCGGGAAGAAATCGAGCGAACCCTTTGGATGGTTTCGGCTGTTCATGACATTGGCGGAGCCGCGCATCATTCACCTGCCTTTTCGACGGGAGACCTGTCATCCTGATCATCCTTGGACTTGGGCGGGAAAAGCTTGTGAAGATCGAAGCCACCGGTAGAACGGATATTCATGGTTCCATCGCGGTTCAGCTTCATGGTGATAGTGACCGGCTTCTTTTTCTTCACCATCACGCAGCCGCCTTTTGGGCACGCACCCGTTCGCCAAGCGCATTCATGACGGTCTGCCACTGGCTCGGCTTCACATCGGCCAGCCAGACATTCGACAGATCGAGCAATGAGGCGACTTGCGCATCAAAGCCCTTGCGTACGATCAGGCTCACGCCGGGATTGAGGATCTTCCACTGCGCCCAAGCGATCTTCGCGCCGTCGCTGGCCAGCCACTCTTGGCCGTTGGTGTTGCCGAAGCCGACACCAGCCTCGCGGGCCAGCCATGTTTTCAGCCCCTCAATCGCTTTCTTGGCATCATCGGCGTGGTGCAGGAATCGAACATGATCGAGACCGGTCTGGCGGGTCACAAAGGCCAGCAATGCCGCGTCGTCCCGGTTCTCGACCACGCCAAGGTTCCAGCCCGCGATCCACAGCGCCTGGAGCTTCTTGACGAACTTTCCAGCCAACGTTTTGCGCTTGCCAGCGCCGGCCGAAGCCGGGGCAAAGCCTTCGTTGCGAAATACCGTAAGCACCTTCTGGCGCTCTGCCTCTGTCATGTCTTTGGCGGATGGCTTGCCGGTGATGTTTTTGAGCTTGGCCCGGTAGGTGTCTTCGTCCAGGCCGAGCTGCTTCCTGGCAACGTGAATGGCTGCGATAGATGAGGTCATTTGCTCGCTCCATTATCAATCTGCGGCCGCGCATCATGCTCCTCGCAAACAAACATCCAGTCGCGCAACGGAACCTGTATTCCGCCTTCTTCCATTTTCGCGATGATTTCCGGCTGCGTTTGAGTTTGTGCGATGATCCGGTTTCCATCTTCTGCACGACGCTTGCATTCCTCCATATCGTACGGAAGCGGTCCCCACGTGCCTCCGATCTGAGATCCAGCATAAAGCACCATCCAAAGCTTAACTTCAGTGAAGAACATCATTCGTCTCCTTCGAAATACGGTATCTGCTTCAGGGGAGCGGAGATCGCGAGAGGCTTGGACGCCTTCGATTGTCGCTCGGCCAACTTCTTGGCTTTGTCACGTACGGCCTGATCCTTCTCGATCTTGGAAAGCTCATCGAGCAGAAAACCGAGGCTGCCGTGGTCTGAAACCGCGACCTCGATTTTCACGACCGCTTGTGAACCAGTCACGGCGGCGGAGTATTTCTTCAGGCGCGATGCTTCTGAGAGATAGATCATGCTCATGGCAGTTCAGCCTCCGCATCCATGGCCGCGTCAACGACTTGGTCTAGGAGGTCGCCGGACAGGATCTCGATCTCCGGCGACATGATGGCAACCGGGCCACGCGGCTCGATACTTTCGAGAGTGCGCACCCGTAGCCAGCGATAGCGTAGGGCGTCAATGTAGAGATTCGGAAAGCCAGCGGCTGATAGCACGGCCATGGCAATAGCCTCAGACGAGCCGTTGCTGCGGGCATGGCGGCGGCAGGCTGCCTGGAAGACCTGGTTGTCGATGACGGTGTCGCGCAAGGCGGCAAAGGACGGTGAGTGCGTCATGCCGCACCTTCCTTTTCCATCTCATCAAGCCGCTTGCGGGCCTCTGCAATGGAAAGAGACGTGTATCGTCTGGTGAGCCTCGCAGCATACCCAACGAAAGTCAGCCAGCCGAAGATAAAGCCTGCCCATTGAAGGGCTTGGCTATTTGCGAGTACGCCGATAGCAATCGGTCCAATGACGAGTAGGAAAATGCTTGCCGTAACCCGCAAAGCCGAATGAAGGCGATTGTCAGCAATATAGATTTTAACCGTGCTCATGCCGCACCTGCCAAGGCTGCTTCCGCCATCAGATGATCGGCGGCCACCTGAGACGGCGTCGGGCATGGCTCAATGGCATTGATGGTGTTCAGGATGCCGCTCACCCCGAACGTCGCGCTGCACTCGAAGCGCACCAACAGCATGCGCTCCTGCTGTTCGGTAACCGGCATGGCATGCGCGCAGCAGACAGGGCAGGTCTTTTCGGCTTTCAGTTTTGCGTAAAGGTGGCTCATGCCGCACCTCCCACACGATCGCAGAAGACGTCATTTGAAATGATGACATCAATGCCGGCGTCCTTCACGATGCCATATCCTTCAACGAAATCGTCAGGATCGAAGTCGTACCCGCCACAAGTCGCCAACTCAGCGATATGCTTTGCATGGCGCTCTAAGGCATGGTCCCCATCACCAAAGTCCGAGATAGAGGCGTTAAACTCCGGCATAAGGGGAGCGAGCTTCTCTGGCTCGATGTAAACGTACACCCGCTGGGTCACTTCAAATACAAATCTCTCTTTCATCGCTATGCCCTCACGCTTTGGCGATATCGACAGTAACAGCGGTCCATTCGTCCTGGACGGACTTGCGGACGTGAAACCGGATGTATTGTTTGGAATAGGCGACGTTGATCGCATCGTTGATGGCGCGCACGGCCTGCACCCACCGCTCGTCCTCAATGGCAAGCTTCGTGAGCTTCTTGATTTCCTTGAGGTTGACCTTGCCCTCTTTGTCCGTATCGAAGGCACGGGTGATCAGGGCGCGGATCTCGACACGGGCGTCGGATGTCCATTCGTTGAGGCATTCGTCAATGAGGCTCTTTGCCACCTGAAGCTCAGGACCGGCTGTCTCGAAATCATTGATCGCAACGGACACTCGCATCAATCCGTCAATGGTCTGATAGGTTCGGTTGCCCTTTATCCCGCCTGACTTCGCACCGTATTCCTGCTCCAGCATAGCGTCCAAAGCGTCGAGATCATCCATGCAGTGGGCACGAAACCGGGCGATCCGAGCCGAGATATCGACAGCATAGGCCATGACCTTGCGGACCGATTCGTCGCGCAATTTCTCCTGCGGCTTCACCAGTTCCAGCGGCACCAATGCGCCCTTGGCATTGGCCATGTACTCTTTGCCGTTGACGAGCGTGACACCGTCGGCAGGCTTTTCTTCGAGAATAATTGCTTCCATTGTTTCAGTCCTTTTTGTGCAGATTTCTGGCGGCGTTTCGAATGCCCTGTGAGGTGGCAAGGAGGGCGTTCAGCGCCCTCTTTTCATCGCGTGTCCCTTTGCTGGCCTCGTACCGGTCAAGGGCTTGCCAAACCAGCATGGCGGCGTTGACGAGGGTTTCGTCACACGGGCGGCGGTTCAGCGCCGCCCGTTCTTCCTTCTCGGCCGCCCGGATCGTCCGCAGCAGCTTGGGACCGACCACTTCAAGCAGTTGGTCAATCGGGATTTCGAGTGGGACGATGAGCGCTTTCATGCGGCGTCACCTCCGTCTGGAGGCGGCGTTGTTGGCTGGGCAGTACGGATGGGGAACAGGATAACCTTGCGATCCTTGGCCGCTCGTGCCGCTTCCAAGGCAGAAGAGACCCGCTCGGCAATGGCTTGTTCGGCAATTTCCTCCACGTCGCGTGACAGGTTTTCGATGACGCGGAGGTTTTCCAAGAGGGCTTCTATCATTTCGGCATGGATGAAGAGACCGGCGTGCCGATGGTCGTCAAAGCGGCCGCGAAATTTTGCGATCATCTCGGAAGGGCGATGGTTCATTCTCATACTCGTGCCTCCAGGTTGGATGCTGCAATGTCGATGATCGGCGCGGACATCAGGCGTCCGTCGAGCGCCACGTGTGGGCGACCCGAAACGGCTTCGATCCGTTCCTCCATGTTCCGCGCTTCCATTTCGAAGGCGCGAAGGGTGAGCAACATTCCGGTCGTATCATCGGGTACACCGCCAGACTGGACACGCTGACGCATTTCGCGAAGGGCGTCAGAAAGCATCTGAGCCTACCTTTCTCTGGTCGGTTTGAGGGGTAATGCGGCTGTGCGGGCAGCCATTGCGGCAGGCCTGATGCATGCGCACCGCGTTGGCACTGGCTGTGCTGAAGGGGCGTTTCTGCCAGCCCTGGCATACATCGCGGCCTATATCGCCGATCACCGGGCACTGGATGGTTTCGGCCATGAGAGCACCGCGCACGATGGCTTCAAACCGCGCCATGTCGCCCAGTTGATAGGTGTTTGACAGCACCTGACTAACCGTTGATCCTGAGTAGGAGAGCTTTCGGGCAACGGCAGCCTGCGTTTCTGCATTGCAGGCTTCTGCCAGGGCAATGATCCAGTCCGGAGCATTGTCACCCCAAGCCGCTTGTGCTTTGGCAACGTTGTCGAGTTTGACTTTGGCAATAGTGCTCATGCCACCACCTCTTCAGCTGTGGCATCGCCATAGATTTCCTGATTATTCGGGTCGTAGACAAACTGCGACCGCAGGACCATGGGCGCTTCAGGCCCCTTGATCATCTTCGGATCAAGCCGGTAATAGGCGGGACTGCCACGCTTTCCAGCAGCCAGCAGGATCAGATAACCAGCGTCAAAGAGATTGCTGACATAGGCTTTTGCCGAGTCCATCGTGATCCGTGTCTCGTCCGTCTGGCTCCAGTTGACGAGATCGCGTGTGCAAAAGCCATTGCGTGCCAGAGGCCCACGCATGTAGTTCCACATGCAGCGGCGAGGAGGCTGGCTCTCAATCAGAGAGCCGTTGCGGTGAATGCGCGGCGTTGACGATTGCCGCAGGAGAACCTTGTAACCACCGTTGAATGGATAGGGTGTGAGCACACCAGCCTTTTCGAGCTTGCGTACAAAAGCACGGATTTCATCACGCCCTGCGCTGGATTTTGCGAATATTGCATCCACAGAGACAGGCTGGCCGAGATGATCTAGATCCATGATCACCGACCAGTAATGATCATATCCTCGCCGAACTGGCAGGCCCTTCTGAACCTTGAGTTTGAGAATGATCGACATCACGCAGCCTCCCGGCGTGATGGCAGATGACTGCGCGAGAACTTGCCGTTGCCAGCGCGGTACTTTGCAAGGTCAATCTCAGACAGACCCTGTTTTGCGGCAGCCTCGGCAATCGCGTGCAGCGAATTACCGATACGGCGCACACGACCTTCGCCCTCGCTATTGGCCTGCGCAAGCAGGTCATCGGCAATCGTCAAATGCGGATAAAATGTCCGCGCCAGCGTGCGCGTATCATCAATGTCGCAGGGCTGCGCATAGCCCATGGTCAACACAAGGTCGCGGAACCGATCGACGCCTTCAAGCTTTTTTGGAAACAGCTCCTCACCAATCAACAGCACCGGCACATTGCTCTTTTTAGCAATACCACGCACCAGCTCGATCATGCGCTTGTCGACCAGCTTGTCAGCCTCGTCGATGATCAGCGGGCGCTTTGGGTCGCGGGCCAACAGCCCGATAATCTCGTCTTCAAGGTCAGACAATGTGCCCTTGGGCTGATAGACGCCAAGCTCGGCAAGAATGGAGCGCATCAATTTGGCGCGGGTCCATGTATCCGAGATCTCGATATAGGCGGCGGCTGTCTTGTTCTGGCAATAAAGCGCGGCAACCGATTTGCCGTATCCGGAAAACCCGGCAAACACGCCAAGGTTCGGTTGCAAAGGATGCCGGTTCTGCAGGGAGCGAACCAGACCAAGGCACGCTGCCACGTTCTTGATCGGTGCTGTGTCCCCATTGACATTTTGCGTTGTTTTCGTCATTTTTTCCCTCGTCTTGAATGAAAGTGAATAGAAAGGTCCGGTTGCAGCCGGGCCTTTTTCTTTTGAGCTAGCCGCGCAACGCCGCTTCCAGCCCGAAATCCCCCATGATGTCTCTCCGTGTTTGGTAGTCGCTGCTGCTCTGGCACCGCACGAGTTTGACGGCGACCGCGTCATCGACGATCGCGCCGGAGGCAATCTGTGCCTCGACGCTCAAAGCCCATTTGAACATCCGTGCATCGTCGGAAAGGGCGGCGTCTGGATCGAGGTGGATGACCTTGGAGCCCTTGCGGTGTTCGGCTTCTCGGACGATGGCCGCATGGATTTCAGCGGCCTTTTCATTCAGTGGCTTGACCACTTTCCCCATAGGAGGCGCGGTGACGGCCTCAAGGGCGGCTTCGATCTGTGGCGTCGTGTGCTGCTCTTCACGTTTCGGCAACTGGATGACGTTGGCCTTCTTTGCCTCGCGTTCATCAAATTCGCGCTTGGCGAGTCGGATAGTGCGCTCGATGCCAGATGGGCCTTTCTTAAGGGCGCGGATATCGGCTTTGATTTCCCGTTCCTTCTGGCGGATCAGCTCAGAGGAAATCTCCTTCTGTGCCTTGACGTAAGCCTGCGGGTTGATGTCAGAAAGTTCGGGGCAGATTGCCACATCAAGATAACGGCCATCTTCCGCGTCAAAGACATAGACCTTGCCCATGTCCAACGGGTCCATCCGCACGAACACCTCGGTTCCGACCATGATGGAGCCGGTCAGGTAATAGAAACTGTCGATCTTGATGCCCTGTTTGGTCATCTTGCGCAGGCCGTTCTTACCTGCGACCGGCATCAACAAAGCGTCCATCGCCCGCTCATCAACACGACGAATGGGCGCTACCGACGCCGCAGCAACAGCGTTCGGGCTACGGCCTTTCAAGCCGCCATGTTCGCGTTCGTGATAGCGATACATCAGCCAGTCATCGATATGGCGCTGGAGCTGCTCGGCGGTCAGCGCCACCTCAAACAGATCCCGCTCGTCGGCACCCAGTCGGGCCGAGAAGCTCTTGCGATCTTCAATTGCCTTTCTGTCCGCAACGGAATGACCGACATAGCCCGGCAATTGCACAGCAACTTCATGCTGGAATGTCTTGATGACCCGCTCGACATGGCCCTTCTGTTCGGGGCTGTAGGCATCAGATACGTCCATGGTGATGTCTAGCGACGTGAAGAGCCGCTTGGTGGCAATGGCGACGAAATCCGATCCGTTATCCGTCTTGATAACCTGGGCAGTCCCCCACAAAAGGGTTGCCTTGCGCACCAAAAGGCCAACAGCAGAGGCTCGTGGCGTTTTTGACAAGGTGATGACGAGGCGGCGCGTGGCAATGTCAATGCAGGCGTAGAGGGAGTGGCGTCCGTCAAGGCAGAGCGCATCTACCGGCGATGCATCAATCATCCAGAGTGCATTCGGCTCATCAATATGGCGATAGGTGCCGGTGCCAGACAGCTTCATTGTCGAGCGGAATTTGTCGGGATTGGTAATCTTGGTCAGAACGACCTTTTCGTCTTTCCGCAACGTCTTGATGAAGTGCTGGAAGGTCCGCAAAGGCGGCAAAGGCTTGCACTCACCATTACGATCGACAAGCTCCGCGCCGAAGTGGTCTTTGCAATAGCCCATGATGATTTCGGCTGACAGCGCCGGATTGGAGGCGATCCAGGCGAGGATATAGGCCCGTACCTCGCCACCGTTGGCCGTATCGAGCAATCCCGTGCCACCTCTCGCCTTGCTGCGGTCAACAGCAAGAGTGTCAACGCTCTTTTTAGCGCCCGCGCGCCAACGCATCAGGCTGCGGGGAGAAACGGAGCCAACATGTTTGCGAACCCATTCCTCGACCTGCAGAGAGCGATTGTTATACCGCATGCAGAAGTGGTGTAGCGCCGTGGTTAGAGGACGGCCCTTGGCTTTAACGCCCTTCAAGAAGTCATCGAAGACCGCAAGAACAGCCAATCTGGCATCCCGCTCAGAGCGGGCACGATCGGTCAACACAACAGCGCTAGTTTCCTGAGCATCCGTCGCCTCTGGCAGGTCGGCAATGCCGATCGTCTTGTGCCTTTGCAAATATGCAGCCTGGGCCACCAGTGGCAGAAGCAGGTAGCGGTATTCCATGCCGCCACCACGGCCCTGGCGCTTGCGGGCGAACGGATGTGCGTCCCAATTCAGCCGATCGGCAAGCAACTGAATACCTCGTTCGGTGTCTGGCATATCCGGTAGCTTTTCTGCCGCAATATCCCGCGCTGTGAGCCACTCCTTCATGAGCGGCCTCCTTTGCGGCTGTTCACAAAGGCGCGTATCTCGGTTTCATATTGAGCCAACCAGCGAAGGGTTTGCGCCGACGATGCGAGTTGCTTTTGGAGCAATTCCCGCTGACTGGTGCTGGTTGCAATCACCGGCATTCTTCCGCTTGCGACCGCCTCAACAGCGGCGATCTGGCTCCGGAGCGATATTTTCCCGCTCATCTTTTTGCCCTCACTCGTGCTTCCAGTGCCTGACGTCTGGCGATGACGTCCCGCTCGTGTTCTTCAATCAGGTGGAGTTCGATCATGTCGCTGTAGCGCTCAGGCACGGCGACATAGCCAAAGCCGGAGACAACGAGGCCCATCAGATCGTGGCTGCCCGTCGCATCGATCAGCGCCATGAAGGCGTCGAGCGTAATCCGGTTGCTGTCGGCCGCTTCCGAGGCCCATTTGTTCAACATGTCCTCGGATATGCTGCGACCAAGATAGTCGCTCATCGCCTTGGCGATCTGGCTGCGGGTCAAGCCGCGCTCTTTCGCATCCTTCATGGCCCGGCTGATCGTCCGTGCAATCCTGTTGTCCAGTGCGCCGCGACCAGTCACATCTTCCCCGTAACCAGCAGCCACTTTCGGTGGTTGCCATGCAAACAGGTCAGGTGTGAGCGTGTCGCGGCGGGCCATCAGGCGGCTTTCTTCTCTGCAAGAAGCGCTTCGATGAATGACCAGTTCTCGGTAATGAACCGACGCTTGGCCGTGTCAGACAACTTTGAAAATCTATCGGAAAGCGCGACCCATGCCTCTGGCTTTGCCGCAACAGGAATGTGGTCGAGAATAGCAATCGCACCTGCGACAGTCTGCGCGGCAGACAGTTCATTCAGCAACAAGTCAACAATCGAGACTTGTCGCTCAGGTGTCTCCGCAGACAACGCCAGCAATTCAGATTGGTTGTCAGCAATGCTGTGCAGCGAGATACGAACCCGGATCTCGTCCTCAATCCGCGCAATCCTGAGATAACGCTTGATCGCTTCTTTGTTCATGCCAAGGGCTGTCTGCGCGGCGGCATTGAACGATGTCGAAAAGAACTCGCTTTGCTGATCAATCTCGTCATCTGAAATAGGGTCAGATTTGACCCCATTCTTTTTACGACCAGCTTTTACCGCACCATGAACCTGCTCGAATATCTCGCGCCAACGGGCAACGTCTCGCGCTTTATCGAGAATACTCAGTTCACGGCGCATGAAGTTTGCAGCAATTTCACGAAGCGTCGCCTGCGCCTCGGTTCCAACTTCCGTTGCTGTCTTGATCTTTGCTGTCACGTACAACTCACCGCGAATGCGGCGGGCACCGATCCGGTGCAGACCATCGATCAGGCGAAAGCGATCACCTTGCTCAACCACTTCAATCGGCTCGATCTGGCCGTTGGCTGACATATCGGCAGCAATGGCGTCTGCCCAATTCGGATCTGGGATGCGTCGTCCCTGACTAATGTCGATCAGATCAATCTGAATTTCTTCAATACGCATTTGAATGTCCTTGAATGGAAGATCATCGGGGCGTCAGGCAGCCCGGCATTTCGGCAGCTCAGGCGGCCCTTTCGTCCACAACCGACGTGCGTTTTGCGCTTCCGTTACGGCTCTTGTTGCTGCTAGTGTTTTCTTCGTCGTGACGGCCACGGGTGTAGCTGTCAGGGAAGAGTTCGCGGAACGGTACGTCGATCGCCTTGGCAATCGCCTCGGCGCCTGGACGGCTGGCTCCGATCATTCCTTGGCGGCACGCGCTTGCATAAAGGCCCGCATCCTTGGCGATCCCGGTGAGGGTCTTTCCCTTTCTCCGGACCTCGGCAAGGATGTCGTGCCTGTCCCACTTGCGTGTGGCTGTCATGGTAGCTCCTGTCATTTGAGGCACCCTTTGCAGAGGGTGGTCTTGGGTGATTTGCAGTTCAAGCATTTGCAGCAACCAAGTTCGTGTAATTTCGCGAGAATGTCAATGGTTTCTCACGAATTATCGCTTCGCAGTTCGCGACAAACGACGAGGGTAAATTTTGACGGAATTATTAATAAATATCGGTAACTTACGTCTTTTTCTATGGCAAAAACGTAACTCCGAAGGCAGTTCGGAGTTCGCGATAATCCAATGAAAAATACTGACAAAGAGTTTGCAGACCGACTTCGCCTAGCGATTAACGGCGAATCAGTAAATGCGTTCGCGAAAAAGTGTGGGATACCGGAGGCGACATTGCGTGGTTATTTAAATGGCAAGTACCCGGCTTCAGATACTGCACTGAAGATCGCTGACGCGGCCAATGTCGGTTTAAGTTGGCTGATAGCCGAGCGCGGCCCCATGAGACCAATCGAATATGCCGGAGCAGGTGGCCCTCAGATAGCATTAGGCTTCAGTGAGGATCTAACGCTGATCGAGCGTTTAGATATTGATGCGGCAGCGGGTGCAGGTACATATTTTGAAACTGAGAAGACCCTTGATTTCATTGCCTTTCAGACGTCTTGGCTACGACGCAGAGGCATCAATCCGGCAGCCACACGCCTTCTAAATGTCAAGGGTGACAGCATGGAGCCCACCATACGCGATGGTGATATGGCTCTCGTCGATACATCGATACACGAAATTATCGACAATGCGATCTACGTCATCATTGTCGGCCAAAGGCTGCTGATCAAACGTATCCATGTTCTCGTGACAGGAGCGTTAAAACTAATCAGCGACAATAGCTTATATAGCCCGGAGGAGGTCCAACCGAACGAGGTTGAATTCGTAAGGGTTGCTGGTCGAGTAATGTGGTTCGGGAGGTCAATTTAATGCATAAATATCAGATACTTGTTTCTCTGGCAGTTCTACTTTCATCGTGCCAAAGCCAAATGCGAGTTTTAGAAGCGGGTGGCGATATCCGTGTGGAGCCGTCCACCATCGCTGGCAGCGACTATGCCGTCCATCTCCGCAATACCATTGATTTTGGATACGATCCCGACGTTAAAGCAAATCGTGAAAAGTTCGCTCTCGGTATCTTGAAAAAACAGTGCCCAACCGGCAAAATCGTTAATGAAAACGTGATTGTAACTGGCACGTATCTAAGTGGCAGCCCGTCGCGGGTTTATACGGTCTACGTAAAGTGCAATGGCTAAATTTCGCGCCTTGAAGCCAGATTAACGGAGATAATGTGCCTGAAATCGACTGGAAGAAGGCCCCTCATAATGCGCGCTGGTGGGCCGTAGATTCAGATGGCCAGGCACACTGGTTCTGCGCCCCAAATGTTGCTGCATTCACCAATTTTTGGTTTTCCGAAGAAATTGCCGCCCCAAGTTTTGGTTTCACCGGCGACTGGCGCGAAAGCCTCACAGAGCGCCCGCCCGCCATTTGATCTTGCGCATCGCGTTTCGGCGTCACCCTGACAGATTCCCCGAGACCCCCGATAAAATAAGGCGTTTCCACCCAATCCCGGCAAATCCCACATATTCCCGGTCACTGCCATCTGTTATTGCGGGTTACACCACACGCCAACAAAGCCCGGCTTCATGATGAAATGATCGCCCGCCTTGTAAATCACCGGCTCGCCGCCATCGGGTGTGATCTCCACAACGCCCGACAGTATATGGCAGTATTCAAAGCTCTCGCCCTTGATCGACTTGGTCTCACCGGGGGTGGCTTCCCACACGCCGGTGTGGATCATCTCGCCACGGCAGACATCCTGCGGCCAAGTCTTGAAGGCCGGATCACCAGAGATCAGCCGGTCCGGCAGGGCCTTGGATTCTTTCGGCGTGAACGTTGGGTTGGTGTCAATGGTTTTCAAAGGAGACATTGATTAGTCCTCGGTTCAGAGTTGGCAGCAGTGATCTGCGAGAGTGGTGATCATGGTCTGGCAGGTGGCCAGTTCATCCATCAGGATATATTCGTTGGGCTTGTGGGCGCGGCTGATATCGCCTGGGCCGCAGATAATGGCATCGACACCCGCTTGCTGGAAAAGCCCGGCTTCTGTGCCGTAGCTCACGGCAGCCAATGGCTCGGTACCTGTGAGTCGGTGCAGCAGCGCGGCAAGAGGGGCGTTTTGGGGGAGTGAGAGTGCCGGATAAGCACTCATCTCTGTCCATTCCACGCCAAAACCCGTGCTGATGAGGGCTTCCACCGTCTGACGAACAGGCTGCAAAAGCACTGCGGGATCAACGTCAGAAATGGCGCGGGCTTCAAACTCGGCCTCACAGGTATCAGGAATGATATTGACGGCTTGTCCCCCGCGCACGGTTCCCACTTGCAGCGAGGAATAGGGCGGCTCAAACACCGTTTCAAACGGGCCACGTGTCAAAGTTTTTGCAGCATCGCGGGCAGCAATCAGAACCTCACTCATGGCATGAATGGCATTCAGCCCCAGATCAGGCCGCGATGAGTGGCCGGAGCGCCCGGTAATGGTGACACGGGCAGCTGCCTTGCCCTTATGGGCGCGGATGGCCCGCATGCCGCTGGGTTCGCCGATGATGGCGCCAAGCGGGCTTTCGCAAAGAGATGGCAGTTGTACCAGCATATGCGGCACGCCACGGCACCCGGCCTCTTCATCATAGGAAAAGGCGAGATGAATGGGACGGGCAAGCGGCATGGCGGCAAGCGTTGGAACGCAGGCCAAAGCGCAGGCCAGAAACCCTTTCATGTCGCTGGTGCCACGGCCAAAAAGCCTGTCACCCTCGCGTCGCAACTGGAATGGATCGCTCACCCAGCCGCTTTCGCCTGTTGGCACCACATCCATATGGCCGGAGAGGATATAACCGGGCACATGCCGAGGGCCGATGGTGGCAAACAGATTGCTGCGGTCTCCCTCAGGCCCGGGAAGCACGCTCACCGCCACGCCGTGGTTTTGCAGATAGTCACGGATGAAGCTGACAATCTCGCCATTGGCTGTGCCGACAACGGAAGGGAAGGCCACCAGGCGTTCGAGAATATCCAAGGGTCGCTCCATCGATCCGGTCTCGCAGTGCGGCGCAATGCTACTAAGACGCAAAGCTCACTGCCTTTGAAAAGCCGAGTGCGTCGGATCTGGAATCTACAAGCCAAGCGGTATTTTTCCTGCTGAAAGCAGGGGTTATTTGGTGGAATCTTTGGTTCCGGACGCCGAGGGGAGCGGAATATACCGACACCACTGAGACAGGTGGATCAGGCCTTCCGCGGTTCGCTTTGGCCTGGCTCTCTATGGATTGTAGAACAGTCCCGGCTTTGCATGCCGAAACCCGCCAGCGCGATCCGGACAAATTGCTGCGCATACGGTACAAGCTGGAAATTATCCCGACCGAAGGCCCATTCGCCGATCAGGCCCGAGACGGTCGCACTCAGGGTCATGGCAGCGGAGGCAGGGCTCCAGGGTGCGGTCAGTTGGCCCCTTTCGGCAGCAACCTGGAAGAGGGGCAGCAACTTTACCTTGAGCGTGCTCAGAATGCCATCCGAGTCGGTTTCCTTTATGGAAAGGTCCAGATGCAGGCTGACCCGGATTACGCCGCGCCGTCGCTCGTCGGCTTGAAGATGCGCCAGCATGTCGAACAATATCTGTTCAAGGGCGGCAAACACATCAACGGAACTGTCCGCCGGAAGCCGCGCCGCCAATTGCTCGAAAGGCTTGAAAGCCTGGTTGCGCAGGGCTTCGAGAATGCCGCGCTTGTTCTTGAAATGCCAATGCACAGCACCGCGCGTCACGCCCACCGCCTGGGCAATCTCGTCCAATGATGTCTCGTCAAAGCCTTTGGTGAGGAAAAGTTGCTCGGCAGCATTCAGGAGCTGCATGTGGGTTTCCGCTGCTTCTTCCTTGGTTCTCCGCAATGGGTCCTCCTGGGCAAAATTGTTGGGCACGATACGTTGTTTCCTGATTCATCACATATTTACTCCCTGCGATCAATCCTGTTTACAAACGGTATGTATGTATATATATCGGAGAGGCTACCGTTGGAGTGTTCCTAGCCATGCAAAAAACAAAGCGATTTCTTGTTGCGGGTTGCGCTGTTGCAGCCCTTTCCTTTTCCACCCCATCATTTGCGCAGATGCCAAATGCTGGACCGCCGGCCGTCGGCGTAACGATTGCCAAACTGAAGCCGATCAATGACACGACCGAGGTCAATGGTCGGGTCGAGGCGACGGATTCCGTCAATCTCGTTGCCCGTGTGACCGGGTTCCTGGAAGAGCAGCTTTTCAAGGAAGGCTCTGAGGTCAAAAAGGGCCAGGTCCTGTTCCGCATCGAGCGGCAGTCCTATGAGGCCGATCTGGATTCCAAGAAGGCAACTCTTGCCGAAAATCAGGCCACCCTTGAAAATTCGAATATATCGCTTGCTCGTAATGAGCAGCTTCGAGCCGGTGGCAGCGGCAGCCAGAGCAATCTGGACGACGCACGCGCCACGCAGCGGACCTCGATTGCCAAGGTCGCGGAATCGGAAGCCGATGTGCGCACCTCGCAGATCAATCTTGGCTATACCGATATCATCGCGCCTATCGATGGTCGAATTGGCCTTGCTTCGGTCACCGTCGGCAATGTCGTGTCGTCCTCATCGGGAACTCTGGCCACAGTGGTCAGTCAGGACCCGATGTATGTGAAATTCCCAGTATCCGTGCGCCGTCTCATCGAATTGAGGCAGCGGTTCGACAAGGAAGGCGGCCTGGAAAAGAGCGTCAAGCTCAAGATCCGCTTGCCGGATGGCAGACTGTACGACCAGGAAGGTACGCTCGATTTCTACGATATCAGCGTGTCCGAAAATACCGATTCCATCACCCTACGTGGCACAATCCCCAACCCGTTGCTGCCAACGGGACATCGGGAACTGGTGAATGACGAATTCGTCCGCGTGATCCTCGAAACCGTCGAGCCGACCAATTATCTCACCATTCCGCGTGCCTCGGTCATGATCGATCAGCAGGGCACCTACGTCTACGTGGTCGACGACAAAAGCATTGCGCAGGTGCGCCGTGTGACGCTTGGTCAATCGACGCCGGAAATGGCTGTTGTTACCAATGGCCTCAAGGAAGGCGACAAGGTGATTACCGACGGCATCCAGCGCGTCCGCCCCAATACGCCTGTCAATGCGCAACCGGCCGACCAGGCTCCTTCACCCGCCGCACCAAAGCAGGGCTAAACGATGTTTTCCAACATTTTCATCGACCGTCCACGCATGGCAATCGTCATTGCCATCGTGCTGACGATTGCCGGTGGGCTGGCGCTGACCAGAATATCGGTATCACAGCTTCCCGATATTGTTCCGCCACAGGTTCAGGTGACGGCTTCCTATCCCGGCGCTTCCGCCGAGGTGCTTGAACAGACCGTCGCGCAGCCAATCGAATCCAAGGTGGTCGGGGTCGACAAGGCCCTCTACATGAAAAGCACCAGCGGTAATGATGGCAGCTATTCGCTGACTGTCAGTTTCGCGCTGGGAAGCGATGCTGACATTAACACTGTTAACGTCAACAACCGCGTGCAGACGGCTCTGTCCTCGCTGCCCAGCGACGTTCAAAGTCTTGGCGTCTCGGTTAGTAAGAAATCCTCGTCCATCCTGCAATTTATCATGGTGCAGAGCGAGAAGGGCAAGTTTGATCCGCTGTTCATGACCAATTATGCGACAATCAACGTCCTGGATGAGATCTCTCGCGTTCCAGGCGTCGGTTCGGCATCGCTCTTCAGCAACATGAAGTATTCGATGCGGATCTGGTTCGATGTCGATCGCCTGTCCAGCCTTGGCCTTGTGCCTTCTGATGTCACAAGTGCTATTTCAGCCCAGAACGTTCAGGCGCCCGTTGGCCGTATCGGTGCCCGTCCGGTGCCTGATGACCAGGCATTTCAATACAACGTCCAGACCCAGGGCCGTCTCGAAACGCCGGAGGAATTCGGCAATATCGTGCTGCGTGCCAACAAGGACGGCTCGGTCCTGAAAGTGAAGGACGTTGCCCGTGTCGAGTTGGGTGCACAGAACGATGACACGGTCTCCCGCCGCCAAGGCGATCCTGGTGTCGCCATGGGCATTTATATGTCTCCCGGCGCGAATGCGCTGAACACGGCTGCGGCCGTCAGCGCCAAGATCGCACAATTGAATAGCCGGATGCCCGAAGGCATGCGTGCCAATGTCATGTATGATTCGACCACTTTCGTTGAGGATACGATTGAATCCGTCATTCATACGCTGATCGAAGCCTTCGTGCTGGTGGCTGTGGTCGTCTTCCTGTTTCTCGGCAATGTCCGGGCGACAATCATCCCGATCATTGCGGTCCCGGTCAGCGTTATCGCCACATTCGCGGTGCTGCTGGCGCTTGGCTATTCGGCCAATACGGTCTCGCTTCTTGCCCTTGTTCTTGCTATCGGCATCGTTGTCGACGACGCGATTGTCGTCGTGGAAAATGTCGAGCGCGTGATGGAGGAGGAGCCGGACCTGACACCGTCCGCCGCCACCAAGAAGGCCATGGGGCAGGTCACGGGTCCGATCGTGGCCATCACCCTTGTCCTGCTCTCGGTTTTCGTTCCCATCGGCTTCATCTCCGGCATATCAGGCGAATTGTTCCGCCAGTTTTCGGTCACCATCAGTGTTGCCATGCTGATTTCGGCCATTAACGCGCTGACGCTATCGCCGGCTCTCTGCGCCGTCTTCCTGCGCCACACCGGCGAAAAACGCGGCATCATGGGCTGGATCAGCCGACGTATCGACAATACGCGCGACGGCTATGCCTGGGCGGTCCAGAAAATGGTCCGCATGGCGGTCCTGTCCCTGCTGATCATCGGGGTCGGTGGAGCAGGTATTTATGGCATATCGAAGATCACCCCGAGCGGCTTCCTACCGGAAGAAGACCAGGGCACGTTCTTCATCGCGGTGCAATTGCCCGATGGCGCTTCGGTGGCACGGACAAGTGGTGCGGTTGGACAGGTGGAGGATTTGCTGAAAGCTATTCCTCAAATCGATAACGTCTCCTCGGTTATCGGTTATTCCTTCCTCGACAGCTATTCGGCCAGCAATTCCGCCTTCATGATTGTGCGGCTGAAACCCTTCGCGGATCGCCCGGCGGCCTTGGACAAGGTTCAGGCGGTCATTGGCCGGACGTTTGGCATGGTTCAGCAGGTCAAGGCCGCCACGGTTCTGCCCTTCAACCTTCCGCCCGTTCTGGGTCTATCCACCAGTGGCGGTTTCGAAGCGATGATCGAGTCGCTTGAGGGTGCCGATCCGGCGACCATGGCCAATGTCGCCTATGGCGTGGTCGGTGCGGCCAATCAAAATCCGCAACTGGCGCGTGTCTTCACCACCTATGGTGCCAATGCGCCATCGATCTATCTCGATATCGATCGTGAAAAAGCCCAGGCGCTCGGTATCAGCATCAGCGATATCTTTAACGCCCTGCAGGCAACGCTCGGTGGCTCCTATGTCAACGACTTCAACGAGTTCGGACGTACCTGGCAGGTCAAGGTCCAGGGCGATGCCGCCAATCGCCGCGATACATCGGCGCTTTGGAACATCTATGTCCGCAACTCCAATAGTGACATGGTGCCGCTCCAGTCGATTGCCGAGGTGAAGACAATCGTCGGTCCGCCAGTCATCACCCGCTATAACAACTATCGCGCCGTGACGATCAATGGCTCGGCTGCTCCCGGCACATCGTCCGGGGACGCCATGGAAGCATTCAAGCAGGTGGTTGCCAAAACCCTGCCAGCCGGCTTTGCGCTGGAATGGACGGGAACGGCCTATCAGGAACAGCAGGCCTCCGGCCAGACCGGTATCATCCTGGCACTGGCCCTGCTGTTTGCCTACCTGTTCCTGGTGGCGCTTTATGAAAGCTGGACCATTCCCGTGCCGGTTCTGCTTTCCGTCATCGTGGGTGTGTTCGGGGCCTTTGCCGGCATGGCGCTGACGCATATGACGATGGATCTCTACGCACAGATCGGTCTCGTGGTGCTCATCGCCCTTGCCGCCAAGAACGGCATCCTGATCGTCGAGTTTGCCAAGGAACACCGTGAGCAAGGCATGCCGATTGCTGATGCGGCGGTGCTGGGGGCTAAGCTGCGTTTCCGCGCCGTAATGATGACGTCGATTGCCTTCATCCTTGGCCTCGTGCCGCTGGTCTGGGCAAATGGCGCGTCGATGATGGCACGGCAGAATGTCAGTACGCCGGTCTTCATCGGCATGTTGACGGCCAGTACGCTCGGTCTGTTCGTGATCCCGATGCTCTACGTCACCTTCCAGACCGTGCGTGAAAAATTGAAGTCCTGGCTTGGCTTGGGTAAACCATCCGGACATCATGCGCCGCATACCGACCCGTAAGTCGGTTGTCTAAGCCTGTCGTTTGAAAAGACCGGATCGGAGATTGCAACGCAGCTTCCGATCCGGTCAATTTACATGATATTCCGGCCATTTTTACGCTTCAAAGCCGCAATTGCACTCTGTTGCCATTGCGGCTTTTCTCATTGGGCATCACGGTCCCGCCGCATAAAATGTCTTTTCTGCATGATACCTTAAGCCGATTCCGGTTTAAGCTTTTATGCTTTAAGGTCCGCGTGACACAGGATGAGGATCACATGCCGACAATATTGGATCAGCTGGAAAGCCGCCGCGCCGAGGCCCGTCTTGGCGGTGGGGGAAAGCGGATTGACGCGCAGCATGCCAAGGGCAAGCTGACGGCGCGCGAGCGGATCGAGATCTTGCTCGATGAAGGCTCGTTTGAAGAATACGATATGTATGTCACCCATCGCTGCACAGATTTCGGCATGGATGGTCAGAAAGTGGCGGGCGATGGCGTCGTCACCGGCTGGGGGACGATTAATGGGCGGCAGGTCTATGTGTTTTCCCAGGATTTTACCGTGCTCGGCGGTTCGCTGTCAGAAACCCATGCGCAGAAGATCTGCAAGATCATGGATATGGCGGTTCGGGTCGGCGCGCCGGTGATCGGCATCAACGATTCGGGCGGGGCGCGGATCCAGGAAGGCGTGGCGTCGCTTGCCGGTTATGCGGAAGTGTTTCGCCGCAATGCCGAAGTGTCGGGGGTCATTCCGCAGATCTCGGTGATTATGGGGCCATGTGCGGGCGGGGCGGTGTATTCGCCTGCCATGACCGACTTCATCTTCATGGTGCGTGACACGTCCTACATGTTCGTCACCGGCCCTGATGTGGTGAAGACGGTGACCAACGAAATCGTCACGGCGGAAGAACTGGGCGGGGCGGGGACGCACACGAAGAAATCCTCGGTGGCCGATGGCGCCTATGAAAACGATGTCGAGGCGCTGGAACAGGTACGGCTGCTATTTGACTTTCTGCCGCTGAACAACCGCGAAAAGCCGCCGAGCAGGCCGTTCTACGATGATCCGGCCCGGCTTGAAATGCGGCTGGATACGCTGATCCCCGACAGTTCCAGCAAGCCTTACGACATGAAGGAACTGATCCACGCGCTGGCCGATGAGGGCGATTTCTTCGAGCTTCAGGAGGCTTTTGCCAGGAACATCATCACCGGTTTCATCCGGCTGGAAGGCCAGACGGTCGGTGTGGTTGCCAACCAGCCGATGGTGCTGGCGGGTTGCCTGGATATTGATAGCTCGCGCAAGGCGGCCCGTTTCGTGCGGTTTTGCGATGCTTTTTCCATTCCGATCCTGACGCTGGTGGATGTGCCGGGCTTTCTGCCTGGCGTGGCGCAGGAATATGGCGGGGTCATCAAACACGGTGCCAAGCTGCTGTTTGCCTATTCTGAGGCCACCGTGCCGATGGTGACGCTGATCACCCGCAAGGCCTATGGTGGTGCCTATGACGTGATGGCCTCCAAGCATATTGGCGCTGACGTGAACTATGCCTGGCCGACGGCGGAAATTGCCGTCATGGGAGCCAAGGGCGCGACTGAAATTCTCTATCGTTCCGAACTTGGCGACCCGGAAAAGATCGCGGCGCGCACCAGGGAATATGAGGAGCGCTTCGCCAATCCCTTCGTGGCGGCCGAGCGCGGCTTTATCGATGAGGTGATCATGCCGCATTCGTCACGCAAACGCATCGCCCGGGCCTTTGCCTCGCTGCGGGGCAAGCAGGTGACGACCCATTGGAAGAAACACGACACCATTCCGCTTTAAAAACTGGCCCACTTTGATAGCGGGTTTACTTCAACAACAAGATCGGACCTGTTCCGGCAGACAAGAAAGGGTGGCATGGATGTCCAAAGCCCCTGATATGACCAAGCACCGTGGATTTCCCTCCGGCATGCCCGGAACAGGTGTACAGTTCACCATTCGCCGGGCCAATCCCCGGGGCGTCACCCCCATCAAGGCCATGCCGCGCAAGGCCTATCCCGGCACCAAGGAACACCGTATCGATGCGGCTTTCCTGCATGCCCTCTGGCATCACTTCGGCGTGGAGCCTTTTGAGCGCGGCAATCTGGATGCGGCCCGGCTCAACCTGCTGTTTGGCCGCGAAGTGGTGGCGGTTGAAAAGGATTTCGATCCGCTGTCCTATGAAGCGCTGCTGCGCATCGATGAGCGCGTGGCGCGCCACAGCTTTCCGGAATCCTTCGACGATGTGTTTGAGGTGTGATGCGATGGTTCATCTCCTGTTTCAACCGGATGCTGCATGATGGTTAAAGTGTCTGAGATGCCGAAGCATCGCGGGTTCCCGGCGGGCCTTCTCGGTACGCAATGGCAGTTCACGCTGCGGCGCGCCAATTCCAACGTGACAAAGCTCACCTCCATGCCACGCCACCGCACCATGGACCAGACCGTGGCGCTGGCGGATATCGGTTTTGTGCGGGCGCTTTGGGAATATTTTGGCGCAGAGCCTTTTGAGCGCGGCAATCTGGATGGCGAGCGGCTGTGCCGTCTGTTTGGCCGGGAGCTTCTGGCTGCGGAGCGGGGTTTTGACCCGGCCTCCTATACGGCCAAACTGAAACTCAACGAAAAGCTGGCCCGGAAGAACTTTCCGCAGGCCTTTGACGACACGGCGGGAGTGTAACCATGGCAATTTCCAAAATCCTGATCGCCAACCGTGGTGAAATCGCCTGCCGGGTGATCAAGACCGCCAAGCGGATGGGCATTGCCACTGTCGCTGTGTATTCCGATGCCGATGCCAATGCGCTGCATGTCAAGCTGGCGGATGAGGCGGTGCATATCGGCCCGTCGCCGTCCAACCAATCCTATATCGTTATCGACAAGATCCTCGATGCGATCAGGCAGACCGGCGCGGATGCGGTGCATCCCGGCTATGGGTTCTTGTCGGAAAATGCCGCCTTTGCCGAGGCGCTGGACAAGGCGGGCGTCGCCTTCATCGGCCCGCCGGTCGGCGCTATTCAGGCGATGGGCGACAAGATCACCTCCAAGAAACTGGCGGCAGAGGCGGGGGTGTCCACCGTACCCGGCCATATGGGGCTGATTGCCGATGCCGAAGAAGCGGTCAAAATCGCCGCTCAGATCGGCTATCCCGTGATGATCAAGGCGTCTGCCGGTGGCGGTGGCAAGGGCATGCGCATCGCCTGGAATGATGCCGAGGCGCGCGAGGGTTTCCAGTCCTCCAAGAACGAGGCGATGAACTCATTTGGCGACGACCGGATCTTTATCGAGAAATTCGTTGACCAACCCCGTCATATCGAAATCCAGGTGCTGGGCGACAAGCATGGCACTGTGCTCTATCTCGGCGAGCGCGAATGCTCGATCCAGCGGCGAAACCAGAAGGTGATCGAGGAAGCGCCATCGCCGTTTCTGGATGCGGACACCCGCAAGGCGATGGGCGAACAGGCCGTGGCGCTGGCCAAGGCGGTTGGATATTATTCCGCTGGCACGGTGGAATTTATCGTCGATGGCAATCGCAATTTCTACTTCCTGGAAATGAACACCCGCTTGCAGGTGGAGCATCCGGTGACGGAACTGATCACCGGGCTTGATCTGGTCGAGCAGATGATCCGGGTGGCGTCGGGCGAGAGGCTGGCTTTTACGCAAGGGGATGTGACGCTGAACGGCTGGGCGGTCGAAAGCAGGCTTTATGCCGAAGACCCCTATCGCAATTTCCTGCCGTCGATCGGCAGACTGTCACGCTACCGCCCGCCCAGCGAAGGCCAGCAAGCCGATGGCACGGTGGTCCGCAACGATACCGGGGTGTTCGAGGGCGGGGAAATCTCGATGTATTACGACCCGATGGTTGCCAAGCTGTGTACATGGGGGCCTGACCGGATCACCGCCATCGATGCGATGAGTGCGGCGCTGGACCGGTTCGAAGTCGAGGGCATTGGCCATAATCTGCCGTTTCTGTCGGCGGTCATGCAGCATCCGCGCTTTCGCTCCGGCAAGATCACAACGGCCTTCATCGCCGAGGAATTTCCTGAGGGCTTTTCCGGGGTCGAGCCGGATGAGGCATCGGGTCGGACGTTGGCCGCCATTGCAGCCCTTGTCCACCAGCGACGCGAGGCCCGAGCCGCACAGGTCTCCGGCACCATGGGCAATCACGCCCGCACTATTGGCCGTGACTGGGTGGTGGAACTGGCAGACCGGCGTTATGCGCTGACGCTTTCAGCTGACCTTGGCAACGTGACGTTTGCCGATGGCGGCGTGATCGCGGTCGATGGTGTGTGGCAGCCTGGCCAGACGCTGGCAATTTTTGCCGTCGATGGCCAAAACATCGGGCTTAAAATTGATCTCAAGGGGCCTGCTATCCGCCTGCGCTGGCGGGGGATGGATGTCGTGGCACATGTTCGCAGTGCGCGCGTCGCCGAGCTTGCCCGGCTTATGCCCCGGAAATTACCGCCCGACACGTCAAAAATGCTGCTGTGCCCAATGCCAGGCGTGGTGACCAGCATTGCGGTTGCTGAAGGGGACGCCGTTGAGGCCGGTCAGGCGCTGGCGACCGTGGAGGCGATGAAGATGGAAAACATCCTGAAGGCCGAGCGGCGAGGCGTGGTGAAGAGGCTTGTTGCCAAGGCTGGCCAAAGCCTCGCCGTGGACGAACTGATCATGGAATTCGAGTGATGGGCAAATGTGTTTTTGGCCAAAGATCGGGTAGCCAAGGATCAGGCATCATCGCCCTGCCGCTCACCCAGTCGCGCCAGCATATGTCTTTGATGGTCCTGTCCGCCGAAAAAGATGGCCAGGATCTGGACCTGGTTTTTAACCTCATCGACTTTGAAATAAATGATGGCACGATTTTTCGTCACATGGCGCAAGTCCGGCCCGATAGTTGGCAGCAATGTTCCCTGAAAGGGCGCATGGACCAGCGCCTTCAAATCATCGTCGATCGCTTGAAGACGTGCCGAGGCGCGATCAAACGCTTCCTGTATCGCATCTCCGAAAGACAAACAGGCTTCGATAAGGTGATCGAAGATCAGGTCAAGATCTCGATTGCTGGCGGCAGACCGCACCAAGTCAAAGGCCATAGAAAGACTTTTTCGCAGCGATCATCTGCTGGATTGTCCGGCTGCTTTCCTCGGCGCTCAGGAACGGACCTTTGCTGCGCTCGTCGATCAGCGCGCGCAATGCATGAACTTCCGCTTCCTTCATCTCTGTTTCCTCCCGAAGCAGCTCAAGACCGCGCTGCACAACGGCGCTCAGGCTTGAATACCGCCCGTCTTCCACAAGCTTGCGGGCAAACCTGTCTTGCTGGTCGGAGATGGAAACGGAGGCTTTCACGGACATGGGGACAGGCTCCTCAAGAGTTAGCTATCGAAAATACTACTCAGTCGCATTAAAATCAAGCTGACGGACAGGCGCTTGAATGTCGTCTTTCGTCTGCAAGGGTGGAGGGATTAATCGATGTCGAAGAAGACGGTTGCAGATTGGCGCGCTTTGGCCGAAAAGGAGCTGAAAGCCAGTCCGGACAGCCTGACCTGGCAAACGCCGGAAGGCATTGCCGTCAAGCCGCTTTATACGGCAGATGATCTTGCTGGCATGGATCATCTCGATAGCCTGCCTGGCATTGCGCCCTTCACCCGTGGGCCACGCGCGACGATGTATGCCGGGCGGCCCTGGACGATCCGCCAATATGCCGGGTTTTCCACGGCGGAAGCCTCCAATGCCTTTTACAAGCGCAATCTGGCGGCTGGACAGAAGGGACTATCCGTCGCCTTCGATCTAGCCACCCATCGCGGCTATGACAGCGACCATCCGCGCGTCGAAGGCGATGTCGGCAAGGCGGGTGTGGCGATCGACAGTGTCGAGGACATGAAAATCCTATTCGACGGCATTCCGCTGGGTGAGATGTCGGTGTCGATGACCATGAATGGCGCGGTCATTCCGATCCTGGCGAACTTCATTGTAGCGGGCGAAGAACAAGGCGTTTCGCGTGATAAATTGTCGGGCACCATCCAGAACGATATTCTGAAGGAGTTCATGGTCCGCAACACCTATATCTATCCGCCTGAGCCTTCGATGCGGATTGTCGCTGATATTATCGACTATACCGCCCGGGAGATGCCGAAGTTCAACTCGATCTCGATCTCCGGCTATCACATGCAGGAGGCAGGTGCGACGCTGGTGCAGGAATTGGCCTTCACGCTGGCCGATGGCCGTGAATATGTGCGGGCAGCGCTCGCCAAGGGCCTGGATGTCGATGCCTTCGCAGGCCGCCTGTCGTTCTTCTTCGCCATTGGCATGAATTTCTTTATGGAAGCGGCAAAGCTGCGGGCCGCCCGGCTGCTGTGGACCCGGATCATGCAGGAGTTTAACCCCAAAAATCCGGGCTCGTTGATGCTGCGCACCCATTGCCAGACATCTGGCGTGTCGCTGGCAGAGCAGGACCCGTATAACAACATTGTCCGCACGGCGTTTGAGGCGATGTCGGCGGTGCTGGGTGGTACGCAATCGCTGCATACCAATTCCTTCGATGAAGCCATTGCGCTTCCTACCGAGTTCTCCGCGCGCATTGCCCGCAATACCCAACTGATCTTGCAGCATGAAACCGGGGTGACCAAGGTGGTCGATCCGCTGGCTGGTTCTTACTATGTCGAAAGCCTGACCAAGGAACTGGCGGATGCGGCCTGGGCGCTGATCGAAGAGGTGGAAAGTCTGGGTGGCATGACCAGGGCGGTGGCTGACGGCCTGCCCAAACGCCTGATCGAGGAGGCTGCCACCCGTCGCCAGGCGGCTGTGGACCGCCGCGAGGAGGTGATCGTTGGCGTCAACAAATACCGGCTGGAAACCGAGGACGAGATCGACATTCTCGATATCGACAATGCCACTGTCCGTGTTGGCCAGATCAAGCGCCTTGAAGACACCAAGCGCCGCCGGGATGCAAAAGCGGTGGAGGCGAGCCTGGTGGAACTGACCCGCATTGCCAAAACGGGAGAAGGCAACCTTTTGGCCGCCGCCGTCGATGCCGCCCGCGCCCGCGCCACCGTGGGAGAAATATCCGATGCCATGCGCTCGGTGTTTGGCGATCACACCGCCGTGCCCAAAGTGGTGTCCAAGGTCTACGGCGACCGCTATCACGACGATCCCGAATATCAGACGCTTGTCGGCCAGCTATCGGATTTTGCCACGGTGCTGGGTGCAAAGCCGAAGATCATGGTGGCCAAGCTTGGCCAGGATGGTCATGACCGAGGTGCCAAAGTCATTTCCTCGGCGTTTGGCGATATTGGCTTTGACGTCATCGCCGGTCCGCTGTTCCAGACCCCGCAAGAGGCCGCTGATCTGGCCATCGGCCACAAGGTGCAGGTCGTCGGCATGTCCTCGCTGGCCGCAGGCCATAAAACCCTTGCGCCACAATTGGTTGCCGCGCTCAAGGCTAAAGGTGCGGAAAACATCATCGTCGTGGTCGGCGGCGTCATCCCAAGACAGGACTATCAATTCCTCCTCGACCACGGCGTCGCAGCCGTCTTCGGCCCAGGAACAAACGTGCTGGAGGCCGCCCGCGCCGTCATTGATCTCATGCAGGGACGATTGCGAAACCAATAATGCCACGCTGAAGGTTTGGAGTTTTTCGGAGCGCATATAGGTGATGGTATTATTTTTATCAAAATAGTTTGAATACTAATTATATCTGTGCTATCAAGGGGCCATGAACAATGATCTCGACACGCGCAGACGTTTGACCAGTCAGCTGTTTTCGGCCGCGCGCCTCTGGCGCCGAACGATCGATGTGATCCTGGCCGAACATGGAATTTCCGAGGCCTGTGCTTCGCCGCTGGTGTGGATTGGCCGGTTAGGGGGCGGTATTCGCCAGATCACCCTTGCCGAACATGTCGGCATCGAAGGGCCTTCGCTGGTGCGGCTGCTCGATCAGCTTGAAGCCTCGGGAATGGTCATGCGCAAGGACGACCCCACCGACAGACGGGCCAAGGGCCTTTGGTTGACGCCGGAAGGCTCGCACATGGCGGCGCGGATAGAAGCTGTGCTGGACGACGAACGGGCAGGGGCCTTTGAAGGCGTTTCCCAGGCGGATCTTGAAACGACCCTGCGCGTTTTAATGGAGTTTCAGCAACGCTGCGTCGATATGCGGGCGAGCCGGGACAAGAAGGACTAGGGTCGATGGTCGCACCAACCTGGAGAGATTGGGTGTTTTCCGGCAAGGCTTTCGCGGCCGCCATGCTGGCCCTTTATCTTGCCCTGATGTTTGATCTGTCGCGGCCTTATTGGGCTGTTTCGGCAGTCTATATCGTTTCCAACCCCTTCGCGGGGGCCACCAAATCCAAGGCACTGTACCGTGTGCTTGGCACATTGCTGGGTGCCAGTGCTGCGGTTGTGTTCGTACCGGTCTTCGTCAATGCGCCGGAGCTTTTATCCCTGGCCGTGGCGCTTTGGACTGGAACGCTGTTGTTTTTGTCGATGCTGGACCGTTCGGCGCGTGCCTATGTTTTCATGCTGGCTGGTTACACGTTGCCGCTGATTGCTTTGCCCAGCGTCAGTGATCCCGGCGGCGTCTTCGATGTCGCGCTGGCGCGGTCCGAGGAAATTACCCTGGGCATTCTCTGCGCCACGCTCGTTAATCAGGTGGTGTTTCCCTCCAGTATCGGGCGACTGTTCAGTGATCGGATTAATGTCTGGCTGGCCGATGCCGGTGCCTGGGCCGAAGATATCTTGCGCGGCGAAGGTGCAATACCGTCCACCCCGCTGAAGCGCCAGCAATTGGCCTCTGACGTGTCCAGTCTTGACCTGATGATCAGTCAGTTGAGTTACGATCCAGGAACCAAGGATGTCGTTGGCCAAGCGCGGGAGCTGCGCGGCCGGCTTTTGATGCTGCTGCCCGTGTTTTCGTCGCTGGCAGACCGGCTGCATGCTGTCAAACAGCAATCAGGCCTGGATGACACCCTCATCGCCCTTCTCAATGATATCGCCGATTGGTTCAAACTGGGTGGCGGGGTTGAGACGGAAAAGGCTGGCGCCAGCCTGCTGGCTCGGATCGATGCCCTGCAAAAGCGGGATAAGCCAGCTGGCTGGGATGATCTCGTCATGTCGAGCCTGCTGACCCGGCTGAAGGATGTCGTTGAACTCTGGCAGGATTGCCTGACACTGCGCGATCACATCGCCAGCGGCGGCCATGCGGCGGAGACTTTGCCGCTCCTGCACACCAGACGTATCCTGACGGGCTCCCGGCATTTCGACCATGCACTGCTGGCCATGAAAGTTGCCGTCGTTGTGGTGGGCATTCTATTGGCCTGCGCATTCTGGATTGCCAGCGGCTGGAGCCAGGGGTCGAGTTTCGTTTCCATGGTCGCGGTGTCCTGTTCGTTTTTTGCCGCCCAGGACCGGCCTGCGCCGATGATCCGCAAGATGCTGATCTGGACGGCGCTGTCGATTGTCGTGGCCTTCGTCTATCTGTTTGCCATTCTCCCGGCTGTGACGTCTTTTGAAATGTTGGTGCTGACGCTGGCGCCGATGTTCATTTTCATCGGGTTGAAGATGAGCAATCCGCAAATGGGCATGTTTTTCATGTTGCTGGCGGTCAACAGCGCTACGCTGATCGCCATTCAGGACCAGTATTCCGCGGATCTGACCAGCTTTGCCAATGGCGGGCTGGCGACCCTGCTTGGCCTCGGTTTTGCCCAACTCTGGGTCACCGTCGCCCAGCCTTTCGGGGCAGAACTGGCGGCCCGGCGGTTAATGAAGTCGGGATGGCGGGATCTTGCCGATACGGCCTCTGGATCGCGATCGGGAGATGTCGACCGCCTTTCCAGCCGCAGTCTCGACCGGCTTGGGCAGCTTGTCCCCCGGTTGGCGGCGTTGAATGCGCGCGATCTCGGCGACGTCGATGGCTTTGCCGATGTCCGGCTTGGCTTCAATGTGGTGACGCTGCAACAGCAGCGGCCATCGCTTGGGCGTGAAAGCGGCAAGCTCATCTCGGATGTGCTGGCTGGCATTGCAGACCATTACCGGCGTCGGCTGAAGCGGGGTGGGTCAGGGTCGGCGCAGCCGCAATTGCAAGATACCATCGACCGGGCGCTGGAGACGGTCATGCGCAACGAGGGCGATGTCGGGCGCCGTGTTACCGACGCGCTGGTCGGCCTCCGGCGCGTGCTGTTTGTGCAATCGCCACCGCCAAGTCTGTCCACAAGGTCCGAGCTCAACCAACTTTCTTTTGCAGCAGAGTAACCTCAATGCCGACCGAATTCGATATCTACGGCGTCTATGTCCCGCGCCTTTTCGTGGTGATGCTGATCGCCTTGCTGATCAGCATAGTGATCCGCAAGCTGCTGGCCTGGATGGGTGCCTATGGGCTCATCTGGCATCGTGGCCTTTTCGATGTTGCACTCTTTGTCCTGCTGACGGCAGGTCTTTCCTTTCTAACACGCTGGTTTGTCTCATGACGATGTTGAAATCTCTCGGCAGGGTCGCTGTCACCCTGGTTGTCGTTGTTGCCGCACTCTTTGCCGGCTATCACCTTTGGGTCTATTATATGGAGGAGCCATGGACGCGCGACGGGCGCGTGCGCGCCGATGTCGCGTCGATCGCACCTGATGTCACCGGTCCGGTCAGCGAGGTGCTGGCGAAGGACAATGAGACCGTCCGCAAGGGCGATGTTCTGTTCAGGGTCGATGCAAAACGGTTCGAGCTGGCGCTGGAGCAGGCCCAGGCCGATCTCGATCAGGCGAAATCCTCGCTGGATGAGGCTGTCCGCGAAAGCCAACGCGAAGAGCGGCTTGGCGATTCCGCTTCGGCCCAGGCGCGCGACAAGGCGGTGTCTGCTCAGGAGCAGGCGCAGGCTTCCTATAACAAGGCCCTCGCCAGCCGCGACGTTGCCAAGCTCGATCTGGATCGCACTGAAGTCAAATCCACCGTCAACGGCACGGTGAGCAATTTCTCTCTTCAGGTCGGCGATTTCGTTAACAGGGGTACGGCTACGGTCGCCGTGGTCAACACCGATACGCTGCGGGTTGAAGCCTATTTCGAGGAAAGCAAATTGCAGCGCATTCGTGAAGGTGACCGGGCGTCCGTGCGGATCATGGGACAGAAAACCGTGTTGACTGGCCGGGTAGAAAGCATGGCGACCGGCATCCAGGACCGCGAGCGCGATTCCAGCTCCGGCCTGTTGGTCAATATCACCCCGACATTCAACTGGGTCCGGCTGGCGCAGCGCGTGCCGGTGCGCATTCATCTCGAAAATGTCCCTGATGGTACAAGGCTGATCTCCGGCCTGACGGCCACAGTGGACATCCAGCCGGAAGCTCAGGCTGCTCAGAAGTAACGATCCTGCCTAATTCCTTCAACCGATTCCGGTTTACGTAATTATGCAGTAATCCACAGCGATCCCTTATATCTCAAGCCTCGGCATGTATTGCCGGGGCTGATATGCTGATGCTTGCCTGTCGTGATGCGGACTGAACCACGAGGGATGCAGGGACCACGAAAACCTCAGAGGTCGGCGATGAATGCCTGTTTCTGAGTGCCGAGACCTTCGATGCCTAGTTCAACCACGTCGCCTGCTTTCAGGAAGCGCGGTGGCTTCATGCCGAGGCCGACGCCGGGCGGTGTGCCGGTGGAGATCACATCGCCTGGATGCAGGCTCATGAATTGGCTGAGATAGGACACGAGAAAGGCGACGCCATAGACCATGGTCTTGGAGGAGCCGTCCTGCATGGTCTCGCCATTGACGGTCAGCCACATTTTCAGGTTCTGTGGATCGGCAATCTCGTCCTTGGTGACCAGCCAGGGACCGATCGGGCCGAACGTGTCGCAGGATTTTCCCTTGGTCCATTGACCGGCTCGTTCGGTCTGAAAGGCGCGCTCGGACACGTCATGGGAAACGCAATAACCGGCGACATAGTCCATGGCATCTGCCTCGGACACATATTTTGCCGTCTTGCCGATGACGACGCCAAGTTCGACTTCCCAGTCGGTTTTTTCCGAGCCGCGAGGGATCAATACTTCATCGTTAGGACCGCAAATCGCTGAAGTCGCCTTCATGAAGATCACCGGTTCAGGCGGTACGGTTGCGCCGGTTTCTGCGGCATGGTCGGAATAGTTGAGGCCGATGCAGATGAACTTGCCAGTGCCGGAGACGCAGGCGCCGATCCGGCCGGGCGCAAGTTCCGGCAGGGTCGCTGGATTGAGCGCTGCCAGTTGCGACAGTCCTTCCGGCGAAATCGCCGCGCCGCCGATATCGGTTACATGGGCGGAGAGATCGCGAATCTTGCCATCGCTATCGAGAAGGGCTGGCTTTTCCTGGCCAATCGGGCCAACGCGCATCAGTTTCATCGGGTATTTCCTTTCATGTTTCCAAGCACTCTGGCTGAAATTTAAGGCGAACTCTAAATCGACCAGCCGCCGTCGATGGCGTAGGCCTGCCCGGTCGTATAGGTGGCGCCGGCCAGATAGACGGCAAGATCGGCGATCTCTTCCGGCGTGCCGATCCGCCCGATCGGCTGGCGGGCGATGAAGGCGGCGCGGGCCGCCTCATAATCGCCTTGCGCCTTCAGCCTGTCCTGAAGCGAAGGGCTTTCCACCGTCCCGGGGCAGATGGCATTGCAGCGGATGCCCTGGGCGACATATTCGGCGGAGACGGATTTGGTCAGGCCGATCACGGCAGCCTTGGTGATGGAATAGGCGCAGCGGTTGGCGACACCTTTCACGCTGGAGGCGACCGAAGACATATTGATGATCGCGCCATCGCCTTTTTCGATCATTGCAGGCAGCACGGCGCGGATGGTACGCACCATGGCATGCACATTGAGGTCGAAGGCAAAGTCCAATTCCTCGTCCTTCATATCGAGGACCGAGCCAGCATGAACGAAACCGGCGCAGTTGAACAGCACGTCGAAGGAACCGGTTTCGGCAATCACCGCCTTGACCTCGTCGTCCTTCAAAACGTTCAACCGGCGTGTGATAATGCCGGCCTCCGCCTCCAGGCTGGCCAGCGCCTGCTCATTGATGTCAGTGGCAACGACCGTGGCGCCGGCGCGGGCAAAGGCCAACGCACTGGCCCTGCCTATGCCTTGGCCAGCGGCTGTTATCAGCACTTTTTTATCAGCAAGAGACGACGACATTGGATTTTCCTCCTGGTTCGGGCAGGCTTTAAGGGGACGAAGGGGGGGCTTTGGTGCACGAACCGCTCGTCTTCCTATCGATACCACCGGATTATTGCAGAATTTCCGCCTGATCCTCTTCCATTTCAAGGGGAAATTATGATGTATAAATAATGCATTACGGGGAATGCGCGATGAACTATAGGTCGCTGGACGGTGTAAGGTCAAGCTTACTTGGTGAGCTGATCTGATGGACATCTGAGGTATTCGTTCAGCCGATGATCCAGGTCGCGGGCGAGTGTTTCGGCATTGCGGCCAATCACAATGCTCTGGTGATTGCCGCGTATGTCGATCCACTCTGCGCCCGGCAGGAAAGCCTCCCATATGGTCTTCGGATCGCAATCAATCGGTGATCCGCCAAGTGCGCGATAGAACGTCAAAGGCCCGGTATAACGTTTTGGCCGGTAGAGCCCCTTCATTCGCAGAAGTTGACGGGCCATTCGATCATAGCCGGGAGGGTAATTGCCGATCCATTGCGGTGCCATTGTCGGATAGTCGGGGTCGCGTGGATCGCGGAAGCGAAACAGAAATGGGCGGAAATAAGTGGCGATGCCAGCGGCTCTGGTGGTGATTGCCATCCATGGGTGTCTGATGGAGAGCCCGCCGTCACGCCTGCTCTGCCCTGGGGTCGGTATGACGCTTGGTGCAAGCCCGGGCTTTGCGGTCTTCAGCCGCCGCGTCAAGCGTTTCAGCATGAAACTAAGCCAGACGGATAGAGGCCAATTATACTCACTTTGAGGCGTGTCGATCAGGCCAAGAAAGGCAATCTCCTCGCCAGCGTCTTGCATGGCGCTCGCCAGTTCCAGCGCCAAAACCCCGCCGAAGGAATAGCCCATCAAGCAATAGGGACCGGGAATGCCAGCGTCTTTCAGGGCGGAGAGACAGGTGCGAATTTCGTCCGCGACAACAGCCGGGTCACGATTGCTACTATCAAACGGCGTCAGGGACATGCCAAGAATTCGGCCCGTAAAGTGCAAGCGCTGAATGAAGTCCTGTATTTCCAGAAAACAGCTCAAGCCTCCGGCAAAGACGATCAATGTCTTGTCGGCGCAACCCTTCCTGATTTCGACAATCTTTGGCAGGTTTAAATAGGAGCCATTTTCGATGGCACGGGCAAGCGCCTGCGGGCTTGGCCAGAGGTAGAAGCTGTTGACATCCAGTTCTATCGCGGTTTCCCGCCAGAACCGGTCAATGATGCGCAAGGCCCTGTTGATGGTCAGGCCGTCTTCCAGCAGATTATCGTCGGGCAACACAGCACGTTTCAATTCCTGGCGACAGAGATCAACCAGCAATGCCGTGACATTCATACGAACAGCCCGTTGCCGGCCCAAATCGTCTTCATTTACGATCCTCGCAGACATTTCCTCAACATCTATCGCCTCAAGGTGGAGGAGATAGTAAAAACAACCATAGCGAAGCAGATTTGCTACGTCATTGTCTGTTTACGACATCATGCCGTTTATGAGAATGGATTTCGCGAAAAAAGTCAGGCAACGAGGCGCGCGATTTTAATCTTGCGGGAGGTTTGCCTCGGCGAATGGTCCGCCCAGCAGGGGACCAATGATCTCGCTTTCGCGGCCCTGGTCCATCGGCGCGTCCTGTGAGCGGTCCTGCGCTTTCCAGCCGAGTTTGTCGGCGTCGCTGCTCACCATGCAGCCGCGATCGTTATCGGAGACGCCGTAAACCATCAGACAGCCGAGCGTTTCGACCTTGAAGGCGCGGTCGACCAGACGGGTCAGGTCATCGGCGCTGATCCATGTGGTGAGCATGCGGGGGCTGCGCACCGTGTCGAAGCAGGAGCCGATGCGCACGGATACCGATTGAATGCCGCATTTGTCATGATAGGTGCGGGCCAGCAACTCACCATAGGCCTTGGACAGGCCGTAGAAACTGTCGGGCAGCATTGGTGCGGTCTCATCGATTGGCGCCCCGAACGGGTGCAAGCCGACGACATGGTAGGAACTGGCCAGCACGATACGCGGCACGCCAAGGCGTCTTGCTGCTTCGAATATGTGGTAGGTGCCGCGAATATTGGCATTCAGCACCGTTTCGAACGATGCCTCATTGGCCATGCCGCCGAGATGAATGACGCCATCAACGCCTTGCATGACACCGCAGATCGCATCGAAATTGCCGAGATCGGCACCTTTGATGCCCCGGGCCGCATCGTCATGCAAGTCGCTCAACACCAGTTCATAGCCCAGTGCTGTAAGGCGCGGCGCAAGCGTGGTGCCGATATTGCCGGCGGCACCGGTGATCAGAAGGCGGGTCATCAAACACTCCTTGCCTAGGTCATACGTCAGGCTTTAAGCGATATAGCGGTCCGGTTTGCGCCCGGCCACCGGGAGATCGACTGTAAAGACCAGGCCAGCGAACGCATTGCCTTCTCCCCCCGGCTTCAGGCTGGTAATGAAAGCCGTCCTGAAATCCGAGCCACCAAAGGTGATATTGGTGGGATTGGTGGTTGGCACATGGACGACCATGTCGGGGCGGCCCTTGGGATCAAGTCGCAGCACGCGCCCGCTATCGGAGGCGGCGATCCAGTAGAAACCGTCTTCGTCCACCGATGCGCCGTCAGGACGGCCGCCGATTTCCGACAGATCCGCGAACAGTTGCGGTGGTTCCAATGGCATGCCGTCACTGTCAAGCGCAATGGTCCAGACCCTTGCAAGGGTGGGATGGCTGTCGGACACATAAAGCCGTCTGCCATCGGGTGAAAAGGCAAGGCCGTTCAAAGTGCGAAAACCGTCGCGCACCACGCGGACCTGCCCCTTGTCGATGCAGAAAAGCCGCCCGAGATGCGGACTGTGTGGCTCGATACTGCCGCACCAGAACCGCCCGGACGGATCGGCAATGCCGTCATTCATCCGGGTGCCGGGCGCAGCAATCAAAGGAGAATGCAGCAATTCCCGCTTCAGCCGGTCGCCATCCGGTGACAGATATTCAAACCCCAGCGAGGTTCCGGCAATGAAGCCGCCATCCGTTGGCGCGATGGAGGCGAGCGCGCCATCCAGCGTCCAGCGCTTCAGGCTGGAATCTTGCGGATTAAAGCGCAGCAAGCCGCCTGCCTCAATGTCGCAATACCAGAGCGCGTCATCATGCCATAGCGGGCTTTCCGCCACAGTAACGGCTGGAATATCAAGCGGTTGCGCGGTAAATTCTCTCATTGCACCCCCGTCGCCTGCGGCATGATCAGCGGTTTGCGCCGTCTCGACATATCGGGCTGTGGCACCGAGGCGATCAGCTTTTGGGTATAGGGATGCTGCGGCCGCAGGCAGATATCGTCAGCATCGCCCATTTCGACGATCTTGCCCTTTTGCATCACCGCCACCCGATCGCAGAAATAGCGCACCACGGTAATGTCATGGCTGATGAAGATGAAGCTGATGCCAAGCTCGGCGCGCAATTCCGCCAGCAAATCAAGCACCTGATGGCGAAGCGATACGTCCAGCGCCGAGGTCGGCTCATCGGCGATGATCAGCCGTGGATTGGGCGCAATGGCGCGAGCGATGGAAATGCGCTGACGCTGGCCGCCGGAAAAAGCATGCGGATAGCGGTTGATGGCATTGGTCGGCAGGCCGACGCGGTCGAGCAGATATTCCACCCGTTCCCGCATCTGGGTTGTGGTCAGGCCCATCATCCGCATCGGCTCGGCGATGGTTTCAAACACCGTCATGCGCGGATTGAGCGAAGAATGTGGGTCCTGAAACACCATGCGCATTTCCGTATAGAGATGACGCATGGTGTTACGCGATGCTTTGGCGATGTCAACATCGTGACCATTGGCATCGGCATAATGCACATGGCCAGCCGTGGGCTTGTAGATTTGCAGCATGGTGCGGCCAAGCGTGGTCTTGCCCGATCCGCTTTCCCCGACGATCCCAAGCGTTTCGCCGGGCGCCAGCGTCAGGCTGACCCCGTCGATAGCCTTGACGCCGAATGTCTGTTTCACTCCCCAGCGGCGGCGCGAACCAAACTGCAAGTGCAGGTCGGAAACTTCCATCAGCGGCTTGGCGGCGGCGGGAAGCGTGCGGCGGGGAAGGGGCGTTTCCAGCTTTAGCACGGCACCCAGAAGCGCTGCGGTATAGGCGGCAGCCGGGCGGCGCAGAACCTGTTCGGCCAACCCTTCCTCGACCTTTTCGCCGCGATACATCACCATCACCCGGTCAGCGATCTCAGCCACCACGCCGATGTCGTGGGTAATGAACAGCACGGCCATGCCGCGCTCGCGTTGAAGTGAGACGATCAGGTCGAGAATTTCGGCCTGGGTGGTGACGTCGAGCGCCGTGGTCGGCTCATCGGCAATCAGCAGGCGTGGATTGCAGGACAGCGCCATGGCGATCATGGCGCGCTGGCGCATGCCGCCTGAATATTCGAAAGGATAGCGGTCGATGGCGGTTTCCGGATCGGGAATCCGCACCTGGCGCAACAGATCGATGGCACGGGCGCGCGCCTGCGCCTTGTCCATTTTCTCATGCAGGAGAATCGCTTCGATGATCTGCTCGCCAATCCGATGCACCGGTGACAGCGACGTCATCGGCTCCTGGAAGATCATCGCGATCTGGCCGCCCCGGATCGATTGCATGTCCTGGCTGGAGGATTTGAGCGTGGCGATGTCGCGGTCGGCCTTGCCATTTTCGCCGGCAAGCAGGATCTCGCCTGATGTCAGCCGACCGGGATCGGCCAGCAGCTTCAGGATGGCGCGGGCCGTGACGCTTTTGCCCGAGCCGCTTTCGCCCAACACGCAAAGGGTTTCACCTTCATAGACATCGAAGGAGACATTGCGGACAGCCTGGATCACCTGACGATGCACGGGAAATTCGACGCTGAGGTTCTTGACTTGCAAGAGGGGCTTTACGTTCGATGTCATGGAGTTACCTCACGCATAGGGATCGGCTGCATCGCGCAGGCCGTCGCCAAGGAAGTTCAGGCTGAGCACCGCGATCACCACAGCAACGCCGGGCGCCAGCAGCCACGGTGCCTGGGTCAGCGCCCGCAGGTTTTGGGCATCCTGAAGCAATACGCCCCAGCTGACGATGGGTGGCTGAAGACCAAGGCCGAGGAAGCTCAGTGACGTCTCCGCCAATATCATCGTCGGGATTGCCAGTGTGACGGCGGCGATAATGTGGCTGGTGAAGGAAGGCATCATATGACGTCCGATCACCCGCATTTCGCTGGCACCGTCAAGCCGTGCGGCAGTGACGAAATCCTCGGTGCGCAAGGACAGGAAGCGGCCACGCACCACACGGGCCATTTCGGTCCAGCCGATCAGCGAAAGGATGACCAGGATGACGAAATAGACCTTGAGCGACGACCAGTCCTTCGGCATGGCGGCGGCAAGCCCCAGCCATAGCGGAATGGTCGGGATAGAGCGGATAAACTCGATGGTGCGCTGGATGACACTATCGATGATGCCGCCGAAATAGCCGGATATGCCACCCAGAACCAGCCCGATCACCAGGCTGAGAAACACGCCGATCAGGCCAATCGACATGGAAATCCGCGTGCCATAGATGACGCGCGACAGGAGATCGCGGCCAAGCCGGTCGGCACCCAGAATATAGAAGGGCTTGGTGTGATCGAGCGGGCCGATGAAGTGCAGATTGGTGGTAAACAGGCCCCACATATCGTAGCTTTCACCACGGGCAAAAAACTCGATGGGGATAATGGCATTGTCATCCACCTGGAAAACCCGGGTGAAGGATTTCGGATCGACGACATTCTTGTAGCCCTTCACATGTGGCAGGAATTTGCCATCGTGAAACAGGCTGATCGGCTGCGGCGGCGCGAATGTATATTGCGGCTTGAAGGTCGTCGGCAGGGTTGGCGACAGGAATTCTGCAAAAATCGCCAGGAAATAGATTGCCGCCGTGGCAATCAGGCCGATCATTGCCAGCTTGTGGCGGCGAAACTTGAACCACATCAACGCCCATTGCGAGGAGACCACCATGCGATCGCCGGTTGTCTGATTGTCCAGCAACGGTTCGTTCGGCGTACCAGCGCCTGTCGTGGCTTGGGGCAGGGGAGAAGATGTCACGGTCATGTCAGACGAATCCTTGGATCGACGATGGCAAGCAGGATGTCGGACAGCAGCGTGCCGACCAGGACCAGGCCACCGGTCATCAGCAGGAAGGCGCCGGCCAGGTACATGTCCTGGGATTTCAGCGCCTGCAAAAGAAGAGGTCCGGCGGTGGGCAGGTTCATCACGGTGGACACGATCAACTCGCCGGAAATCAGAGTTGGCAATACCCAGCCGACGGTGGAAATGAACGGATTGATTGCAACGCGCACCGGATAGCGCAGGATCGCACGTCGTTCCGGCAGCCCCTTGGCAAGGGCCGCTTCCACATAGGGCTTGCGCAATTCGTCAAGCAGATTGGCGCGCATGACGCGGATCAGCGCTGCCGTGCCGCTGGCCCCCAGGATGATCACCGGAATCCAGACATGCTTGAGAAAATCCCCGATCCGGGCAAACGACCAGGGCGCATTGGCGAATTCCGGCGAAA
The DNA here is from genome assembly GCF_013337045.2 of Agrobacterium vitis. Classification (NCBI taxonomy): domain Bacteria; kingdom Pseudomonadati; phylum Pseudomonadota; class Alphaproteobacteria; order Hyphomicrobiales; family Rhizobiaceae; genus Gillisella; species Gillisella vitis. Next base: position 740,337 of record NZ_CP118260.1, read on the forward strand.
ACAACCCGCCGACGCTCTGGCCGAAGTGAATGGTCGCCACATACATCAAGAGGATGGCCAGCAGGAAATTCGGGATCGCCATGCCGATAAAGCCCAGCAGGGTAAAGAGGTAATCTCCCGGAGAATATTTGCGCACGGCGGAATAGATGCCGATCGGCAGGGCCGTGAGCCAGACGAACATCAGGGTGATGAAAGCGACCAGCGCCGTCATGCCCATCCGCTGCATCACCAATTGGCTGACCGGCTGGTTCCACTCGAAGGAATAGCCGAAATCGCCATGCATCACGCCGCCGATCCAGTGGACATATTGCAGCACGACCGGCTCGCCGATGCCATAGCGCTGGCGCAGGGTCTCCAACTGGGCAGGAGACATGGTGTCGCCGGTTTCAGCCGCCTGGGCGGCCAGCGTCGAGACGAAATCGCCAGGCGGCAACTGGATCACCACGAAGGTCAGAAGCGAAATGGCAAACATCGCGGGGATCATACCCAGCACGCGCAATGTGATGAACCGTAACATCGACGATCCTTTCCGGGGTCTTACGTTCCTGCCCATGGACGTGGGCAGGGGACTAAAGGGTGACCAAAAGCGGGGTCTTCGGGGCGCCGGACGAGGGACGCAAGGCTGGGCAAGCGCCACGTGGGCGACGCCCCGAAGTCGGGAGGAGCTCTCTCAGTTCTGGATGAACCATTGCTCGGTATTGCTGGGCGCCGGGCTTGGATAGACCCAGGAGGTCGGCGCATTGTTCATCACGTTGTGCAGGTTCTTGGCCTTGACGGCGAAGCCCGCCGGCGGTGTCGAAATCGCAATCGTGTAGAACTGGTCAGCGGCAATATCGAGAATCTGCTGGAACAGCGCCGTCTGCTTGGTCTGATCGGTGGTGGACTTGATCTGGTTATACAGATCCCACTGTTTCTTGACCGGCTCCGGCGGCTCTTCTCCGCCTTGCATCTTCAGGTAAGCCTTGCCCCAGGCGACCGCATAGTTGGATTCAACCGAGACCGGCATATAGAGGCGCGGATCAAGCAGGGCATCGACGCCGTACCCTTCGCCGGTCCACAGCGCCACGTCATGATCATTGTTGTTCTTGACCTCGTAGAACCGCGTGCGGTCCATCGACTGGAAGCGCGCATCGACGCCAACGGCCTGCCAGTAGCGAATGACCAGTTCGGCAACATCGCCCCAGTTGGACAGCGCTGCCGGCGTGATGACGGTAAAGGTCAGGCGCTTGCCATCAGGACGAAGCCGGAAGCCATCGGCATCCTTCTTGTCGAGACCGATGCTGTCGAGCAGCTTGTTGGCCTTGTCAGGGTCGTAATCGAGATATTGATGCGCCAGCCGGTCATTGGCGTAGAGGGTGTTTTCGTTTGGCGCCACCTGTTTCGGCTGCGTCAGGCCCAGATAAATCGCGTCGATGACCGATTTGCGATCAATGGCGATGCTCATCGCCACCCGGAAATCCTTGTTGCCGAAGATCTTGCGCATCTCCGGGTCCTTATGGGTCATGTTGAAGGAAAAGGACGTATCCGCACCCTGACCGGTAATCCGGTCGATCAACTCGTAACCACCCTTGTCCGCGCCTTCGTTCAGCACCGGACGGTTCTGGTTCACGCCGATATGGCGTTCCTGATAGTTGATCTTGCCGGCAATCGCCGCCAGAAGCACAGTCTGCACATCCGAATTGACGCTGTAGCGGGCGCCATCGAGATAAGGCAGCTGGTTGCCCGACGGATCGACCTTCCAGTAATAGGGATTGCGCTCGAACGTCACCTGCGTTGCGCCGGATACATAGGGGTCCTTGATCTTCCAGGGGCCGAGGACGGGCATGTCTGGATTGCGCCAGCGCTGAACCTGCTCGATTTCCAATCCGCACTTGTTGGTCAGATGTTCGATCCAGCTGGCATCACCGGCATCCTTCGCCAGCTTTTCGGCATCGGGATTGAATTTCGGCATGAACTGGCCGCAATATTGCTTCGACATCAACGTGAGCTGCGTGCCGAAAACGCCCGCGACATTCATGAGGAACAAGCCGTTCGGGCCGGAGAACTTGATGGTGACGCTGGTCGGGCTGTTGACGGTCGCCACCGGCAGCTTGCCCCCGACCAGCATCCAGGCGGGTTTGGCTGGAAACAGCTTGTCGTCGGGAAGCACGTCATTGACCATGAAGGCGATGTCTTCAGCGGTGAAATCCATGCCGTTCGACCATTTCATGCCCTTGCGCAATTCGAAGGTGAAGGTCGTGGCATCATCGCTGGCTTTGTAGGAGGTCGCGACATTGGGTATGATCTTGCCCGACCATTCCCGGTCCCAGGCCATCAGCGGTTCGTAGCCGGTCAGTTTTGCCAGCGCGTTGCGGTCATTACCGCCTACCAATCCGCCGGTCTGGTAGCCGCCATAGACGCCAACCCGGTCCACCATGTCCTCGACGCGCGGATTTTCCGGCAGGCGTTTTTCGACCGGTGGCAATTTTCCTTCCTTGACCAGCGCATCAAGCTGCGGTGCCTGATGATAGTCCTGGGCAATCGCCATGACCGGCATGCCCACCAATGCGGCAAGCGCCACTTTGGTGAGTAATTGTTTGGATTTCATCATACGTTTCCTCCCGAAGTGTATTTTTTGAATGGACCGATGCGATCCGATATATTTCAGTGCCAGTAAGCTGGCAGGCGCTCCCGGTGCCTGCTTTGCTTGCCAGTGTCATTTTTACTGCTTCCAGGGCTCGATCAGCCTCGCCAGAATATCGACTTCCTCTGTGGTCAAATCGGTCAAAGGCGGACGGACCGTGCCAGCATCAAACCCCTGAAGGCGAACGCCAGCCTTGATGGCGGAGACGGCGTAGCCTTTCTGGCGGCTACGCAGATCCATGAAGGGGAAGAAAAACGTGTTGAGAATATGCTCACAGGCGGCTCTGTCGCCATTGCGCAGCGCCTTGTAAAAATCGCAGGCCAGTTGCGGCACAAAATTGAAGACTGCCGACGAATAGGTGGAGAAACCGGCACCCAGATAGGCTTCGGCAAACAATTCCGCCGTTGGCATGCCACCGATATAGGTGAGGCGGTCGCCCAGTGTCGCAGTGATACGGCGCACCAGGCCGAGTTCCCCTGTGCCGTCCTTGAAGCCGATCAGATTGGGGCAGTCATCGGCCAAGCGCTGGATGGTTTCGGTCTGAAGCACGCAATTGTCGCGGTTGTAGACGGTGACGCCAAAGCCAACCGCATCGCAAACCGCCTTGACATGGGCATATAGGCCCGCCTGCGGCGCATCGATCAGATATTGCGGCAGCAGAAGAATGCCATCGCCGCCGGCCTTTTCGATGCCCTTGGCGATTTCGACGGCAACCCTCGTGCCGCCGCCGCAGCCACCGACGATCGGCACGCCATTCGATGCCGCCTTGGCGGTGGCGACAATGCCAGGAATTTCATCCGGCGACAGCGAGAACATTTCGCCAGTGCCGCCAGCGGCAAACAGCACCGTCGCGTCATAGCCCGAAAGCCAATCGATATGCGCGCCATAGACATCCGGGTTGAACTCGCCCTTGTCATCGAAAGGGGTGACGGGAAAAGACAGCAAGCCTGCGCCCAGTGCACGTTTCAGTTCATTCGGTTCCATGGTCCGCCTCTCCTGCGTTCAACTGCTCCGTGCCACACGATCTTCTTCGCGAAAGACTTGAACGGGCACCTATCCTCGTGCTTTATAATGACTGCAACCAAGTCATATCATGATTTCTGGCGAAGTCATATTATGATTTAAAACACCTGTCCAGTCGAATTCCGTTCAATATTTGCCCTATCCCTTTATGGAGATTTCCATGGCCAAAGCCCCATCGCCGAGTGAAGCACAGCGCAAGCCAAGGCTGGCCGAAAGCGTCATCGAAGCCTTGCGTGCCGATATTGTTGGCGGACGACTAGCGCTCGGCACGCAATTGCCGACCGAACCGGGGCTGATCGAGCGGTTCGGGGTCAGCCGCACGGTGATCCGCGAGGCGCTAGCCGAGCTTCGGGCTGCCGGTCTTGTCGATGCCCGTCAGGGCAAGGGGGTGTTTGTCGTTGATGACCTGCCCGGACAGGAAATGCGCCTCAGCACGGAAGAGCAGCGTAGCATTCCGAAAACCTTGGAAATGCTGGAATTCAGGGTGGCGATCGAGACTGAAGCCGCAGCGCTGGCCGCCGTGCGCCGCTCTTCGGCGCAGGAATACGAGATCCGGGCGGCCAATGAGGTGATGGCGGATCTTGTCGCCGAAAAGGCGCCGACCTCCAAGGCGGATTTCGATTTTCACCTGGCCATCGCCCGGGCGACCAATAACAGCTATTATCTGAGCGCCATGCAAAGCTTTGGTCCGCAAGCCATTCCGCGCTCCAACCTGCCCAACCTGGCCTCTTCACGCAGCGAAACCTATCTTTCGCAAGTGGTGGAGGAGCATGGTCGGATTGCCGATGCCATTTCCAGTCAGGACCCGCAAGGTGCGCGGGCCGCCATGCGCGAGCATATCGAGAAATCCCAGGAGCGGCATCGGGCGCTGGCCCGAAATCTGCGCAAGGAGGGCGGCTGAGGCACATTGATGTTTGCGCTTCTGCTTTCCTATCCTCTATGGTCTTGGTATTGCGTCGCAAAATAATGAAAAGGCAGGTTTTATGACCAGAGAGAGATTCATTCGCAATGCGTCCGATTATGCGCTTGGCGGCAAGCTGACGGATGATCTGGCCCGGCTTATAGCGCGCCGCTCGGTCAGCCAGTCGGAAGGCAGGCCGGAGGATCTTCATGCCTATCTGGTGGAGGATATTCAGCCGCTGCTGTCGTCCCTGGGCTTTGCCACGGAGATTTTCGCCAATCCGCGAGAGAATGGCGCGCCGCTTTTGATCGCCAGCCTGATCGAGGACGCCAGCCTGCCGACCGTGCTGATCTATGGGCATGGCGATGTCTGTAATGGCGAGGCGCATCGCTGGCGCGACGGGCTCGACCCTTTCGTGCTGCATCAGGAGGGGGATAAGCTTTACGGGCGCGGCACGGCGGATAACAAGATCCAGCATCTCATCAATATCAAGGCGCTGGAACTGATTTTGAAGGAGAAGGGCAAGCTCGGCTTCAACGTCAAGATCATCCTGGAAATGGCCGAGGAAACCGGCTCCTACGGTTTGCGTGAGTTTTTCCAGGCCAAGCGCGAAGCCCTTGCCGCCGATGTGCTGATCGCATCCGATGGGCCGCGATTGGCGGCTGACACGCCAACCATGTTCATGGGCTCACGCGGCGGATTTGCCTTCAACCTCAACGTTACCTTGCGCGATGGCGATCACCATTCCGGCAATTTCGGTGGGTTGCTGGCAGACCCGGCGATCATTCTCGCTCATGCCATTGCCACGATTGTCGATGCGCGTGGCCAGATCCAGATACCGGAATGGCTGCCGACCAGTCTTACCCCTGATATTCGCGCTGCCCTCAAAGACCTGCCGCCCCGCAAGCATGACGCGGACTGGGGGCAGGCAGATCTGACACCGTCCGAGCGGGTCTTCGGCTGGAATTCCATGGCGGTTCTGGCCATATCCTCGGGCAATATCAACGCGCCGCAAAATGCCATTGCCGGATCGGCGCGCGCCACCTGCCAACTGCGGTTCGTGGTGGGAACGGATATGGAGGGCATTCTGCCTGCCCTGCGCCGCCATCTCGATGCCCATGGGTTCCCCATGGTGGCCGTGGAGCCAGCGCGGGGTGAGGCCTTCCGCGCCACCCGGTTTTCACCCGATCATCCCTGGGTGCGGTTTGTCGAGCAATCCATAACCCGCACCAGCGGTAAGCCGGTGCATGTCCTGCCCAATCTGGCGGGCTCGCTGCCCAATGATGCCTTTACCAGCATTCTTGGCCTACCGACCATCTGGATTCCCCATTCCCATGCTGAATGCGGACAGCACGGACCGAACGAGCACGCTCTTCTGTCGATTGCCGAAGAGGGCATGCGGGTGATGACCGGTCTTTTCCTTGATATTGGCGAACAGGGCGCTGCGCTGAAAGCCATTTGAGACTTTGGCACCTGTTGATTGCATCAGGAATTCTGATATTCATTCGTGAAACACCTTGTTTTCGGATGAATATCAGCCAATGAGCAGAAATTTCCTTGTGATCGACCCGGAAGACGGCATGGCAGTTCTGAAAGGGCTGGCCTCGCCACTACGGATCGGAATGCTCAAGTTGTTGCATGAAAAAGGCGCGATGAATGTCAATGACATCGCCGCCGAACTGTCGCTGCCGCAATCCACCGTCTCCACCAATCTCCAGGTTCTGGAGGATGCGGGGCTGATCCGCACAGAGAGCCAGAAAGCCCGGAAGGGCAGTCAGAAGATCTGTTATCCGACCGCCGAAGAGGTGCTGGTTGTCTTCAAGAGCGAGCGGCGCAAGATCGATGCCCATGCCATCGAAGTGGCTATGCCGATCGGCCTTTATACCAGCTATGAGGTGACGGCACCCTGTGGTCTTTGTTCGCCCGACGGCATTATCGGGCTTCTCGATGTACCCAATACGTTTCTCGATCCAGAGCGGATGAAGGCCGGGCTGATCTGGTTCACCAGAGGCTATGTGGAATATCAATTCCCCAACAATGCCAAGCTTTCCGGCAGCGCGATCCGCGAAATCGAGATTGCCATGGAGCTGAGTTCGGAAGTCCCCGGCACCAGTGCCGACTGGCCATCCGACATCACCTTGTCCATCAACGGTACGGATGTCGGCACATGGACCTCTCCCGGCGATTTCGGTGACAAGCGCGGTGTTTATACGCCCGACTGGTGGAAGCTGAAGGGCTCGCAATATGGTAAGCTGAAGAATTGGCGGATTTCGTCAGAGGGCACGTTCGTTGATGGCGTCAAGATTTCGGCCATCGATCTCAACGTCATCGATCTGCTGGCGCATCATTCCATCCGGGTGAGGATCGGCGTGCGCGATGATGCGCGGCATCCCGGTGGAATCAACATTTTCGGACGCGGATTCGGCAATTACGATCAGGATATCGTACTGCGTATTCGGACCGAATGAATATCAGCTTTGGTGATTGATAGGTTCCGGGCGCGACTGCCGTCCGTCATGCCCTTGTCACATTGTTGTCATTGAGGTTTTGCTGTGTTGCAGCATTGATTTCCATGTCTTGCGGGTCGTTTTTCAGCTTGACGCCTTCCTAAAATCGCTATTTTATATCCAACAAGATGGTTTAAATCATCATATTGGATATATATAGGGAGGATGACATGAAGGCGACCGTTCTGGCGCATGCCGATTATAGCATTGCGGAGATTGATCCACGGCTCTACGGCTCCTTCATAGAGCATCTGGGCCGGGCGGTTTACACCGGTATTTATGAGCCCGATCACCCAAGCGCCGATGAAAACGGCATGCGCCGCGATGTCATCGATCTGGTGCGGGAGTTGAATGTGCCGATCGTGCGCTATCCCGGCGGCAATTTCGTTTCGGCCTATAATTGGGAAGACGGCATTGGCCCTAGGGATCAGCGCCCGGTTCGCCTCGATCTCGCCTGGCACACGTCCGAAAGCAACGAGGTCGGTCTGCACGAGTTTGCCGATTGGTGCGCCTCTGTCGGCACGGAAGTGATGCTGGCCGTCAACCTCGGGTCGCGCGGGCTGGATGAGGCGCGCAATTTTCTGGAATATGCCAATCATGCCGGCGGCAGCTATTGGAGCGATCTGCGTATCAGCAATGGCAGGCAGCAGCCTTTCGATGTCAAGCTCTGGTGCCTGGGCAATGAAATGGACGGCCCTTGGCAGATCGGCCACAAATCCGCGGATGAATATGGCCGCCTTGCCCATGAAACCGCCAAGGCCATGCGGACCTTCGATAAATCGCTGGAACTGGTGGTCTGCGGCTCGTCAAATGCCAAGATGCCGAGCTATCCGCAATGGGAAGCGACAGTTCTCGACCATACCTATAACGAGGTCGATTATATCTCACTCCATATGTATTTCGACAATAAGGCGGGCGATACGCCCAATTATCTCGCCCAGAACAAGAAGCTCGATGATTATATCGTCTCGGTGGCTGGGGTTATCGATTTCATCAAGGCCAAGAAACGGTCATCGAAGAACGTCTATATTTCCTTCGATGAGTGGAATGTCTGGTATCATTCCAACGAGCAGGACAAGGCAATCCTTCAGGGCAATGACGGCTGGCCCTTTGCGCCGCCATTGCTGGAGGACATCTATAATTTCGAGGATGTGTTGCAGGTCGGGTTGATCATCAACACCTTCATTCGCCGCTCCAATGTGGTGCGCATCGCCTGCCTGGCGCAATTGGTCAATGTGATCGCGCCAATCATGACGGCGCCGGGCGGTCCGGCATGGCGGCAGACGATTTTCTATCCGTTCCTGTTCGCCTCGGTACATGGCCGTGGCACGGCGCTGGATCTCAGGGTGAAAAGCCCGACCTATACGGCATCTGCCGTCGGTGAGGTCGACAGTCTCGACATTGCCGCCGTGCATGACACGGCGGATGGCTCGATTGCGTTCTTCATTGTCAATCGCTCAGAGGCGTCCATCGAAACCACATTTGATTTGCAGGGGTTTGGCACGGCGCCGTCTATCGCCGATTATCAGGTGATGACCCATGCCGATTTGAAGGCGGTCAATACGCAGGAGCGGATGACGGAGGTGGCGCCACGTCCCGGCGAGGGGCTGGTTATCGATGGCACAAGCCTGACGGCGTCGTTTCCAGCGCTGTCCTACCAGATGATCCGGGTGAAAGTTCGGGATGTCTCTTAGGGGCATGGATAATTCCTGACCTTGCTAAACCTGGGAGGAGGATAGCGATGACGGCACAGATCGAAATCAGCAATGTCAGCAAGACCTACGGTGCCATGACCGTGCTGGATGGCTTGTCGCTGTCCATTCCGGCCCACGAATTCGTGGTCTTTCTTGGTCCGTCCGGCTGCGGAAAATCGACTTTGCTGCGGATGATCGCCGGGCTTGAAAGCGTTGATGAAGGCGAAATCCGCATCAATGGCGAGCGGATTGACGGACTGCCGCCCGGTCAGCGTGACGTGGCCATGGTGTTTCAATCCTATGCGCTTTATCCGCACATGACCGTGCGCCAGAATATGGCCTTCGGGCTTGAGAATATTCAGGTCTCCAAGTCGGTTATCGATGCGCGCATTGCCGAAGCGGCGCGGATGCTGGAAATCGATCACCTGCTGGAGCGCAAGCCGGGGCAGCTTTCCGGCGGTCAGCGCCAGCGCGTGGCGATTGGCCGGGCAGTGGTAAAGGAGCCCAAAGCCTTCCTGTTCGATGAGCCGCTGTCCAATCTTGATGCGGCGTTGCGCACCCGTACCCGTATTGAGCTGGCGCAATTGCATCAGCGGCTGCGCTCGACGATGATTTTCGTCACCCACGATCAGACCGAAGCCATGACGCTGGCCGACAGGATCGTGGTGATGAACAATCGCCGCATCGAGCAGATTGGCACGCCGATGCAGATCTATGAGCGCCCGGCAACCCGGTTTGTTGCCGGTTTCGTCGGGTCGCCCGCGATGAATTTTCTCGATGTTACGGGTTTTGCTCCCGGCAGATCCGGGATGATCGCCACCTGCGGTCAGAGCCTGCGCATCGAAACCCATATCAGTCCGGAAAATGCGGCGTCGGCAGTTGCGCTCGGTATTCGCGCCGAGGCGGTTCACGTCACGTCTCCTGAGGGTGGCGACATCGATGGTACTATCGACGTGCTGGAGCGTCTGGGTGATCGGACGCTGATCTATACACGATTGGCGGATGGCCAAAGTGTGGTGGCCGCAACGGCAGGGCAGACGCGCCTGAAAATCGGCGATCGCATTGGCCTTGGTTTTGACGGTGGAAAAGCTCATCTGTTCGATGCGGATGGCACCGCCCGGCATGCGGAGGCGCTGTCCGATGGCTGACCGCTCTTCTGCTATACCGTTTTTGGCTGCGCGCCGCCGTTCGGCCCCTGCGTCGATGAGCATCCATGCTCCGCGCTGGAGCCATGCGCTATTTGTGGCGCCTTACCTGGCATTTTTCACCACGCTTCTGGTTTTTCCCCTGATCTGGGGCATTTGGCTGAGTTTTCATAAGGCCGATATGTTTTCGAGCGGGCGGTTTGTCGGCTTTGATAATTATCTACGGCTGTTTCGCGATACCGTTTTCATTCAGTCGATCTGGAATACCTTCTATTTCGTGGCATTGACGGTGCCGACGCTGGCGGTGCTCGGGCTATTTCTGGCGCTGGCGCTCAACCGGCAGACGCGGACGGCGGCGGTGCTGCGAACCCTGTTCTTCGCGTCCTCGGTCTTGTCCGTCACCATCGTCACGCTGGTCTGGCGGATCGTGTTCATTCCGCAGGTTGGCTTGCTTGCCACCATTTTCAGTTGGTTTGGCGCAACGGCCCCCGCCGCCCTGTCCGATCCCGATCTGGCGATGATCGCGATTGCCATCGCCACCGTCTGGTGGTGCCTTGGCCTGCCGATGATGCTGTTTCTATCGGCTTTGCAGCAAATCCCCGGCGATATCTATGAGGCGGCGGCGCTTGATAATGCCAGCCGCTGGCGGACGCTGACGGCCATTACTCTACCATCCATCAAGCGGACATTCCTCCTGGTGGTCATCATTCAGATTGTCTTGCAATTCCAGCTGTTTGGCCAGGCGCTGTTGATGACGCGGGGCGGGCCGAACAATGCCACCAGACCCATCGTTCTCTATATCTATGAAGTCACCTTCCGCCGCTGGGATCTCGGTCTTGGGGCCGCAGCCTCCGAAATCCTCTTCATTCTGATCCTGCTCGCCGCCATGGCGCAATATCTGATCACCAGACGCAAGGGAGATGCGGCATGAGCGGCTTTTCCTCTTCTCACAGCAGGCTTGGTGACCGGATCGTCCTTGGGCTGGTCGTGCTGTTATCTCTCGTGATGCTTTTGCCGATACTCTGGGTGATCGGATTGTCGCTGAAGGAAAACAGTGTGCTGATGGCCGATCCCAATTCGGTGTTTCATCCGCCCTATATCATCAGCAACTATCTCAATATCATCCAGACATCCTCGGTGTTTCGCTGGATTCTCAACAGCCTGATCGTCTCCATCAGCCTGACCATCGGCACGCTGATCCTGTCGTCGCTGGCCGGCTACGGCTTTGCCCGGCTGAATTTTCCGGGCCGAGACGTGGTGTTCGTGATCGTTCTGTTCGGGCTCGCGGTGCCGGAGCAGGCGGTTCTGGTTGCCCGCCACCAGATTTTCAGCATGTTGAGCCTGCACAATACCTATCCGGGCCTTGTGCTGCCCGGCCTATCCAGCGCTTTCGGCGTCTTTCTGATGACGCAATATTTCCGGGCCATCCCGCGCGATCTGGATGAGGCGGCCCTGCTGGACAATGCCAGCCGCCTGCGGATCTTTTGGAAGGTGCTTTTGCCTCTGACACTGCCCGCCCAGGCGACGCTTGGCATTTTCACGTTCCTGGCGTCTTGGAACGACTATTTCTGGCCGCTGATTTCCGCCTCCAGGAAGGACATGTATACGCTGACAGTCGGCCTTGCCTCGACCCAGACCAATTTCGGCCAGTCCGAAGGTCTCGGCTTTCTGATGGCGCAGGCGGTGTTTGCTGGAGCGCCTATCCTTATCATCTATCTGTTTTTCCAGAAATATATCGTCACAGCGGTGTCGGGGGCAGCCGTTCGGTAGCCTTTGTCCGAAGAATACAAGAAACATGTGGGAGGAGAGACCATGAAAGCCAAGCCAGTCAAATCGAGGATCATGAAACTGATGCGCACCGCCATTCCGGTGGTGGCACTGATGACTGCTCATGCCGCCTTTGCGGCGGAGCCGGTGGAACTGAACGTCCAAAGGTTCTTTGGCGCCTGCGATGCCGAATATGGCAGCAATACAGACGTCAGCAAATCGGTCGGCGAATGTGGGATCATGACCTCGCTGATCAACAAGTTCAACGCCGACAACCCGGATATCCATGTCTCGGTGGCGACAGTGGAATGGCCGGGCTACGACCAGCTCAACGCACAATTTGCCTCCAATGATCCGCCTGACATCGTCACGATCCATGAATCGGCCCTATCGGATTATCAGTCCAAAAACCTGATCATGCCGCTGGACGAGCTTTTGGCCACGCAAGGCATCAAGCCTGAAACCTTTACCGAGGCGGCGCGGCAGGGGGCGACCAAGGACGGCAAGTTCTACGGATTGCCGATCGACAGCTGGACCATGCTCTACCATATCAATATGGATCTGTTTAAGCAGGCGGGTCTCGTCAATGCCGATGGCACACCGATCCTGCCGAAATCCCCGGAAGAGCTTCTGGCCCAGGCCGAGCAGTTCAAGCAGAAGACCGGCAAGCCCTATTTTGTGCAGAATCTTGCCAATGAGACGGCGCTCTATATGCGCAATCTCTATACTTATCTGTTCCAGCAAAACGCTGACTTCTTCGCCGATCCGACCCATATCAAGCTCGACACGCCTGAAGCCAAGCGGGTGGTAGAGATGTACCGGACCATCTACGCCAAGGGCTATACCACGAAGGATATGGATTACGGCGCCTCGATCACTGCCTTTCTGGCCGGTGCCGGCGGTGTTCATCTGAACGGCACGTGGATGATCGGCGATTACAATGCTTCGGCCGGCAAGCCGGGCACTGCGCTGAACAAGGGCGGTTATGCCGTTTATCCCTATCCGCAGCTGTTTTCCGGCGACCACGCGCAGTTTGCCGATGGTCACACCTGGGCTGTTTCCGTCAAGGACCGGACGCCCGAGCAGACCAAGGCCGTGGCGCGGTTCCTGAAATTCTTCGTCGACAATGATTTCGATTGGTCGCGCACCGGCCACCTGCCATCCGTGCAGGCTGTGCTGAACTCGGATGCCTTCAAGGCCCTGCCACACCGCGATACCGTGTCTGATATTGCCCAGCTTGGCCGTCCATTGCCATCGCAAGTGCAACGCCAGTTCCCGATCCAGGATATTATTGGTGAAGAAATGAGCGCTGCCGTAACCGGTCAGAAGGATGTCGATGCCGCCCTAAAGGATGCGGAAAGCCGGGTGAATGATCTGCTTGGCAATCTCTAAAACAAACGCCAGGAGCACCTAAAGCTAAGAGCTGCCCAAAGCCATTCTAGGCTTTGGGCAGCGATATTTTATAGCACCGTCATCAGCACTTCGGAGCGGGCCGCCAGAATGGCGTGGCAGGCGCTAGCCGCTTCTTTGCCCTTGAGGACGAAATGCTCACGGAAGAAGGCGATATGCGCTTCGCTTTCCTGGAAGTTATGGGGTGTCAGTACCGCCGAAAGCACCGGCACTTGCGTGTCGAGCTGCACGCGCATTATGCCGTCCAGGACGGTGGCGGCCACGAAATCATGGCGGTAAATGCCGCCATCCACCACCAGCGCACAGCCGAGGATGGCGCGATATTTTCCGGTTTTGGCAAGCGTCTGGGCGTGAAGCGGAATTTCCAATGCACCGGGAACATCGACAATGTCGATCTCGGCGGCGGTGCCGCCAAGCGCCTGCCATTCGGCGACGAAGGCGTTTACGCATTGATCAACGATCCCGGCATGCCAGCGGGCGCGAATGACGGCAATGCGGTTTGGTTCAAGTCTTGCTGCGATAGTCATGTCTCTGCCTTTCAAGGGTCAGCCAAACGGAGTTGGCTGGAACACCGCACGGAGGCGGCAAATTTTCCCTTGGGCGAACAGCAGTGAACACCCGTTGCGGAGACGGAGCTCTGCTGGGGTATTTCCTGCATGCTCTCTTCCATCCGGACTATACCGTCGGCTCCGGCATCTCACCGGATCTGCTGACCTCCCAGGTTGCCCTGAAAGCGCTCGCGGGCTCCGGGCAAGCCCGATACCGCCGGTGGGGAATTTCACCCCGCCCTGAGAACAGTTATAACATAGAAGTGAAGTTGCAGAAATTGCAAGGCCGTTTTTCTCATTATTCGGTAGGTTAGCGTCTGTCGTCTGCGGTTTCTTCCAATATCCAGTCTCGAAAGGCCTGCAAAGGCGGGTGTGAACCACGTTCATTCGGCCAAACGAGATAATAAGCCTCGGTGCTTTGCATCGGTCGGTCGATGGCCTTGACCAGGCGACCGGAGGCCATTTCCTCTTCGATCAGGAATTCAGGCAGCAGCGCGACACCAAGCCCTGCCATGGCGGCTTGAGCGGCTGTTGCGAACTGGTCAAACAACATGCCGCGCACCTGGTCGGATTGCACGTCATTGCTGGCCAGCCAGCGTTCCCAGGCATCTGGGCGGGTGGTGAGGTGGAGAAGAGGGGCCTGGCGCAGATCCAGCGGGGTCTGAAACCGGTAGGTGTCGCGCAGCTCAGGGCTACAGGCGGGAACGACGGTTTCAGAGCGCAGCAGCGACATTTCCGCCCCCTGCCAATCGGCCAGACCGAAGTGGATGGCAGCATCGACCGGCTCCAGCCGAAAATCGAAATAGGAAAGCTTGGTGACGAGATTGATGGTGATGCCGGGGTGACGGCTGAGAAATCCCGGCAGGCGCGGCGCCAGCCATCGGGTGCCGAAGGTGGGCAGGATGGCGAGATTGAGTGTCCCTCCGAACGGATTGGCCTTCAGCGTCAGCGATGCGGTGCTGATGATCCGCAGCGCATCGCGGATTTCGCGGGCATAGATGTTGCCGCCTGCCGTCAGCCGGATCGTCTGGCGTTCGCGGTGAAAAAGCTCGACACCAAGTTGCTCTTCCAGCGCCTTGATCTGCCGGCTGACCGCGCTTTGCGTCAGGCTCAATTCCCGCGCTGCCGCCGTGACGCTGCCAGTACGGGCCGCGGCCTCAAAAGCCGAAAGAAGATGCAGGGAGGGCAGGAAACGGCGGGGACTTTGCATGGAGGCTCCGGGCATAGATCGGACTGGCGAGAAGGGCGACATGGTTTTCTATAGGCGGTCTTTTGCCTGAGGTCATTCCATTTGGGAAAGAACTCTTGCAGAAACATCGATAATTGCGCACTGGCGGACTGGTTCAGCACTTGCTAGTGTTTTGCGAAATAATCGCTGTCGTTTGGCCCGGCTTCCGGTTCGGTCGCGATATAAGGGAACTGTCATGCAGGGGAATCCAAGATCGCACGGGCTATGGGAGCGAACCGCGCCATCGCCGCCGTCCACATCGGCACTTAACGAACACCTGATTGCTGATGTCGTCGTGGTCGGCGGCGGCTATACCGGCCTGTCAGCCGCTTTACATCTGGCCGAGGCCGGGGTTTCCGTTGTGTTGCTGGAAGCGGTTGAGATCGGGTTTGGCGGCGCGGGCCGCAATGTCGGGCTGATCAATGGCGGCATGTGGGTGATGCCCGATGACGTGCCCAAGGTGCTTGGCCCCGTGCATGGAGAGCGGGCGCTGAAGCAATTGGGCGAAGCGCCGCTCTTGGTGCGCGAGACAATCGAAAAACATGGCATCGCCTGTGAGTTGGAAACCAATGGCACGCTGCATCTGGCCGTCGGCAGCACCGGGCTGGAGGAATTGCAGAACCGTCACCGGCAATGGGTAGCGCGCGGTGCGCCGGTCGAGCTTCTATCTGCCGAGGAGACGGCATTTCGCGTCGGAAGCACTGCCTATGCCGGTTCGCTGTTTGATCCCCGGGCCGGAACGTTGCAGCCGCTTGCCTATGCGCGGGGGCTTGCTGCTGCGGCCATTCGCGCCGGTGTGCGGATTTTCACCGGCAGTCCGGTGGTGGAAACTGAGCGGGAAGGCGAGAGCTGGGTGGTGAAGACTGCCTCCGGCCATGTGTCCTGCCGCTGGATCATCGTGTCCACCGATGCCTATTCCACCGGTCCCTGGAAAAGTGTGCGGGAAGAGCAGATGCATCTTCCCTATTTCAACTTTGCCACTGTGCCGCTTGGCGAAAATCTGCGCCGCTCCTTGTTGGCGAATCGTGAGGGCTGCTGGGATACCAGGGAAATCCTGTCGTCCTTCCGCATGGATCAGGCTGGTCGGCTGGTATTCGGCAGTGTCGGCGCGCTACGCCATGGCGGGGCGGCAGTCCACCGGGCCTGGGCCAAGCGCAGCCTGAAGCGGCTGTTTCCGCAATTGGGCGATGTCGAGTTCGAGACGGAATGGTATGGCAAGATCGGGATGACAAGCGATGCCGTGCCGCGTTTCCACCGCTTTGCCAAGCGCGTTGTCGGATTTAGCGGCTATAATGGCCGTGGCATTGCGCCCGGCACGACTTTCGGGCGGACATTGGCACAGTTGGTTCTGGGCGAGATCGGCGAGGCGGATCTGCCTCTGCCGCTATCTGAGCCGGAGACCATTGCGTTGCGCACCGTAAAGGAAATTTACTACGAAGCGGGCGCGCAAATCGCTCATCTGGCGGATAGCCGGTTCTGATCCGGCCGCCACTCAACACCATTCACATGCAAACGACGTTTCAAGGAAAGATCATATCGATGTCGAAACTCAACCTGCCTGCCGATGTATCGCGCATTCTTGCAAATCTCGGTGTTTCCGCCGGGACTTTGTCGGGCGGTTCGCTGGCGGTCACATCGCCTGTGGATGGCAGCACGCTTGCAACGCTTGCAACGGTGTCCAGCGATGAGGCAAGCAAGGCCATCGACAATGCACATGCCGCTTTCTTAGCGTGGCGCCTGGTGCCAGCCCCCAAGCGCGGCGAATTGGTGCGCTTGCTGGGCGAGGAGTTGCGCGCGCATAAGGACGATCTTGGTCGTCTCGTGTCCATCGAGGTTGGTAAGGTCACCTCTGAGGGGCTCGGCGAAGTGCAGGAAATGATCGACATTTGCGATTTCGCGGTCGGCCTGTCGCGTCAGCTTTACGGCCTGACCATCGCCACCGAACGCAGCGAACACCGGATGATGGAAACCTGGCATCCCCTCGGCGTCACCGGCATTATCTCGGCCTTTAATTTCCCGGTCGCCGTCTGGTGCTGGAATGCGGCGCTGGCACTGGTCTGCGGCAATTCGACCGTTTGGAAGCCCTCGGAAAAGACGCCGATTACCGCCCTTGCCACCCAGGCGATTTTCGAAAAAGCCGTCCGCCGTTATGTGGCCGCTGGCGGCAGCGCGCCGGACGGGCTTTCGACCGTGCTGATCGGTGAGCGCGCTATTGGCGAAGTGCTGGTGGATCATCCAAAAGTGCCATTGGTTTCGGCCACCGGTTCGACAGCCATGGGCCGGGCGGTCGGTCCGCGTCTGGCGGCCCGATTTGCCCGCTCGATCCTGGAACTGGGTGGCAATAACGCCGCAATCGTCGGCCCAACTGCCGATCTCGACCTGACCCTGCGCGGCGTCGCCTTTGCCGCCATGGGCACGGCTGGCCAGCGCTGCACAACGCTTCGCCGCCTGTTCGTGCATGACAGCGTTTACGACACGTTGGTTCCCCGGCTGATCAAGGCCTATGGCTCCGTCACCATCGGCAATCCGCTGGAGACCGGCACGCTGGTTGGACCGTTGATTGATGGCAGCGCTTATGAGGCGATGCAAACGGCGCTGACTGCGGCAAAGGCTGCTGGCGGCGTGGTGCATGGCGGCATGCGCGTGCGGGAAGAAGAGGCTGCCTCGGCCTATTATGTGCGCCCCGCCCTGGTGGAAATGCCCTCACAGACCGGGCCTGTGAAGGATGAAACCTTTGCGCCGATCCTCTATGTGATCCGCTACAGCGATTTTGATGCCGCATTGGCGCTGAATAACGACGTGCCGCAGGGCCTGTCCTCGTCGATCTTCACCAATGATCTGCGCGAAGCTGAAGCCTTCCTGTCGGACCGTGGCTCCGATTGCGGCATTGCCAATGTCAATATCGGCCCATCCGGTGCTGAAATCGGCGGCGCGTTCGGAGGCGAGAAGGAAACCGGTGGCGGGCGCGAATCCGGCTCGGATGCCTGGAAAGCCTATATGCGCCGCGCCACCAATACGGTGAATTTTGGACGCTCGTTGCCCTTGGCCCAGGGCGTGAAATTCGACGTCGAGTAGTCAGTCGTTGCCCTCCCCCCGGCGGTAACCGGGGGGATGGTTGAGACCGCTAGTCCTGAATAGGCTGAATCTGTTGCAGCCAGAGATAATAGGCCGAGTGGTCGAGATCTGCGCCGCCTTTGTTCTGCACCAGGTCGGTGAAGCCCGCCCGCACCGTTTCAGAGAGTGGCAGTGTCAAATCGTGCTCGGCAGCAACCGAAAGCGCATTGTTTAAGTCTTTCAACTGCGCGGCGGAACGTCCACCCGGTGTGAAATTGCCGGTCACCATCCGTTCGCCATGCAGATCGAGAATTCGGCTATCGGCAAAGCCGCCCCGCAAGGCGCCGCGCAGCGTTGCCGGATCGCATCCCGCCGATTGTGCCAGCCGAAAGGCTTCCGCAACCGCGCCGATGGTGACGGCGACGATCAACTGATTGGCGAGTTTGGCCGTCTGGCCGGTGCCGACCGGCCCCATCAGCGTCGGGCGGCCCAGTTTTTCGAGAACCGGCACGGCAGCCTTAAAATCCTCCGGCGCGCCGCCAACGAAAATCGACAGCGTTTTTGCCTTGGCCCCAGCCACGCCACCGGAGACGGGGGCGTCGAGGAAACGCTTGCCCATTTGCTTGGCTAGCGCCGCAAGATCGCGGTCGCAGGCCGGTTCCACCGATCCCATATTGATAATCAGCGCGCCTTCGCCCGCCGCTGCCATTGCGCCGCTGTCGTCCAGTGTCGCGCGGGTGGCCGGGCCATCGAGCAGCATGGAAATCACCACATCCGCACCTTTGGCGGCGTCTGCCGGGCTGGCGGCAATGCGGGCGACGTCGGACAAGGCCTGCGCCTTTTGTGTGGAGCGATTCCAGACCACGACCTCGAAATCCGCCGCCAGATGACGGGCCATTGGCTCTCCCATCAAGCCAGTGCCGAGAAAGGCGATCCGCATCATGACAGGTCCGCTCCGATGGCGGCAAGGGCCGCGCGCGCCACCTCTTCGTCCTGCTCACCCGAGCCGGAGCCGATCCCGATCCCACCAAGCAACATGCCGTTGACTTTAATGGGCAGGCCGCCCTTCAGCCCCGTCGCTTCGCCTTGGGTTGCTGCGGCCAGCAACAATTTGGCGTGGTCGGGAACGCTATGGCTGGGCGCGGCAAGCGAGGCTGCGGTCCGCGCCTTGGCCCTCGCACTTTTAAGGGAGAGATAGCGCGAACCCCGCATGCGAAACGAAGCCAGTTCTACGCCGCTGTGGTCGACAATGATAATGCATTGCGGCTGGCCCATCGCCGTCGCGGCATCGATTGCGGCGCGCAAAAGTGCGGCGACACCTTCGTCGGTCAAGGCGCTGGATTGTATCGTAAAGCTCATGGCATGCTCTCCCTTGGCAGTTTCTACCGGTCATGTTATCGATACCATATTCGAACCGGTCCAGATTGGCGAGTAGGAATGGGTGTTTCACCGATCACCGTCAGTTTGATTTTTCGAACCCGAATACCAAGTCCAGACTATCAAGTGTTGGGAGGCGCTCCGTCATGTCGTTCTTTGAGATCTCCGATCCCGCCTTTGGCCGGTTTGTGATGGGCAATGCCCCGGTCAAGCAATTGGCAACCGGTTTCGATTGGGTGGAAGGACCTGTCTGGTTTGGCGATCTGGATTGCCTGCTGTTTTCCGACATCCCCAACAATCGTATCCTGCGCTGGACGGCGGATGGCAGTCTCACCACCTTTCGTGCACCCTCCAACTTTGCCAATGGCCATGCCCGAGACAGGCAAGGGCGCTTGGTCAGTTGTGAACACCGTACACGGCGCGTGACCCGCACTGAGTATGACGGCACGATCACAGTGATTGCTGACAGCTTTGAGGGTAAGCGTCTCAATTCACCCAACGATGTAATTGTGGCTTCCGATGGGGCGATCTGGTTCAGCGATCCGCATTACGGTATCGCCACCGATTATGAAGGCACGAAAAGCGAGCAGGAATTGCCCTGCAATGTCTACCGTGTCGATCCATCCGGGGCGATTTCTGCCGTGTTGACCGATTTCAACTGCCCAAACGGACTAGCCTTCAGCCCGGATGAAAAACGGCTTTACGTGGCCGATACCGGCCGTATGCATAGCAGCGATCCGCAGCATATTCGGGTGTTCGATGTCGATGACGGATGGAAGCTAACCGGCGGCAACGTGTTTCATGTGATCGACAAGGGCTGTGCCGACGGCATGCGGCTTGATAGCGACGGCAATCTCTGGTCCTCGGCTGCCGATGGCGTCCACTGTATCGCCCCGGACGGTCATTTGATGGGCAAGATCCTGGTTCCGGAAACGGTCTCCAATCTCTGCTTCGGCGGGCGTGGCAAGCATCGATTGTTCATAACCGCAACAACCAGTCTCTATGCAATTTCCCTGAACCGGAACGGTGCAGCCTGACAGGATCTGTCAAGCAAAGGTCAGGCCGACCATTTGTTTTTCACGCCAAGGCTTTCGATTGCAGCAATAGCCATAGCGATCCCGTCTTCTGCCCGCATGCGTTGACCAAGGTCTGCTGCGTGACGGCGCATATCGTCACCGTCGGCAGAGATAATTGCCGAGGCTAAGGCATCTGAGGTCAAGGCAGCACGGTCCAGTGCTGGCGGAGCAACGCCGAGTTTTTCAAGGCGACTGCCCCAAAATGGCTGATCGCCAAAGAATGGCACAACCACCGAGGCAATGCCAGCACGTGCCGCAGCGGTCGTCGTGCCAGCGCCGCCGTGGTGAACCGCCAGCGCCATTCTCGGAAACAGCCAGTCATGCGGCGCTCGGTCAATCCGGAAGATATTGCCCCCGGCCTCGCTATCCGCGCCATTGAGGCCGCCCCAGCCACTGGCAAGCACAATGCGTTTGCCCGTCTTGCGTACCGCTTGCAACACGATATCGGTGAAGCGGCCTCCATCCGGCCCAACCATGCTGCCGAAGCCGACATAGACGGGTGGTGGCCCGCCTTTTAGAAAATTTGTCAAATCATCCGGTGCGACCCATGTCGAGCCTTCCTGTAATTGCCAGGGGCCGGTGACCCGGACATTGGAGGGGAGCGAGGCGGGCGGCTCGACCAGTGTCGGGCTATAGGCAAACAGCCGCAAATGCGAACGGGGTTTATAGGTATAGGGACCGCGCCATGGATAAGGCGGCAGCCGAAGGGCCGGACGCACCACCTCATTATAGGCGGGGCGCAAAATATGCCAGATCAGCATCTGCGTGGCATGACCGAGAGCCACATTGATTGGTCCCGGCAAGCTCCTCGCCCAATCCGGCAGCGGCAGAAGCGGTGGTTGCCGCGACGGTAGGGTGGGAACCAATTGCGTTTCCGCGACAGGCAGGCCCAGATATTCGCCAAGGGCTGCGGCGAGATGGAACACCATACCATTGCCAATCAGCAGATCGGCACCCTCCGTTGCCCTAAGGCCTTGGGCCGGCCAACTGGCGGCCATGGTTTTCAGCTTCCGCCGCGCTGCCTTGGCAATAGCAAGCGGTGAAAGGCCCTGGGACATCGCAGTCCGGTCGGTGCGCATCCAATCGAGGAAATCGCCACGCAAGGGGGCGAATTCCAAGCCGTGATTGGTGACGAGATCGGCGCATTGCGGATCGGTGGCAATTCTGACCTTGTGACCGGCCTGTTTTAACCCAACGCCAAGAGCAACCAGCGGGCGCACATCGCCTTCGGTGCCAATCGTGAATATGACGATCTGCATGGTTTACTCATTCACCAGATAATGATGCCTGACATTGGCACCCGACATTGGACACATTCTAAAGCGGCTATTGGGCAAATCACCCAATGCACCATGCAAGTTTGGAGTTGCAATGTGCCAACGCCAGCGACTTGGCACTGCAACACGTCAGTAGTTCAGCCCGACTCCCCCTATCAAGCCTAAGAGGACTTTAGTCAGCAACTATGACATCAGGCTCGGCTGGGCATGGCCATTGTGGCTTTTCGTCCGTCGCCCGACTGAAAACGGTCGGTCTGGATCAATCCAAGCATGATTGCCTTGACGACGGCCTGGGTACGGTTGACGGCTTCCAGCTTCCGCTTGACCGACTCCATGTAAAATTCGACCGATTTTTCGGAAATGCCGAGGATCTTGGCAATTTCCCATGATGACTTGCCTTTGGAAACCCAGATCACGGTTTCCTTTTCCCGTGCCGACAGGAAGGACCGACGGCGGCGATAGCTGCCGATCAGATGCTCTTCCATGACAACTGGCAGCGCGCAGGAATGAAAGAATTGCGAGATAATGTGAATAAGATGCGCTTCCGGCGGGCTGTCCTGGAATTTTTCGTCGGGGATAACAGTCATGATCGCCAGTTCGCCATGGCGGGACATGAGAGGCACGGTCAGCCCGTTGGCGATGCCACGCTTTGCAGCCTCTTCGATCATGCCACGTTCTTCTTCCGTCAGCTTATCGCGATCGATGGCATCGCTCCACTTGAACGGGGTCTTGCGAGAGAGAGACATTCCAACGATGGGATCGCAATAGACATACCGCTCTGATGCGTATCGCTCCACCCATTCCTCTGGATAGTTGCTGATGCCGAATGTATGGCGGGTCTCATTCGTGGCATTGAGCACAGGGGTTTGAAGGATATGATAGGAAAAATACTTGTAACCCAGTGATTTTATACTGGATTCCATTACTGCTTTCATCTCCGCGGCAGAGGTGGCGGCATTGAGGCGCATAATAAAGCGATCGAGAGGATCTACGGTCTTATGTTTGATGTCATGCATGAAATAAAACTCCAAATCGTCACTTCGTGAAATTTTTAAGGCCGGGCATCCAGGATCGGGAATTGGGAGGACTGGAAAGCCCGCAAATATAAAATTCAGAAAATGCTGTTTTAATATTGGAAAATAAATGTATCTATTGGTGGTGCTTGAAAATGTGTTGTATTATGCGTCATGTTGCAGTGTAGCATTTACAAGCAAGGGGTCAATGTCAATTTGAAATTGAAACGGGTCAATTTCAATGGAAATAAAATCTGAACATTGACGCCTGCCACGCCCGTATGGTGCGTTTACGATTGGCGACTGCCCCAGATCAGGTCAGTTTTACGCGCGCAAATTTCGTGTTTGTGGTCTGTTGTGGCACGAGCCGTGCTGTGACTCTAGGCGTTTTTAGGGGTGAATTCGCTTGTTGCAACGCAAAATCATCCAAGAAATATAATGTATTACAGCATCCTCTGTGCGGTTTATAAAACGTGCGGCTCTGTCAGAGGTAGCCATAAATGCCTGCCACCAATTCCGGCGCCAGCCTTGCCGCGTTCGGCTTGCGAATATGCTCAGGCATTTGACCGCCTTGAGCATATTCACCGAAGCCGTCGGCAGAGTTTGCCCTGCCGACTCTCGTGAGGACTTTTGCTTATGCCGTTGTTTCAAGCGCCAGCAGGTCGTCCAGGGTCTGGCGCCTGCGAATCAGCCGATGGTTATCCCCCTCGACCAGCACCTCCGGAGCATAGAGCCTGCTATTATAGTTAGATGACATCGATGCGCCATAGGCGCCGGTGTCGTGAAAGACCATGTAGTCGCCCGTTTGCGCTTGCGGCAAGTCGCGTTTTTCGATTGTCCCGAATTCGCCCTGGGTGAAGACATCGCCGGATTCGCAAAGCGGTCCTGCCACCACTGTCGGCACCAGCACGTCGCTGCGCGGTGCGCTATTATTCGCGGCGGGCAAGACGGAAATGCCGTGATAGCTGCCATACATCGCCGGGCGGGCCAGATCGCTGAACCCGGCATCGACAAGGATGAAATGATTGTTGCCCATGGTTTTGGTGGCGCGGACCTCGGCCAGCAGCACGCCTGAATCCGCCGTCAGGAACCGGCCCGGCTCGATTTCGAGCCGGATCTTGTGGCGCAGATATTCCTCGATCTGTTTGCGGGCGCTATCCCAAAGCGCGAAATAATGGACGGTATCAATTTCTTCCTCGCCGTCCTTATAGGGGATGGATAGTCCGCCACCCGCTGAAATCGCCTCGATATCGGCGCCAAGCTCGCAGCAGAACGTTACCATGGCTCCGCAGACCCGTTGCAGATGCCGGTAATCGACACCGGAGCCGATATGCATATGCAGGCCGACCAGCGTCAGCGAGTAGCGCCGCACGGCGGCCAGCGCCTCGCGCAATTGCTCGAACCAGATGCCATGCTTGCTGTTTTCGCCGCCGGTATTGGTCTTGTTGCTATGGCCGTGGCCGAAGCCGGGATTGATGCGCAGCCAGACGCGATGCCCCGGAGAGCGTGCGCCAAGTTGATGCAGCATATCGATGGAGCCAGCATTGACCTCGATTTTGTCAGTGACAACCCGATCCAGTGTGCTGCGATCAAACACATCGGCGGTGAAGACGATGTGGGCAACGCCGGAGGCCTGACCCGCGCCATAGCCCGCCCGTCTGGCCCGCTCGATTTCACCTAGCGTCACGGCATCGACGACCACCCCGGCTTCACGCATCTGCCGCAGGATATGGGTGTTGGAGCAAGCCTTTTGGGCAAAGCGAATGACATCGAAGGATGACAATTGCGCTATACGGGCGCGGATCGTGTCTGCATCATAGACCCAGACCGGTGTTCCGTAGGTTTGCGCAAGCGTGGTGAGTGTGTCGTTTGAAAGGCGTGTCATGGTGTATGGATCGATCCGGGTTCAAAAATCGGGCGGCACATTTGAGCGCGACATGGGGCGCCTATGTGGATAAAGGCAGGCTAACGATGGCGCGCGCGTGACATATGGCAAAAATACCGGCGAAGCGCTACAGGCGCCCCGCCGGTCTTTTGTCAGTTTCAATCAATTGAGAGAGCACGTGGAAGCGGCTTTTACCGTGCGGCTTGCGCGAGCGCTTGTTCCAGATCGGCAATGATCGCCTTTGCTTCATGCAGTCCGACATTGAGGCGGATGGTCCGGTCGCTGACGCCGAAGCGGGCAAAGACATTGGTTTCCGGCGAAATGCTGAGCGCCGCCTTGGCAGGCACCACAAGGCTTTCCGGCCCGCCCCAGCTGACCCCGATCCGCACCAGTTGCAAGGCATCGACAAACGCCGCGACATCGATGTCATCGGTGACTTCGAATGAAAACAATCCGCCAAAGCCCGTCAATGTGTTGCGGCCCGGATGATCGCTGAAGACTGGGTGCATGACCCGTCCTACGGCTTGGCTGGCCTTCAACCAATGGGCGACCTCGAGACCCGCTTCATGGTGGTGGCGCATGCGGAACGGCAGTGTTTCCAGATTGCGCAGCACCAGCCAGGCTTCGAAGGGCGAAAGTTTGGCGCCGGTATAGGGAAAGATTTCGCCATTGATCCGGGCGATATGCTGCTTCGATCCGGTGACGAGACCGGCGACCGTATCGCTCTGGCCTCCCAGATATTTCGAGGCAGCATGGATGACAAGATCAATCCCGGCGGCAATCGGCTTCTGATAGAGCGGTGTTGCCCAGGAATTGTCGATAATGGTCAACACACCATGACGCTGTGCCGCAGCAGCAACCGCGACCAAATCCTGAAGCTCGAATACCATAGAGGTCGGGCTTTCGAGATAGGCGAGTTTTGCACCCGGCAGGGCGGCAATCAGGCTTTCGGTATCCGTGCCGTCGATATAATCGACGAGAACACCAAAGCGTTTCAACACTTTTTCAAAAAACCGGAACGCATCGCTATAGACATGGCGGACGGTGACGATCCGGTCGCCCGGATTGACGAAGGCGAGAATGGTCGCGGCAATCGCGCCCATGCCACTGGAAAAAGCCCGTGCAGCCTCTGCGCCTTCCATCTCGGCGATCCTTTGCTCAAGGATCTGGACGGTTGGGTTGTCGCCGCGTGAATAGATCGGCTTGTGGGAGCGCCCGGCAAACACATCTTCCAATTCAGCATAGCTGTCGAACAGAAACAGCGATGTCTGATAGATCGGCGGCACGGCGGCATCGAAGGGGTCGTGACCGGTAAAACCGGCAGGGGGCGGAACCGGAATGGTTTTCGCGGCTGGGTCGAATCGTGGTGTCTCGTTCATGACAAACCTCTTGTCTCGGGATGGAGCGCGGACAGGCCGGAAAGTGGGCCGTCACTGGTAGGAAGTATGGTCGCCCATTCGCGGCGGGCGACGACAATGCCGAGAGCCGCGGTCAGCACCGCAGCGGCGGCAGGCGCAATTGCAACGCCGATAAAGCCGAGCCAGGCCGGTAAAAGCATAAGCAGCGGGATCAGCATGTAGCCATTCGGTGCCAGCCCCATGATGGCTGAAAGGCCAGCCCGTCCGCGCGATTGCAGCATGACCAGAAGGACGGATTGGAAGGCTGCCAGCGGAAAAACCGGAAACAGCAGACGAAGACAGGCGGCGGTTTGCGCGGCAACCTCAGGGCTTGCGGTGAACAGCCGGGCGATGGGTCCGGCTGCGACCAGCAAGAGCGTGGAGTAGCAGAGAGCAACGGGAATGGTGACCATCAGCATGAAGCGAATGGTGGCCTTGATCCGCTGGTCATCACCCAGCCCCACGGCATGGCTGACGACGCTTTGCGCGCCGAGGCAGAAGCCGAAAACCGGCAACTGCCCGAAGGCGATCAGCCGGATGGCAATGGCAATGGCGGCAACGCCTGTTTCACCGCCGCTTTGGCTTGCCTGACGCAACAGCACCATGAAGCCGAGGCCGGTGACGATGCTGGTGGCGCAGGCCGGTATGCCGATGCTGGAGATCGGCTTCAGCAGGTGCCAGCGGATCAGGCTCAGATCAATTCTGACATTGCCCCGCTTGCGGTAGAAATAAACGGCATAGGCCAGAAGAGCGGCAACCGTCGATACCATGGTGGCAATGGCCGCGCCCGCTTCCCGAAAATCGAGCAGGAAAATGAACACCGGATCAAGCGCGATGTTGAGGGCGAAGCTGGCGATCAACACCGCCATCGAGAAACGGGAATTGCCCTCGGCAATGGCAATGAAATCGCAGATCGCCTGCAACATGCCGAGCGTTACGCCAAAGGCGATCAGCCGTCCATAGATCAGGCCCGAGGCGATAAGGTCGCCTTCACCGCCCACCGCCTGCACGAAAGCGGGCAAGGCAAGATAAATCAGCGTGGATAGCACGATGCCCATCGGCACGGCGGCAACCAGCGCCGTTACCGCCACCGAGGACGCGGCCTTCACATCGCCCTGACCGAGTGAGCGCGCCAGAAGCGTCGCAAGCCCGATGCCCAAGCCTTCCGTTGCAGCGCTAACCAGCAGGAACAGCGGCAGCACGAGGCTGACGCCTGCCAGCGCCTGCGGCCCCAATGCGCCAATGAACATGGCGTTGACGGCGTGGTGGGCGGCGCTGGCCGTCAGCCCTGCCACGGCGGGCAGGGCAACAGTCATCACCAGCCGTTTGATGCGCGGATCGTTGAGATCCGCCGCCATTTTCGTCGTTGAAGACGTCATTACAGGCTGCCTCGCGCCAAGGAACCTGGAACGTTAAGACCATTCTTATCGAGCAGACCAGTCAGGTCCGGCGAAAGTAGCTGGTCGGCAAAGAAACGTTCGCGCAGCAGCATGACCAGCAGGGCCTTTTTATGGGAAAACTGCACATGCTTGATCTTGGCAAAGCCAGAGCGATCGAGATTGCGGATCTGCTGGTGATGATGGTGGATGGGTTCGCCGACGATGCGCCGTGTGCGCGGGTCCGCGAGGAACATGTAGTGCATCAGCGAGGGCAGCCAGGCGCTGACATAGGGTTTGCCGCGAAATGCATCCTCGCCGATTGCCACATGCCAGCCCCGGTCATGGCTATCAGCATCGTAATGCGGGCCGAGCCGGTCTTCCTTGGCCCAGTAAAGCTCGAAATAGCCGAAAGGCACGTTGTCGAACGTGCCGATCAGCGGCAAGGTGCGGGGGTCGGCAAGCCGGTTTTCGAGAAAGTCACGATGTTGGGAAAGCGTGCCATTGTCCTCCCAGATCGCGGCGACGCGGGGATCGTTCATCCAACGGTGGAAATGTGGCAGATCCGCTTCAGGTGAGGCGACGTGAAAACCGAGCACCTTGTCCAGCCACGGAATGAAGCGGCTATAGACCGGCCCAACCGGCTTTGGCGGGCGCATGGGATGCAAGATGCCATTGGTCATCACGGGAATATCGGGATAGGCAGGCGGGACGTGGCCGAGCCAGAGCGCTGGTTGCTGGAAAAAGCCCTGGCCTTTTGAGAACCAGCCGCTCTCTGTGGGGAGTAGCATGCCGCAAGCGGCAAAGTGGGTGCCATCCACCCCTTCCGGCAGATCCACGGCAAGCGTATGTATTTCCGGGTGGCAGGTCAGAATTGCCTCAATGAGGGCACCAAGCGTGGGTTCGCCTTGGGCCTGCCAAGACAGGTTCTGGTCGGTGGAGAGTGCTTCCACGATCAGCCGGGGCGTGTCTGACCAGGTAATGCGTCCATGAGCAATGACAGCGCCGTCCCATTCGACGCGCACGTCATCTCCATTGGGAAAAACAATCAAAGATTGTAAATTATTTAAGGAATAACCGCGGAAGCCATCTGCGGGAAGGCGCAGGCCGGAGCAAGGCGTGCCGGTGTTTGATTGCACGGTTGCGAGAGAGGCGTCCATATCTATGTCTCCGTTTGCGTGGTGGCCAAGCCTGCAGGGACATGGATCATGCCCGCTATAAAATAATGCCACTTGCAGCAAGACGAATGAGTGCATCCCGAATTCACATGTATCGTGAAATTTAATTTTCAAAAATTTTCTTCTGAATTTTGCAGCCTGTCATTCGTCATCAAGCCAATAGATTTGCCGGAAGATGTTTCGAAAAATGAGCAATAAAAAATCTATGTTTCTCTAATGTTGTTTTGAAAATAGATCAGAAAATTATTGAAGTAGAAAATTATAAATAAAAATTCAGATGAAAACTGAAAAAGCACGAGGCTCTGGAAGCAATGACAATTCATGATCGGGCAACGACGGCCGCATCAATCGCCAAAACCGGATTCAATGAGGGGCACGCATGGCCCTTATCATCGCAGCAATCGCGGATCTGGCTTTTGTCGCAGGCGGGGCATGAGGCGGTCTATGGACGCCAGTCAATCGGCTTTCGCTTCGCGCCTGTTGGGGGTGATCGAATACGCGTTATAGTTGATTTTCTGATGCATCGTCATCCCTTGCTGACCCGTCGCTTTGAAGTGCGGGCGGGCGGGACCGTTTATCAGTTGCTGGGCCAAAATGCCGTGCCAGTTGTTGAGCGTGAGCTTGCAAAGGGTGAGGAGCTGGAGACTGTATTAAGGGAGGTTTCTGCCGCCTATTCCGACAGAGTGCTTGATCTGGAAACGGATGCCGCCGCTCAATTTACGCTGTTTACGGCAGGCGGACGGTTGATTGGCGCTCTGTTGTCATTGCATCCTCTGATTGGTGACCGGGCGGCCCTGGACCGGTTGGCCGTCGATTTCCTCTATGGGCTTGATCGACAGGTTGATTTAGGGCGTCAAGATGCGGGTTTGTTTGATGTCGGGCAGTGGCTGACTGAACGTGCCGCAATCGCCCAGACATCAGATGCCGACACCGATTTCTGGTTTGAGCGCTTAGCTGCGCAGGAGACGGTGGCGATGCTGCCATCCCAGGCTCCAGCGGCAGGCGTGACAAGTTCTGATCAGCAGGCATGGCGCGAAAAACTCGTCGAGGTCGGGTGCTCTGCCTCTACTTCCGTGGCGGATGTGACACATGACAGCCTTGCGGCGCTGGCCATTGTACTGCGTCGCTATAGCGGCTGCGGTGCCCAGCGGATCGGGCTGGTAACGCGGCAAGCCGATTGCCCGGTTGCGACCCGCACAGAAGATCTGTTGCTCGTCACCAGCGAGATCGACGGTCGGTTGGCTCTCAGTGCAGTGCGCGAGCGGCTGGTCGAGGGTGTTGCCACCGCGCTGTCCCACCATTTGCCGTTCGAAGCGCTGACGAATGCCCTGGCGCGGCGTGATGATGGATTCGAGGCGGCCAGCCTTGTTGCAACCGTGCTGGATGTGCGGCCCGCCCTGCAACTGGAGGCCCAGGTTCTGGCCGGTCAGCCGGTTGCCGTTCTGGTGGAGCCGCCTGCGCGGCGCGATGCTGGCCTGGTGGTTACCGTTTCCGGCCTGGATACGGAGAGATTGGCGATCCGGCTGGGCTACGATCCGAAAAGCCATAGTGATGCAATGATCGAGCGGTTCGCCCGCGATCTTAGCCTAGCGTTCGAGGCCCTGCGGGGTCAGCCGGAACAGTTGGTCAGCGCGATTGTTTTCATGCCGGTTGAAGAACTGGAGCGACTGTCAGCGCCCTATCCCGATCAGCCGGAGATTGATGACGGCACGCCGATCCATCAGGTGATTTCGGCGCAAGCGCAGCGCAGACCTGAAGCTTTCGCGGTGGCCCAGGGCGATACGTCGATTACTCATGGTGCGCTGGAGGCCGCCGCCAATCGGCTCGCTCATCGGCTTGTTGCCATGGGGATCGGCCCGGAAGACCGGGTCGCCGTGGCGCTGAACAAATCCATTGACGCGATTATCGCCATTCTGGCGGTGTTGAAGGCCGGTGGCGCTTTTACCCCGGTCGAGCCGGATCATCCCGAGGCCCGCAATCGTCATATCCTGAGCGCGCCGGGGCTGGCGCTGGTGATCTCGCGCAGCCGGTACATCACCGATCTGCCGCGTGATATCGGTACGCCGATCCTTAATCTCGACAAGCTCGATCTATCCTCGGAAAGCACCGAGCCGCCGGTCATCGCCATTGCACCGGCCCAGCTTGCCTATGTGATCTACACCTCCGGCTCCACCGGCATCCCGAAGGGTGTTGCCGTTGAGCATGGTCCGTTGGCGCATCATTGCAAGGCGACGCTGCGCATCTATGAAATGGATGAGAATTCCTGCGAATATCCGGTCCTGCCCTTTACCTCGGATGGTGGCCATGAACGCTGGATGGTGCCGTTGATGGCGGGAGGCGGCGTGGTGCTGACGGCGGATAAGCTGGCGACGCCGGAAGATGCTTTCGCGCTGATGCGCAGGCACGGCGTCAACAATGCCAGCCTGCCGACCAGCTATGTCAGAGGCCTTGCTGAATATGCGGCGGAAAAGGGCGGGATACCGCAGTTGCGGCTCTATTCCTTCGGCGGCGAAGCGCTGTCTCAGGCGGTTTTCGATCTGCTGACTGATAATCTCAAGGCGCAGATGCTGATCAACGGCTATGGGCCGACCGAAACCATCATGACGCCGATGGTGTGGAAAATTCCGGCGGGAACGCGGTTTGAGGGTACGGTTGCACCGATTGGCCGGGGTGTCGGCGACCGCCGAATCTATGTGCTGGACAGCGATCTGGTGCCAGTGCCGGTCGGGGTGATCGGCGAGATCCATATCGGCGGCAGCGGCATTGCTCGTGGCTATCTCGGCCAACCGGAGCTGACGGCGGAGCGTTTCATCGATGATCCGTTTTCCATCCATGGCGGACGGATGTACAAGTCCGGCGATCTGGGCCGCTGGCGTGAAGATGGCACGGTAGAGTTTGCCGGCCGGGTCGATCACCAGATCAAATTGCGTGGCTATCGCATTGAGCCGGGCGAAATCGAGGCGGTGTTGCGCGCTGATCCGAATGTGTCGGAAGCCGTGGTGCTGCTGCATCAGGATAGCGGACGCAGCGCGCTGATCGCCTATGTGGTGGCCCGGGAAGATGAGGACGTGAACGTCAACGATCTTCGCCGCGCCGCCGTCACCGCCCTGCCGGATTACATGGTGCCGCAGCATATCATGGTGCTGGATGCGTTGCCGATGGGACCGAACAGCAAGCTCGACCGCAGCGCTTTGCCGCTGCCGAAGCTGCAACGTGATATCGTTCCACCTGCCAATGGCAAGGAATCCGCCATTCTGGAGGTCTGGAAACAGATCCTCGATATCACCGAACTCAGCGTGACCGAAAACTTCTTCGATGTCGGCGGCCAGTCGCTGGCGGCAGTGCGGATCGTCTCGCGGCTGAAAATGCAGCATCCGAAATGGCCGCTGACTATTGCCGATATGTTCAACTATCCAACGGTGCGGGATCTGGCGCTGGCGATGGACGAAAACCGGCAGGAGGACAAGGTCGGGGCGATCTATCTGCGCCGCGACGGCGACCGTCCGGTGCTCTATTGCTTCCCGGGTCTTTTGGTCAGCACCCGTGAATATATGCGATTGGTGGATTATCTCGGGCCGAACCAGCCGGCCACCGGCTTCGTCTGCTATTCGCTGACCGAAACGCCAGCGCTCAGCACCAGGGTTGAGGATATTACCGCCCGCTACGCTGAAGCGGTGCGCAGCCAGGCCAAGGGGCGGCCTTGCGCCTTTCTTGGCTGGTCCTGGGGTGGGCTTCTTGCCTATGAGGCAGCGCAGCAGCTCGGCAATGACGTCGATCTTCGGATGATCGGCATGGTCGATGTCTGCGACATGGGCGATGAATTTGCCATTGGCGTCTGGCCGCATTTCGAGCCTGGCGTGCGTGAGCGTACCCATGACGCCGTGCAACGCTGGCTGAAAGTGGCACCAATGCGCGAGGCTTGGCTGACGCTGATGGCGGCGATGGATGCCGAGGTTTACGAGCAATTCCTGCATCATATCGTCAAGCATAACGTGCCGCTGCCTATGGATGGGCCGGATATCGGCTCGGAAGAGCATATTTTCTGGGTTCTGCTCGATAACGCGATGATTTTCCGCAATTATCAGCTGAAAACCTCGCAGTTCCGCATCCATGCGTTTTCGGCTGAAGATTCGGTGACGCGGGGTCTCAGCGTTATCGACTGGCGACGCTATTCGCCCAATGCCACCGCTTGCGAATTGGTGACTGGTACCAACCATCTGTCGATTATCGGCAAGTCCCGTTTCCATCAGCGCTTTGCCCGGCGGCTGGATCTCGCGATTCAAGGCAAGTCGTAATCCGCTCTTAGT
Organism: Agrobacterium vitis; assembly: GCF_013337045.2. Lineage (NCBI taxonomy): Bacteria > Pseudomonadati > Pseudomonadota > Alphaproteobacteria > Hyphomicrobiales > Rhizobiaceae > Gillisella > Gillisella vitis. The sequence goes on from NZ_CP118260.1 coordinate 773,123, forward strand.
TTCCTTCCCTTTTGTTTTCAAACTCAGTCTGGAGTGCAATCATGACATCCCACGTGCTCGATCTGGCGGGAGCCGGTATTGGTCCGTTCAATCTCAGCCTTGCCGCGCAGCTGGATTCGATCCCGGCGGTTACGGCGCAATTTTTTGACAGCCGCCCGGCGTTTTCCTGGCATCCGGGCATGATGCTGCCAGGTGCGGATATGCAGACCTCATTCCTGAAAGATCTGGTGACAGGGACCAATCCGACCAGCCCCTGGAGTTTCCTGTCCTACCTGGTGCGCCACAAGCGTTTCTACCAGTTTTTGAATGCTGAATATGAGGCGGTGCCGCGCAAGGAATTTGCCGATTATCTCGGCTGGGTGGCCCGTGGCCTGCCATCGCTGTCCTTTGGTCAAACGGTGCGCCAGGTCGATGCGGCGGATCGGCTGTTGTCCATTGATGTGGATGGCACCCGCGTTCTGGCCCGCACCCTGGCGGTTGGCATCGGCAAGAAACCATCCCTGCCGGATTGGGCCGAAGGCCTGCCGAAATCGATGATCTTCCACAGCAGCGAAGCGACCGCGCGGCTTGGTGATATCAAGGCACGCAGGGTGGCCGTGATTGGCGGCGGTCAGAGTGGCGCCGAGATCGTCGATGCACTGCTCGACCTGAAAAGCGTGGCTTCGATCCACTGGATCAGCCGCAGGCCGAATTTCGAGCCGCTCGATGCGACGCCCTTCACCAATGAACTGTTCACCCCGGCCTATATGGATCGTTTCCATGGTCTGGCCGAGGACCTGCGCATCACCCATACCCGCCGCCAGCTTCTGGCCAGTGACGGTGTTTCGCCTTCGACCCTGAAGAAGCTCTATCGCCGACTGTATGAGCGGCAACTGGAAACAGCAGGCATGGATGACGGCATGATGTTGCGTCCGCACCGCGACGTCATCGCCGCCAAGCGCAATGGGGCGACAATCGAACTCACCATGCGCAATGGTTTTGACGACGCAATCGAGACGGTTGAGGTTGATATGATTGTCGCTGCCACCGGCTATCGCTTCGAATTGCCGGAATTCCTGCGCTCGTTTGAAGGCCGGATCGAGTACAACAGCCTTGGGGAACCTGTGCTCAATCGTGATTTTTCGCTCAAGTGGGATGGACCGGAGGAAAACCGGATTTTCGTGCTGAATGCCGGGCGTCATAGCCACGGAATTGCCGAGCCTCAGCTCAGTCTGGCGGCCTGGAGAAGTGCCGTTATCGTCAATGCCATGCTTGGCCATGACTATTTCGATCTGTCGCAGCCGCAACCACTGGTGCAATGGGAAAGCCAGGGAAGGGTGTCCGAAATGTCTTCCCATATGGGAGAGGCGGCAGAATAAAGTATCCTGGCGAAAACTGGATACTGGTTTTCGGCCCCTCGGCTGCGAACAAAACCCTATGGCGTCGTGCCGATTTCAATGTTCAGCACGATGCTATAGTCCGGGCCTATATTTGGCACCGCACCGCAAGGAATAGTGGCGGGACGGGAGTTGGCGTGGTGGATGCTAAGGCGTTTTTTGGGCATTTCACCTCTTTGCTTTTTCGCATATTGTATATTAAAATAATATTGAAAATCAATGGTTTGTTGTTGATTGACAGAAATGGAAGTGACCTCTCTGTTTTATCTTGACTAATTAAATCATGTTTTTTAGTGTGCCCCGGAAATAAGGGGGGAATTCCACGGTTTCAATCTGGGATTTCAAGGCGAGCCCGACATGATAGCCAATATTTCGCAATCGACATGTGACGAACAGATAAAAACTGCCCTGATGAACAAGTCGAAACTCCTGGGGGCCGCGCGGCGGATTACCGGGTGTGCCTCCTTGGCGGAAGACATCGTTCAGGAAGTGCTTTTGCAACTTGTCGCAAAGCCATTGCCGCCGGATATTGCGGTCCCTGCATCCTATATGATGCGGATGGTGCGCAATCTCGCCACCGATCATATGCGTAGACTACGCTATGAGCGAGGCCTGTTTGCCGTTGAGGAAGAGGGTGACAACACTTCTGATTACGGCAGCCCTGAAGAGCATTTGCGCGAGGTGGAAGCCTATCAGGCCTTCTGCTGCACCATGGAGGCTATGCCAGCCCGAACCCGCAAATTCTACGAGGACCATTTTTTCGAAGGGGTGCCACAAAATATCATCGCCAGGCAGGCGGGTGTCTCCTGCGCTTTGGTTTGCGGGTTGCTGCGTGATGCCCATGCGCAATGCCTGGCTGCCATCTGCCCGGATGGGGTGGAATGCCGGGCCTCGAGCCGCAAAGGTAAACGCGATACGTTGCCGACGCCCCCACTAAACAAGGAGGTGCACCCGCTCTATTGCAATCGTTCGGCGGCTTGATGCCGGGAGGCCTTGACCGGGTTTACGGTCTTGCCGTTGCGGATTTCTGAAATGCGGGTGGTTTTTCTAGGCCCGCATTGTCAGCCTGAAACCGCAATGGCGCACCACGTTTTTACGATAAAAATAATTGAAAAGATGAGTGATTGCTGTGCTTGTTATAACCGAATTGACCGCCGACAAGGGCGAAATTTGCCGCGACGTCATGTCGGAACTGTCCGACTGGTTTACGGAACCCGCCGTGATTGATGCCTGCGCTGCAGCGGCCGAGACCTTGGCGATGTTCGGCTGCCTTGACGGTGACACTGTGGCCGGATTTGTCATGCTGAAACCGCATCTGCCCGATGCCGTGGAAATCGTGGCGATCGGTACCCGCCGGGCCTATCATCGCCAAGGCGCAGGCAGGCTGCTGTTGTCAGCGGCGGAGGATTTTGCCCGCAAAGCCGGTTGCCGACTGGTCACGGTCAAGACCCTGGCGCCGCGCGGCAAACAGGAACCGCAATACGATGCCACGCGCGCCTTCTACGACCGGAATGGATTTATTCGTGCCGAAGTGTTTCCCACTTTGTGGCACGAGGATCATCCGTGTCTGATGCTTGTGAAGCCTTTGGCAGACGGGGATTAGTCATCCCCAGCCGATGGGAATGTCTTGAAGTCGCCTTTCCCGGACAAACTCTAGCGACGGCCATCAGGCAGGGGGCAGAGGTCGCCACATCCGGGAACGCCCGGCAGGTTATAGCGCAGGCAGCAGACCTTGCGTTGAAAATGGTCCATGCCGCATTGGCGGCGGGCCAGTTTGATCATGCCAAACAGCGGGTTGCGACTGCCATCCGGCCAATGCTGGCCCGAGATGATCTCGATGGCCTCTTCCATCAGGTGCGGACCTGCCTGATTGCCGATTTCCTTGATGATCCAATTGAGATAGACGGCGACATTGTTCCACATTAGTTTTGGCGCAACGCCGCAATGCCCGGCAATCAGTGTAATCAGCGGCGCGGCGTGGTCGCGTAAGATCGCGTGGAGATCGTTTATCGCGGCGTCCTGGCCAGCGGGGCGGCCTGGGCCTGAAAGCACGAACGCTTTTGGTTCGGCTGTTTTTGGATCACAGACCAATGAGAGCTGGGAAAGCCCGAGTGATAATTGCCGCCGATGCACCAGACGGTGCACCGTGGGCGTAATCGTCAATATGCTGAAATAATAGAGCGTCCACATCGAAATAACCGCACGCCGATCAGCGTCGGGAAACTTGGACGTGTAGCGGGCTATGATATCGGCAAAGACATCCGGGTCGGCAAGCGAGGTGCAAGGGATAATCTCGGCATCGTCAGGCACCTCCAGCAGCAGCTTGCCCCGGCAAAAGGCAAAGCGGTCATCGCCCGGCATGTCGGGCGACCAGTCATCGTCGATGGGGGGCAGAACGCCACGCACCGACGGCCTGGACATCTGGATCGTTGATCCCATGGTTTTTTCCGCCGCTTGATCGATTGCTTGCTGCAACAAACCGCAGATTAGAACGCCGATTTCCAGGCGTCAAGAAAACATGATAATAATAATCATATTTATCATCGAGCAAGGCGATTTATGCGATTTCCTGCGCCGCCGTGCCTTTTGCCCGCATCCGGCGGCGATATTGGACCGGTTTTTCCATGAAACGGCGCTGGAATGCCTCGTAAAAGGTCGAGAGCGAGCCGAAACCGGATTCGTAGGCCACTTCGGTAATTGGCATGTCGGAGGAAATCAGCAGCGATTGGGCCGTATCCAGCCGGTGGCGGATGATCGCCTGGTTGATGGTGGTGCCCACCGCACGCTTGAACAGGCTCATGGCATAGTTGGGATGCAGACCGGCGGCGCGCCCGACATCCTCGGCAGAAATCGTGTCGGGTGCGTGTTCGCCGATGAAGCGCAGCATTTTTTCCACATGCAGCATCCAGCCCGCATCGCGCTGGCCAAGGCTTGCCAGCGCCGATCCTTGTTCGCGCAGGTCGCGCCAGCCGTCGCGCTCGATGCGCATCAGGCGGGCGGTCAGTTCGGAGCGGACGATCTCGATATCGCCTTCATCCCCGCCCAGCAATTCATCACGCCAGCGCAGAAAGATTTCCCGGTCCCAAGCCCGCAGGTGCAAAGCCTCGATGACCGCACCCCGAAACACCGAATCGCGAAACTGGCTCAGGCTGGCCAATCCCAGAAACACCGACATCGGCACATAAAGACAGATGAAGCGAGTGCCTTCCCGCCGGTCGATGACCTGATGGGGGATCATCCCCCAGAACAGGCAGAGCCTGCCTTCCGAAATCGTCAGCTCCCGTCCGTCGAACCAATAGGTCATCGCGCCTTCCAGAACGAAGTTCAGCTCGATCTGGCTGTGCATATGCGGCCCAGCCATCTTCTGGACGTCCATCAATTCCCCCGCGCAGAAGCTGTTATCGCCGAATACAACCAAGGGGTGGGCCGGATCGCGCTCGGGGTGTACAGGTGTTGCACCAAGTCTGTTGATCAAGGGAGGACGTCGAGCCATTTCACACCGAAAATCTTAGGATACCGGAATTCTAAGCCTGAATTTCGGAGGTAGATTGCGGCTTTCTGGCGCACGGTCAAGGCGCATTTGCAGGAGGCGGGCGCAAAGAAGCTGAAAGTTGCAGAGAGGGCAGGTTGTCTTGGGGCCGTTTGGCTAAGGCAAGACATCAGGCTGGAGATATAAAATGTGACAGCGACCTTGAATGCCTTCTGGAGGCGACAAGGTTACTGTCATACCGCAGACAATGATTCCGGGGAGGAATGTGATGATTTGTTTTAAAATGATGCCAAGCTTGGCGCTTGGCTACGCATTGACCATGTCAACGGCCTTTGCTGGTCAGATTGTGCTCAATTCCGATCAGTCGGACCCGACGCCGAAAAAGGCGATGGAAGAGCTGCTGAAGGATTTCCAGGCCGCCAATCCCGACGTGACCGTCAAATGGAATAATTTCGACCACGAGGGCTATAAATCCGCGATCCGCAACTTTCTGACGGCCGATGCGCCGGATGTGGTGTCCTGGTATTCTGGCAACCGCATGGCGCCCTTCGTCAAGGCTGGCCTGTTCGAGGATGTCAGCGATATCTGGGCCAAGGACGATCTCAACAATCAGTTGAAATCCGCCACCAAGTCGATGGAAATCGATGGCAAGAAATGGGGCATTCCCTATTCCACCTATCAATGGGGTATTTATTACCGCAAGGATATCTTCGCCGCTCAAGGCATTACGCCGCCCAAGACCTGGGCCGAGTTGCTGGCGGCCTGCGAAAAGCTGAAAAAGGCCGGCATTACGCCCTTTACCATTGGCACCAAGGCGCTATGGCCGACAGCAGGCTGGTTCGACTATCTCGACCTGCGCGTCAATGGCTATGAATTCCACATGGACCTGACCGCCGGAAAGGTGCCTTACACCGATCCGCGCGTCAAAGCGGTGTTTGAGAAATGGGCCGAATTGATCAAGCCCGGCTATTTCATTGCCAACCATGCCGCGCTCGACTGGCAGGATGCCATGCCGCAATTCGTGCAGGGCAAGGCGGCCATGTATTTGATGGGTAACTTTGCCGTTGCCCCGATGAAGGATGGCGGGTTGAAGGAAGAGCAGATCGGCTTCCTGCAATTCCCGGAAATCACCCCCGGCCTGCCGCGGGCGGAAGATGCGCCGACCGAATCCTTCCACATCCCCTCGGGCGCCAAGAACAAGACGGATGCGCGCAAGTTCCTGGCTTACCTCGCAAAGCCGGAAACTCAGACCAAGATGAACGCCACCCTTGGTCAGCTGCCGATCAACAACAAGTCGGAAAAATCCAGCGATCCGTTCCTGAGCGCTGGTTTCGACATGCTGTCGAGTGCTTATGCGCTGGCGCAATTCTATGACCGTGACGCGCCCGCCGATATGGCCAAGGCCGGCATGGAAGGCTTCCAGGAATTCATGGTCAAGCCTGACAAGGTCGATGCCATCCTGGCCCGCCTCGATAAGGTGCGCGCCCGCGTTTATAAATAATCGGTTCTCCCGACGGCCGGATGTCGCCCAAGTGGCATCCGGCCGGTATTTCAGTCACAGAACGGCTGGGATGCTCTGGCATCCTTGAGCCCTTGCATTAACGGAGGTGCTGCCGTGAGCACTGCTGCTCCTGTTTCATCCGGATTCTGGAAGCGTCACCAGCAACGCATTGCCCCCTGGCTGTTTCTGGCGCCCGGTCTGGTGATGTTTGTCATCTATGTCGTATTGCCGATTTTCCAGTCTGTCTGGATCAGCTTTCACGATTGGGACGGTATCGGCGAAAAAGTCTGGATCGGGCTTGGAAACTATCAGGAATTGCTCGGCGACGAGGCCTTTTACGTCTCCCTGGAAAACAACCTGATCTGGCTGGTGCTCTACCTTCTGGCCATTCCCGGCGGATTGGCGGTGGCGCTGTTTCTCAACCAGACGGTTACCGGTATTCGACTTTATAAGTCGTTGTTTTTCTTCCCCTTCGTCATCAGCCAGGTCGTGGTCGGCCTGATGTTCACCTGGTTCTATGCGCCGAATTTCGGGCTGTTTTCCGTGCTGATCAAGCATCTGACCGGGCTGGATTTCGCGGTTCTGGCCGATGAGCGGTTCGTCACTTATGGCATTATCGTCGCTGGCCTTTGGCCGCAGACCGCCTATTGCATGATCCTCTATCTGACCGGTCTCAACAACATCAATCCAGAGCAGGTGGAAGCCGCCCGCATGGATGGCGCCAAGGGCTGGTCGCTGCTCAAAAACATCATCCTGCCGCAACTGGCACCCGCCACCTTCATTGCCATGGTGGTGACGGTGATTGGCGCGCTGCGCTCCTTTGACCTCGTGTCGATCATGACGGCTGGCGGCCCCTATGGTTCTAGCCGGGTGCTATCCTATTACATGTATGAGGAAGCGCTGTCGGAATACGGGTTCCGCATGGGCTATGGCGCGGCCATCGCCGTCGTCCTGTTCCTGATCATGATGGTGTTCATCACGCTGTTCGTCGTGCGGATGATCGGCCAGGAAAGGAATACCTGATGTTTCCGACCCCGATCCAGAAGGCCTCGCCGATTGTCCGGTTCGGCTATAATCTCGTTCTGCCTGTCGCGCTGGTTCTCTGGCTGTTGCCCTTGCTGGGCGTGGCGCTGACCTCCGTGCGTCCTGCGGGCGATCTGGCCGCTGGCAATTATTTCGGCATTCCCTCCGGCTTTGCCGGCGTCGAAAACTATTCCGCGGTGTTTCAGAATTCACCGCTGGGCTGGTACATCCTCAATTCCTTCAAGATCACCATTCCAACCGTGATCGGTGCGGTCGCGCTCTCCTGCCTGACCGGGTTTGCACTGGCGACCTATAAGTTCAAGGGCAATATCGTTCTGTTCTGCCTGTTCGTTGCCGGTAATTTCATTCCCTTCCAGATCCTCATGGTGCCGGTGCGCGACATGACGCTGAAAATGGGGCTGTATGATACAGTCACCGGCTTGGTGCTGTTTCATGTCGCCTTCCAGACCGGCTTTTGCACGCTGTTCATGCGCAACTTCATCAAGGGCCTGCCGTTTGCGCTGATCGAATCGGCGCGGGTCGAGGGCGTGTCGGAATGGCGGATCTTTCGCTATATCGTGCTGCCGCTGATGCGGCCCGCCATTGCGGCGCTGTCGGTGCTGGTCTTCACCTTTGTCTGGAACGACTATTTCTGGGCCACGGTTCTGGTGCAGAGCCAGGCCGCCATGCCTGTCACGGCGGGGCTTTATTCGCTGAACGGCCAATGGGTCGCCGCCTGGAACCTGGTTTCCGCCGGATCGATCGTCGCGGCTTTGCCACCGGTCGCCATGTTTTTCCTGATGCAGCGGCATTTCATCGCCGGGCTGACACTTGGAGCAACCAAGGGATGAATGATATTGTAAAGATTGGCGCGAACGGGCTTGTTTTGAGCCTGCGGATGCCGGAAATCGGCATGCCTGAAATTATCGGCTTTGGCCAGACATCCGTTTCCGGCTCGGCTTTGTCCGAGGTCGAGCGCTCCAGCCGCATCAACGGCATGGATGATGCGGTGCCTTCCGCGGTGCTGTTGCCGGTGGGCGGCATGGGGTTTTTCGGCTGGCCTGCCATTGCCGGTCATCGATCCGGCCACGATTTCATCCTGCAATTTGCCGATTGGACGGTGGAAAAGACCGGGCGGATCACGCTGCTTTGCGCTCAGGATGCTGTGGCGGGCATGGCGATCACGTTGCGTTTCGAAACCTTCCCGTCTGGCGTGATCGGCGTCTCCACCGACATCAAGAATATCGGCAGTGAGGATTACATCCTGGACCGCTGCATGGCAGCGAGCTTTCCGATAGAAGGCGGGCAGGTCGATGTGGTCAGCTTTACCGGCATGTGGGGCCGCGAATTCCAGATCCGGCGCGAGAGGTTGGGAACGGGCCTTTGGGCGCAGGAAAGCCGCCGGGGCCGCACCTCCCATGACCGCTTTCCGATGCTGACAATCGAAGGCGAGGCGCAGAGCTTCGGCGTGGCGCTGGGTTGGAGCGGCAACCACCAGATCGTCATTGATCGGCTGGACGATGGCCGCCGCCTTGTGCATCTCGGCGAAGTCTTCGAGCCGGGCGAAACGATCCTTGCGCCGGGCGAGAGCTATCGCAGTCCGGTGGCCTATGCCGGTGCGGATCGGGCGGCGTTCCATGCCTTTGTCCGCGATGATCTCATGCATTGGCCTGATGGTGCGATGTCGCCGCGTCCGGTGACCTTGAATACCTGGGAGGGCAATTACTTTGACCACCAGATGCAATCGCTGAAGGCGCAGGGGACATCCGCCGCCGAACTTGGCATCGAGCGTTTCGTGCTGGATGACGGCTGGTTTGGCAAGCGTGACGACGACACGACCAGCCTTGGCGATTGGGACATCGACGCCCGCAAATATCCCGAGGGTCTGTCGCCGCTGGTCGATCACGTCACCGGCCTTGGCATGCAGTTCGGCATCTGGTTCGAGCCGGAAATGATCAACCCGGTCTCCGCCCTCTATGATTTGCATCCCGACTGGGTCTTGCAGGTCAAGGGCCGCCCTTTGCTGACATCCCGCAACCAGCTGGTGCTGGATCTGACGCGGCCAGAGGTGAGCGATTATCTGTTTGAGAAGATCGACGCGGTGCTGGCCAATCATGCTGTCTCCTATATCAAATGGGACATGAACCGCGACCTGACCCATGCGGGTGGACGCGACGGGCGGGCGAAAATTTCCACCCAGACCCGCGCCGTCTACACATTGATGGACCGGGTGCGGGCAGCCCATCCGCAGGTGGAGATCGAAAGCTGTGCCTCCGGCGGTGGCCGGATCGATTACGGTGCGCTTGCCCGCACCCACCGGGTTTGGACCTCCGATTGCACCGATGCGCTGGAGCGGCTGGAAATCCAGCGTGGTGCCTCGGTTTTCGTGCCACCGGAAGTGCTTGGCAGCCATATTTCAGCCTCGCCAAACCACCAGACGGAGCGTCGTCACACGCTGGCCTTCCGGGCGCTGGTGGCAATGGCCTATCACCTTGGCGTCGAGTTGAACCCGCTGGAACTGGAAGGCGAGGAACGCGCTGAGCTGAAAAACTGGATTGCCATCCACAAGCGGCTGCGGCCCCTGCTGCATGCGCCAGGCGCCAATTTCTCCAAGGAGCCGCGTGACGGACGGTATGTCTGGGGTGCGGCGGACAGCAAGCGCATCGCCGTCTTCGTTGCCCAAGGCCCGCAAATGGTGGGCGAACAGCCGGAGCCGCTGACCCTGCCTGATGGTGTGACCTGCATCGGCGGACGTTGGAGGGTTGCGGCCACGCATCCGGCCTTACCGAATTTCATTCGTATATCCGAAGGGCAGAAGCGCCTGTTGGCTGGCAAGGTCACGTTTGACCTTGCCGATCTCAAGCTTGGCGGCTTGCCGCTGCCGATGCTGCGGCCAGAGAGCGCGATGCTGCTGGAACTGGAACCTGTTGAGGGAGGAGACCACCATGGCTGATGTAAGCCTGCGGGGCGTCAAGAAACAATTCGGCGCGCTGAGCGTCATCAAGGGCGTCGATCTCGACGTCAAGGACGGCGAGTTCTGCGTGTTCGTCGGCCCGTCCGGCTGCGGCAAGTCCACCCTGCTGCGGATGATTGCCGGGCTGGAGGAGATCACCTCCGGTGGGCTGACGATTGGCGGCAAGGATATGACCCGGATCGGCCCGTCTGAGCGCGGTGTTGCCATGGTTTTCCAGTCCTATGCGCTTTACCCGCATATGACGGTGCGCGACAATATCGGCTTTGGCCTGAAGATGACCGGCCATCCCAAGCCGATGATTGAGGCACGGACCAAAAAGGCCGCCGAGCTGCTGCAACTGGATGCGCTGATGGAGCGCAAGCCGGGTCAATTATCTGGTGGCCAGCGCCAGCGTGTCGCCATTGGCCGCGCCATCGTGCGTGAACCGGAAGTCTTCCTGTTCGATGAGCCGCTGTCCAATCTGGATGCCGCCCTTCGGGTGCAGATGCGCACCGAATTGTCCAAGTTGCATCAGGATCTGAAGGCGACGATGATCTACGTCACCCATGACCAGGTGGAAGCCATGACCATGGCCGACAAGATCGTCGTGCTATCGGCTGGCCTGATCGAGCAGGTCGGCACACCGCTGGAGCTTTATCATCGCCCCAATAACCTGTTTGTCGCAGGCTTTATCGGCTCACCAAAGATGAATGTCCTGCCCGTGACCGTCGCGCCTGCGGACGGTGGCAAAGTGGTGGTGACGCTGGCCGATGGCGCGGCGATCACGCTTGATGCGCAGGGCAAGGCAATCAGCCCGGGCAAGATGACGCTTGGCATTCGCCCCGAGCATATCGATGCGACGGGCAAGGGTGATCTCGTTTTGTCGCGGCCGGTGCGGTTGGCCGAATATCTCGGCTCCGAAACCCTGTTTTTCGTCACTCTGGCCGATGGCACCGAACTATCCGTCAAGGCGGACGGCTTGGCGACGGCCAAGCCGGGCGAAACCCTGTCTATCGGCATTCCCGCCGCTGCCTGCCACCTGTTCGATTCCTCGGGCAAGGCTGTGATCAACGGGGACCTGACACGATAATGCTGGGCGTTTGCTATTATCCTGAACATTGGCCGGAGAGCCAATGGCAAATCGATGCGCAAAACATGCGCAAGCTTGGCATTTCCTATGTGCGGATCGGCGAATTCGCCTGGTCGCGGTTGGAGGCAAGGCGGGGCCAGTTCACCTTCGAATGGCTGGACCGGGCCATCGATATTCTGCATGCGGCGGGCCTGAAGGTGGTGCTTGGCACCCCGACCGCCACACCGCCGAAATGGTTGATGGACGAGCATCTCGACATTGCGCCCTATGATGCCGACGGGACTGTGCGCGGCTTCGGCTCGCGCCGCCATTACAGTTTTTCCAGCGAAATCTGGTGGGCCGAGAGCGCTCGAATCGTTGAAGTCATCGCCAAGCGCTACGGCACCCATCCGGGCATAGCCGGCTGGCAGACCGATAACGAATATGGTTGCCACGACACCACGGTGTCCTGGGGGCCTGACGACCTGAAGGCCTTCCGCCGCTGGTTGCGGATGCGCTATCAGACCACTGACCAGCTCAACGAGGCCTGGGGATCGGTGTTCTGGTCGATGGAAGTCAACAGTTTCGATGAGGTCGAGCTGCCCACCCGCACCGTGACCGAGCCGAATCCGGCGCAGCGGCTGGATTTCTGGCGCTTCTCCTCCGATCAGGTGGCCGCCTATGATAAAATGCAGGTGGACATCATCCGCAAGCATTCACCGGGCCGCTGGATTACCCATAACTTCATGGGCTTCATCAATGATTTCGATCATTTCCAGGTTGGCGACAATCTCGATCTCGCCAGCTGGGACAGCTATCCGATTGGTTTCGTTGAAAAATTCCCATTTACCGAAGACGAGCGCGATCGTTGGGCGGAGACCTCCCATCCCGATATCGCGCCCTTCCATCATGATCTCTATCGTGGTGTTGGCCGTGGCCGGTTCTGGGTGATGGAGCAGCAGCCTGGTCCTGTGAACTGGGCGCCCTGGAACCCTGTGCCCAAGCCGGGCATGGTCAGGCTGTGGACCTGGGAAGCGCTGGCGCATGGGGCCGAGGTGGTCAGCTACTTCCGCTGGCGCCAGGCACCGTTTGCGCAGGAGCAGATGCATGCAGGGCTCAACCTGCCGGGGCTGGATGAATGGTCGGTCGGTGGGCTGGAAGCCCATGCCGTGGCTGGCGAACTGGCAGCGCTTGGCGATTTGCCAGAGAGTGTTCAGGCACCTGTGGCCCTGGTCTATGACTATGCCAGCTATTGGGCGACGACGATCCAGCCGCAGGGCCGGGATTTCCGCTATGAAGAATTGGCGTTCCGCTGGTACGAAGCAGCTCGCCGACTGGGGCTAGACGTGGATTTTGTGCGTCCCGGTGCCGATCTGTCCGGTTATAAACTGGTGCTCGTTCCCTGCCTGATGCAGGTTAACGAGGCAGCGCTTGCGGCCTTTAAAAGCACCGATGCCGTCGTGTTGTACGGCCCGCGCACCGGTTCACGCGACGAAAAATTCCGTATTCCGGACAATCTGCCGCCCGGCCCATTGGCTCCTTTGACCGGCACGCGCCAAACCCAGGTCGCCTCGCTGCGGCCCGGTCTTGGTGATAGCGTTTCAGGCACGGTTTCGGGCCGGGCCATCCGCTGGCGGGAATATCTGGAAACGACGGCAACCGTAATCGCCACATTCGAAAACGGCGATCCGGCCCTGACGTGCCAGAACGGCCACCACTATCTGGCCTGCTGGCCCGACAAGGCGTTGCTGTCTTCAACGCTGGCGGTGCTGGCAGAAAAGGCCGGTCTCGAAACCCTTGTTTTGCCGGAGCATATCCGCATCCGCCGCCGTGGCTGCCTGACCTTCGCCTTCAACTATGGGGCTGAGGACTGGACCATTCCGGCATCCGGCGCGTTCCTATTGGGTGGCCCTGTGCTCAAGCCGCAACAATTGGCGGTTTGGGGCTGATTGTCAGGGCTTGATTGCTGATATTGTCGAGGCAATGCGTCTCCTTCGCAAGGAGGCGCATAGTGCCATGCTTGGGCTTATTTGGCACGTTGACACCTCGGAAGAAGGCCGAGCAGGACGGAGCAGACAGTCCTAACAGTTTCAGCAGTTTTCACGCTTATTATTGAAACTCCCGCGCCATCCCAGCAAGATCGTCCCAGAGGCTCTCGGCAAAGCCGCGCATCACCAGAAGCTCAAACTGGTCCTCACCCGTGCGGCAGAGATTGACGGCGATGTGACCGATCAGGGTCGTCGTTGCCGCACCGATTGCGAAGTAATCGGGGTGAAGATCAAGGGCCGTACCTTTGGCCAAAACGTGGCGTACGGGTGCGCCGCTGATGCGGATCAGCACCCGACCGTGACTTTGATCGACAAGAAAGACTGTTTGGCCAAAGGCCGCCGTAGCTTGATCGGCACTGGCAGGCCCGACGGCAAACCATTGGCCGGGTCCCGCATTGCGCAGATCAAAGCCTTGCGGGGGTATTGGCGCGACATCGCCAGGCTTGCCCAGCACATGCAGAATGGTTGCGTCGAACATGGTTTCCAGCGTTAGAACACCAAACCGCTCCACCGCCTTGGTGGCGAGTGCTGGACGGCGAACAAGGTGGAAATCGGTCAAGACAGAGTCAGGAAGAGCGTTCTCAGGCATGGAGCTTCTCATTGTTTGGATCAACAAAAACCGGGCTCACCAACTGGGCGGGGGTAAACTCGTTGCGCAACCCATTCCACACCAACACCTCTTCACCATGGCGAGCGGCGCCGCCTTTCACCAGCGCAAGGCCAATGGTGGAGCCAACATGCGGTGAGAAACAAGAAGACGTGACATAGCCTTGATCGTTCTCCAGTGTTGGGTCAGCATCCTTGTTCAGAATATGCGCGCCTGTTTTGAAAGAGGTCTTGGCATCTAAAGGCATGACGCCCACAAGCTGCGGACGGTCTGGCGCAATAAGCGCTTCCCTATTCAGCATATGCTTGCCGATAAAATCGGGCTTGGTGGCGCTGACCATTTTGCCAAAGCCGAGGTCGGCAGGCACCACCGTGCCATTGATTTCATTGTGGGTGACGTGGCCCTTTTCTATACGCAGCACCGATAGCGCTTCAATGCCGTAAGGCTGAATTCCATGCTCTTTGCCCGCCTCCATCACTGCATCCGCGACGCTTTCACCAAAATCGGCAGGCACCGCCAATTCGAATGCCAGTTCACCGGAAAATGAGATGCGGAAGAGGCGCCCCTTCAACCGACCACCCAAGAGGGACACATCCTTGGCGGCGAGATAGGGGAAAGCTTCATTGGAAATGTCTTCATCAACCAGCCTTTGCAAAATGGCGCGCGATTTTGGCCCAGCCACCGCCATTTGCGCCCATTGATCGGTCACAGACGCAAGCCGCACATCCAGTTCCGGCCAATGCACTTGGGCGCAGAATTCCAGATGGTTCATCACGCCCGCCGCATAGGCTGTGGTGGTGGTCATGAAATAACGGTTTTCGTCCATGCGGCTGGTGGTGCCGTCGTCATAGATGAAGCCATCTTCTCGCAGCATCAGCCCATAGCGGGCCTTGCCGGCGGGTAGTTTCAGGAAGGCGTTGCAGTAAACACGGTTCAAAAACTCCGCCGCATCCGGTCCGCAAATCTCGATTTTGCCGAGCATGGAGACATCGCAAATCCCGGCATTGGTTCGAACGTTTTTGACCTCGCGGTCCACGCTTTCGCGCCAGCCAGTCTCGTCGGCCTGTGGAAACCATGCCGAGCGATACCACAGGCCTGTTTCCACAAAAGTAGCGCCATTCTTCGCTGCCCAATCGTGCAAGGGTGATTTGCGCACCGGCTGAAAATGCTTGCCATGCGATGTGCCTGCCAGCGCCCCGAACGACACAGGCGTATAGAAGGGCCGAAACGTCGTTGTTCCAACATCGGCAGGCGATACGCGCCGGGCTTCCGCCAACAGCCCGATGGCATTCACGTTGGAGAGCTTGCCCTGATCGGTCGCCATGCCATTGGTGGTGTAGCGCTTGGCAAGCTCCACATGGCCATAGCCTTCCTGCACTGCAAGGCCCAGATCCTTGGTATGTACGTCGTTTTGGAAGTCCACAAAGGCCTTGGTTTTTATGCCGGGAATAGACCAAACTGGCTTGGCTGGCATCGGTGGATAGTGTTCCTCGACAGTTGGAACGGGTGCTTTTGCCGCAACGTATCCGTTCTCCTCTCCCCCTTGTGGGGAGAGGTCCATCGAGCGCAGCGGAGGGGGAGTGAGGGGTTTTGCGCCAAAGCCCAAGACATCCAAAAGAGCCGCCACTTTGGCCTGCGCATCCGCCATGCAAGCAGCAATCCCAAAGACACCGGACGCTGAACCCGCCAAAACCAGCTTGTTCAAGTTCTCCGGAGCCAAAAAGGCCGAATGCTCATCTGACCAGCGCGGCTTGCCACCCCGGTGGCAGGCAAGGTGAATGATCGGCGAGAACCCGCCCGACATGGCGAGACTATCCACCTCAAGCCGTTCCAACTGGCCTTCGCGCCAGAGATCAAGCCCCTCGACAGATTTTCCACCATGGACATTGCTAACCAAACCGCCGCGCACCAATCGCGCCTTGCCCTGATAGGCAATGGTTGCATCGCGTCGGCTATCGATCAGGGTCGTAACGCTAACGCCTGCGGCTTCAAGGTCCGCCGCCAGCGCATAGCCGCTGTTATTGGTGGTGAAAATGGCTGTCTTCTTGCCGGGCGCGACGCCATAATGGTTGAGATAGCGGCGCATGGCCCCGGCCATCATCACACCGGGTATGTCATTGCCGCCAAACACCAGCGGGCGCTCTTCGGCACCCGTGGCCAAAATGGCTTTCTTTGCCGCAATGCGCCACAGGCGCTCCACCGGGCGGTTGGCCGCAGGGCGAGCGAGATGTTTTTGCACGCGCTCAACGGCACCGAAGACATTGCCATCGTACCAGCCAAACGCTGTGGTGCGGGCGAGGATTTGCACATTGGGCAGGCTTTCCAGCTCTGCATTTATGGTCGTGACAAAATCAGAGGCAGCAACACCATTGATCAACGCTGTCTCGGCCAGAAGGCCGCCGCCAATCTCCGCCTGCTCATCCAGAAGAATAACCCGCGCACCCGCACGGCCAGCGGCCAGAGCCGCCATCAAACCGCTTGCGCCTGCGCCAATCACCAGTAGGTCACAATGCGCCCAGCATTTTTCATAGGTGTCTGGATCGGCCTCATAGCTTGCCTTGCCGAGTCCGGCGGCCTTGCGGATCACCGGCTCATAGAGCTTTTCCCAGAACTTTGCTGGCCACATGAAGGTTTTATAGTAGAAGCCCGCACTGAGAAATGGCGACAGCAGGCTGTTGACCGCACCAATATCGTGCTCAAGGCTTGGCCAGCGGTTTTGGCTGGTTGCTTCCAACCCGGCGTAAAGCTCCTGCATGGTGGCGCGTGTGTTTGGCTCGGTGCGCCCGCCTCGGCCTATGGTCATCAGGGCGTTGGGCTCGGCGGCACCGGCCGTGAGAATGCCACGCGGACGGTGATATTTGAAGCTGCGGCCCACCAATTGCTGGCCATTGGCCAGAAGCGCAGACGCCAGCGTATCGCCCGCAAAACCGCTCATGGCTTTGCCGTCAAAGGTGAAGGGAAGCGCGGTTTTGCGATCCACCAGACCGCCGCTTTTCAGACGATAGGATGTCATGCGCTGACCCCTTTGCGTGTTGATGCATCAAAGCTTGCGGAAATCTCGTGGGTGGCTGTGTCGCGGCACACAACAATCCAGCGACGGCAGCCGGATGTGTGGTGCCAGTATTCTTCATAGGCTCCGCGGGGATTGTCTCGCAGGTAGACGTAATCATGCCATACGTCAGGGCCAGCATCGGCGGCGGGGCGGGCTAATGCTGCACCCTTGACGGTGTATTCTTCTTTGGGTCTTGGCCCGCAATGGGGGCAGGGAATGAGGCTCGCCATAATCAGAATCCTTAGAGTTTGTCAGGGAAAAGTGGTCACCGGTTTTCCCGAAAAGACAAACGACAACAAAAGAATCTAGAGTTTGTCTGGTTCAATCTGAACCTGACAGACTCTAGTGAAGGTTCGGCTGGGCACCCTGGCCCTTTTCATCGAGAATGTGGCCGCGTTCAAACCGATCCAGCCGGAAGGCGCGCGCCGTTTCATGGCTCTCGCCCTTGGCGATCAGATGGGCAAAGCAATAGCCCGAGGCAGGCGTGGCCTTGAAGCCGCCATAGCACCAGCCGGAATTGAGATAGAGATTGTCCAGATGCACCTTGTCGATGATCGGCGAGCCATCCATGCTCATATCCATCACCCCGCCCCACGAGCGCAGCACCCGGATGCGCGACAGCGCCGGAATCATCGCCTTGCCCGCTTCCGCCACATGCTCGACGGTGGCGAGATTGCCGCGCTGGGCGTAGGAATTATAACCATCAATATCGCCGCCAAACACCAGTCCGCCCTTATCCGATTGCGAAACGTAGAAATGGCCCGCGCCAAAGGTGACAACGCAATCGATAAAGGGCTTTAGTCCCTCCGAGACAAAGGCTTGCAGCACATGGCTTTCCATCGGCAATTTCAGCCCCGCCATCTCAGCCACGCGGGATGAATTGCCCGCCGCCGCCAGTGCCAGCTTGCCACAGCCAATAAAGCCACGGGTGGTTTCCACGCCCACCGCCTTGCCGTTCTCGCGACGGATGCCAGTGACTTCGCAGTTTTGAAGAATGTCCACGCCGTGGCTATCCGCACCACGGGCATAGCCCCAAGCCACAGCATCATGGCGCACCGTGCCGCCGCGTCGCTGCATCAAGCCGCCTTGAATAGGAAAGCGGGCGTTGTCGTAATCAAGAAATGGCAGCATGGCTTTGATGGCGTCGCGGTCCAGCAATTCGGCATCCACGCCGTGCAGGCGCATGGCATTGCCGCGCCGTGTATAGGCATCGCGCTGGGCATCGGAATGGTAGAGATTGACCACGCCGCGCTGAGAGACCATGGCGTTGAAATTGAAATCCTGCTCCAGCCCTTCCCACAGCTTCATGGAGAATTCGTAGAAAGGATTGTTGCCCGGTAGCAGATAATTGGAGCGGATGATGGTGGTGTTGCGACCAACATTACCGGAGCCGATATAGCCCTTTTCCACCACGGCGATATTTTTGATGCCGAAGGTTTTGGAAAGGTAATAGGCCGTGGCAAGACCATGGCCGCCACCGCCGACAATCACCACATCATAATGCGGCTTTGGCTCCGGTTGTCGCCAATGGGCGGCCCAGTTTTTATTGCCGCGAAGACCGTTCAGAAAAATCGACAAAGCCGAATAGCGCATGATGCCCGCTCGTTTCAGGATTTGGTGGACGGGGGATGGTTGGTGACCACCCAACATTGTTTGAAACACTAGATGTTTGGCACCAATTCAAATTGCACATTGAAGACATTTAAAGATATAAATGGGACATGAGCGAAAACTCCACCACCCAGACCTATGGCTTCATCCTGACACCGAATTTTGCGCTGATGTCCTTCTCATCGGCCACCGAGCCGCTGCGCGCCGCCAATCTACTGGCGCAAACGCCGCTCTATGCGATAAGGCCGCTCTCCATGCGGGGCGAGGCTGTGCGCTGTTCGGCGGGCTTTGATATTCCCTGCGGAGATTTGGCCTTGGAAGGTGGGAACTGCCACACACTGTTTGTGGTCGCGGGCGGCAATCCGATAGACTGGATAAGTACCAGCGACCTTCATGCGACGTTGCGCAAACTCTCTCGCCAAGGGGTTCGCATTGGTGGCATTTCCAGCGGGGCCTATGTGCTGGCGCAAGCGGGTCTTTTACAGGAGCGGGATTTTACCATCCACTGGGAACATGCACCTGCGCTTCGAGAAGCGTTCCCTGACCTAGCTCCACGCCAAGCCCGTTATGTGCTTGATGGCGATAGGCTGACCTGCGGCGGTGGCGTTGCCCCGCTGGATATGATGCATGCCCTGATTGGCGAGCGGATGGGGCCGGAATTTGCCCGCCGGGTCAGCGATTGGTATCTGCACACAGCCGTGACTGATGCAAGCGCGCCGCAGCGTGGTTCATCGGTGGAGCGTTTTGGCACCCATCATCCGGCGCTTGTCACGGCATTGGAAAAGATGGAAGCGACACTGGAAAACCCGCTGGATCGGCAAGCGATTGCGCGGCTGGTAGGCATCACGCCCCGGCATCTGGATCGGTTGTTTGCCAGCCATATGGGGGCGAGCTTTCAAGATACCTACCGCCGTATGCGGCTTTCCCATGCCCGCAAATTGCTGGAGCAAAGCCCACTGTCACTGTCGGAAATTGCCTTTGCCACAGGCTTTTCCAGCGCATCGCATTTTTCACGGGCGTTCAAACAGCAGTTTGGCATTCAGCCAAAATCGGTTAGATCGTAAGATCACGAACTGTTGTAGGCACGGATTAAGGGGCAGGCATGGCCAAGAGTGAGACAAAGGCAGCAAAAGCGGCCAAAGCAATATTGGCGCAAGACCCCCATGCTGTGCGCGAACCACGGGCCAACAATCTGGAAATGGCCATTGGCCATGAAGTGCGCACGTTTCGGAAAAAACTGGGCATCACGGTGGCCGATCTGGCGACGGCCACGGGCATGTCGGTTGGCATGTTGTCGAAGATTGAAAACGGCAATATTTCCGCCTCGCTCGGGACGCTGCAATCGCTCTCCAAGGCACTCGGCGTGCCGATGACTGCATTCTTCAAAGGCTATGAAGAGCCGCGCAGCGCAAGCTTTGTCAAAGCCGGTGAAGGCGTGAACCTGGAGCGGCGCGGCACCCGTGCGGGGCATCATTACAGCCTGCTTGGCCACATCGAAAACAACACATCCGGCGTGGTGGTTGAGCCTTATCTGATCACGCTCAACACCGAATCCGATGTGTTTCCCACCTTTCAGCATGAGGGCATGGAGTTTCTCTACATGCTGGAGGGCGAGGTGGTCTATCGCCATGGCGAGAGCCTCTACCGGATGCAGCCAGGTGACAGCCTGTTTTTTGATGCCGACGCCCCGCATGGCCCCGAAGAACTGGTGACACTGCCCGCTCGCTATCTTTCCATCATTTCTTACCCGCATCAAAAATAATTGCCTTACAGGAAAAATTTATTCTTAAAGATTGATTTTATCGCAGCCGCCTGTTAGCCATTGTCCAACGACAAATGGAGAGGCTGACCATGTGCGGCATTGTTGGATTGTTCCTGAAAGACAAGAGCCTTGAACCTCAGCTGGGAGCCATGCTCTCGGATATGCTGATCACCATGACCGATCGCGGCCCCGATTCTGCGGGCATTGCGATTTACGGTGCGGGAGAAAAAGGCAAGGCGAAAATTACCATTCAATCACCGGAGCCTTCGGTGGATTTTGCAGGCCTTGATGCTGACCTCACCAAGGCTGGCATTCCGGCACAAGTGACGGTGAAAAGCACTCATGCGGTGATTGATATTGATGCGGCAAAGCTTGGCGACATTCGCGGTGTTTTGAGCGAAATTCGACCCAATGTCCGCATTATGGGTTCGGGTGAAAGCGTTGAGATTTTCAAGGAAATCGGCCTTCCGAAAGATGTTGTCGCCCGCTTTGATGTGCGTTCCATGGGGGGCAGCCATGGCATTGGCCACACGCGCATGGCCACGGAAAGTGCAGTGACCACGCTGGGCGCGCATCCGTTTTCCACGGGGGCCGATCAGTGCCTTGTGCACAATGGCTCGCTCTCCAACCACAACAATTTGCGCCGCGAACTGATCCGTGAAGGCATCACTTTTGAGACTCAGAACGACTCTGAGGTGGCCGCCGCTTACCTCACAGCAGAAATGGCCAAGGGCAAGGATCTGGGGCAGGCGTTGACGGGTGCACTCGATGATCTCGATGGCTTTTTCACCTTCGTGGTTGGCACCAAATCCGGTTTTGGCGTGGTGAGAGACCCGATTGCCTGCAAGCCTGCTGTCATGGCCGAGACGGACCAATATGTGGCTTTTGGCTCTGAGTATCGGGCGCTGGTCAATTTGCCGGGTATCGATACGGCCCGCATCTGGGAGCCAGAGCCAGCCACCGTTTACTTCTGGGACCACGAGAAAGCAGCCTGAGAGTCTGTCCCATAATCGCCGCTGGCGGGCTGCAAATGGCAATTTCTGCGCTTCCGGTGCTCACGTACTTGAGTACGCTCCGCTCCGGTTCTCGAAATCACCATTTTCGCCACGCCATCGACAATTCTTGAACAGACACCAGCTTGAGGGATTTATAATGCCAGTCTTCGATCTTTCCCAAACCCCGCTGCGCGAGCTGAACAGTGCTTTGCATGCCGTGACCTCCGGGGCCAATGACACCAATTTTGAAATCATCAATCCACGCGGTCATCATGCCGTAGCGGTGGGTATTGATAGCCCCGTGACTGTCGAGGTGAAAGGGTCGGTGGGCTATTATTGCGCTGGTATGAATGATGGCGGCACTGTCACTGTGCATGGCTCTGCTGGTCCGGGTGTGGCCGAAAACATGATGTCCGGCACCGTGATTATTGAAGGCGATGCCAGCCAATATGCCGGGGCCACGGGCCAAGGCGGGTTGCTGGTCATCAAGGGCAATGCGGCCTCGCGTTGCGGCATTTCCATGAAGGGTATTGATATTGTCGTGCAAGGCAATATCGGCCACATGTCAGCCTTCATGGGGCAATCCGGCCATCTGGTGGTGTTGGGTGATGCGGGTGAAGCGCTGGGCGATTCACTCTATGAGGCCAAACTGTTTGTGCGCGGCACGGTGAAGAGCCTTGGTGCAGATTGCATCGAAAAACAGATGAAGCCCAAACATTTGGAAAAGCTGGCGGAGCTTCTGACGAAAGCCGGAATCACCAATGTGAAGCCCGAAGAGTTCAAGCGCTACGGCTCTGCCCGCAAGCTTTACAATTTCAACATTGACAACGCAGACGCCTACTAAGGCAAGGGGTAGAAGACCAATGAGCTATCATAATCCCAATACCCCGCCGCGCAAATCCGCGACCTTTGATGATTACACGCTGGCGGAAATTCGCCGCGCTGCCGCCACTGGTATCTATGATATTCGCGGCGCAGGCACCAAGCGCAAAGTGCCGCATTTTGATGATCTGCTGTTTCTCGGGGCCTCGATTTCGCGCTATCCGCTGGAAGGCTACCGCGAGAAGTGTGATACATCCGTGGTGCTTGGCACGCGCTTTGCCAAAAAGCCCATTCATCTGAAAACGCCCATTACCATTGCAGGCATGAGCTTTGGTGCGCTTTCCGGCAATGCCAAGGAAGCCTTGGGCCGTGGTGCGACCATTGCCGGAACCTCCACCACGACAGGTGATGGCGGGATGACCGACGAAGAGCGCGGCCACAGCCAAACGCTGGTCTATCAATATCTTCCATCACGCTATGGCATGAACCCGAAGGATTTACGCCGCGCCGATGCCATTGAAGTGGTGGTTGGCCAAGGCGCCAAGCCCGGCGGCGGCGGTATGTTGCTGGGCCAGAAGATTTCTGACCGCGTGGCCAATATGCGCAACCTGCCCAAGGGTATCGATCAGCGCTCGGCCTGCCGCCACCCGGATTGGACGGGGCCGGATGATCTGGAAATCAAAATTCTGGAGCTGCGCGAAATCACCAATTGGGAAAAGCCGATCTATATCAAGGTTGGCGGCGCGCGGCCCTATTACGACACAGCGCTGGCCGTGAAAGCAGGAGCCGATGTGGTGGTGCTCGACGGCATGCAGGGCGGAACGGCAGCGACGCAGGATGTGTTTATTGAAAATGTCGGGATGCCGACACTGGCCTGTATCCGCCCCGCCGTTCAGGCTTTGCAAGACCTTGGTATGCATCGCAAGGTGCAGTTGATCATTTCTGGCGGTATTCGCTCTGGCGCGGATGTCGCCAAAGCTTTGGCACTGGGTGCTGATGCCGTGGCCATTGGCACGGCAGCGCTGGTGGCCATTGGCGATAATGACCCGAAGTGGGAAGCAGAATATCAAAAACTCGGCACCACTGCTGGCGCTTATGATGATTGGCATGAGGGCAAAGACCCGGCAGGCATTACAACACAAGACCCGGAATTGATGAAGCGACTTGATCCGGTTCTGGCTGGTCGCCGTCTGGCCAATTACCTCAAGGTGATGACGCTGGAAGCGCAGACCATTGCCCGCGCCTGCGGCCATAACCGTCTGCACAATCTGGAGCCGGAAGATTTGGTGGCTCTGACGATGGAAGCCGCCGCCATGGCGCAGGTTCCCTTGGCTGGCACCAATTGGTATCCCGGCAAAGCCGGTTTCTGAAATACCAAGGCCGTATTCTCCTCCCAGGGATGCGGCCTTTCCTTTCAACATGTGTCTCAATCCATAAAAACAGGGGAACGACGTGACACAGGACCTTGCACAATTCGCCGTTGAGCGCGGCATCAAATATTTCATGATCAGCTATACCGACCTGTTTGGCGCGCAACGTGCCAAGCTGGTGCCTGCCCAAGCCATTGCCGATATGCAAAAGGATGGCGCAGGCTTTGCAGGCTTTGCCACATGGCTCGACCTCACCCCCGCCCATCCCGATCTGTTTGCCGTGCCGGATGCCTCTTCCGTGATCCAATTGCCATGGAAAAAAGACGTGGCATGGGTGGCCGCCGATTGCGTGATGGACGACAAGCCGGTGGAGCAGGCTCCGCGTGTGATGCTGAAAAAGCTGGTGGAGGAAGCCGCAAGCATGGGCCTTCGGGTCAAGACCGGGGTTGAGCCGGAATTTTTCCTGATCTCTGCCGACGGCAAGACCATTTCTGATGAATTCGACACTGCCGAAAAGCCTTGCTACGACCAACAAGCCTTGATGCGCCGCTATGATGTGATTGCTGAAATCTGCGATCACATGCTGGAACTGGGCTGGAAACCCTATCAAAACGACCATGAAGACGCCAACGGCCAGTTTGAGATGAACTGGGAATATGATGACGCGCTGAAAACCGCCGACAAACATTCCTTCTTTAAGTTCATGGTCAAATCGGTGGCCGAGAAGCATGGTCTGCGGGCCACCTTCATGCCAAAGCCGTTCAAGGGCCTCACGGGCAATGGCTGCCACGCCCATATCTCGGTCTGGGATAATGACGGCAAGGTCAATGCTTTTGCCGATAAGGCCATGCCGTTTGGCCTGTCTGCCAAGGGCAAAACCTTCCTTGGCGGCATTATGAAACATGCTTCTGCACTGGCTGCTGTGACGAACCCAACCGTCAATTCCTACAAGCGCATCAATGCACCACGCACGGTTTCCGGCGCCACATGGGCACCCAACACCGTGACATGGACTGGCAATAACCGCACCCATATGGTGCGCGTGCCGGGTCCGGGTCGGTTTGAACTGCGCCTGCCCGATGGCGCGGTGAACCCGTATCTGCTTCAGGCCATCATCATTGCCGCTGGCCTGTCTGGCCTCAAAACCAATGCCGATCCCGGTCCGCATTACGACATTGATATGTACCGCGAAGGCCATACGGTGACGGACGCGCCGAAGTTACCGCTGAACTTGCTGGATGCGTTGCGCGCCTATGAAGCCGACACCGCGCTGCAACAGGCATTGGGAATTGAGTTTTCAGCAGCCTATCTCAAGCTCAAGCATGGGGAGTGGACAAGCTATTGCTCACAATTCACCCCATGGGAGCACCAGACAACACTGGACATTTGACCAGATGTGTATCCGGGGGCAGCGTCGCCCCCGGCTTTCGAATTAAAGCGTTGCCGTTGTCTGACGGCTGGCAAGTTCCTCTATTCCAGCCTTCGCCTCGATCCCGTCGCCTTTCAGAGTCAGATAGACGCCGAGCCCAAAGGCGAGGGCGGCGATGAACAGCAGGTAATAGGCATGTGCCATCGGGTTGATCGGTAGCAGGCTGGCCACCGCAATCGGCGTCAATCCGCCGAAAATCGCGTAGGAGACATTGTAGGAAAACGACAGGCCGGTGAAGCGGACAGGTGCGGGAAAGGCGCGCACCATCACATAAGGCACGGCCCCGACGATGCCCACGGAAAGGCCCATCACGGCATAGAGCACAAACAGAACCGGAACCGAAACGCTTGCATAGGTGTAGAAGGCAAAGGTCGCGGCGGCTAAAAATACGCTCCCAACCATTAAAAACCGCCCGGAGCCGAATTTATCGACAATTGCGCCTGATGCCGCTGTGCTGAAAATCAGGAACAATGTGCCGAAACTGGTGGCGGATAGCGCAATCTGTGCACTGTAACCATAGAGTTTTTGCAGGAGCGTGGCAGTCATCAGCGTGGTGACCACGAGGCAGGCGGCGAGCACCCAGGTCAAGGCCATGGAAATGATGACGGCAGCTGGATAATCGCGCAGCACGGTTTTCAGCGGCAGTTCCATCACCGTCGTCCGCGCCTGACGCATCTCGGCAAAAACAGGGGTTTCCTGAAGCCAGCGGCGCAGGTAGACGGCGACAAGGCCGAAGAAGCCGCCGAGGAAGAACGGGATGCGCCAGGCATAGGCGGCGACATCTTCCGGCGTGAACATCGAGTTGATGACGGTTGCGATCAACGAACCCAGCAGAATGCCGAGCGTCAGCCCGGAGCAGAGAAAGCCGCAGGCAAAGCCGACCCGGCGAAACGGCACATGCTCCGACACGAAGGTCCAGGCCCCCGGCACTTCGCCACCGATGGCAACGCCCTGCAACAGCCGCATGACGATCAGCAGCACGGGTGCGGCAATGCCGATGGAGGCATAGGTGGGCATGGCGGCCATGCCGAGGGTGGAGAGCGCCATCAGCAGAATGGAGAAGGCAAAGACTTTCTTGCGGCCAAACACATCACCGAAATGGGCCAGGATCAACCCGCCCAGGGGGCGAACCAGATAGCCGGCAGCAAAGATGCCGAAGGTCTGGATCGTCACCAGCCAGTCCGGCATGTTGGCCGGGAAGAACAGCTTGCCAATCACGCCCGCGAAAAACACGAAGATGATGAAATCGTAGAATTCCAAGGCCCCGCCCAAGGCTGAAAGCCCGAGTGTGCGAAAATCTGCCCGGGTAAGCTGACGGGGAGGCGATGCCGGAGTGCTGATGGGGGACATGATCCTGCCTTGCGAAAAAACTATCCAGTTTGGTCGCCGATTATGCACCGGATTTCAAGGTGCTGAACAGGATTTACACGTGAAGGGTGAGAGAATAGGTTTAGCAAGGCCCCGCAGCGAAGGGATTGCCCATCAGGATCGAGGCGTCCACCTCTGAAATCAGCCGCTTGCCGCAAAGCGCCATGCTGATATCAAGCTCCCTGGCGATGATCTCCAAGGCGCGCTGCACGCCAGCCCGTCCATCCGCACCAAGCCCGTAGAGAAAAGGTCGGCCGATATAGGTTCCCTTGGCGCCCAGGGCCAAGGCCTTCAATACGTCCTGGCCAGAGCGGATGCCGCCATCGATATGCACTTCGATCCGGTCTCCCACCGCCTCGACAATCGAGGCCAGCATGGAGATTGACGAGGGCGCGCCATCCAGTTGCCGGCCACCATGGTTGGAAACGATAATCGCATCCGCCCCGCTATCGGCTGCGGCGCGGGCGTCCTCCACATCGAGAATGCCCTTGAGGATCAATTTCCCGCCCCAGCGCTCCTTGATCCAGGCGACGTCGCTCCAGGACAATTTCGGATCGAACTGTTCCGCCGTCCACGCTGTCAGCGAAGACAGGCTGGAGACGTTCTTGGCATGGCCGATAATATTGCCGAAATGACGCCGCCGCGTATTGGCCATGCCGATGCACCATTGCGGCCTGGTTGCCATCTGCCAGATGTGTTTCGGAGTGAATTTCGGCGGCGCCGACAGGCCGTTGCGCAGGTCCTTGTGGCGCTGTCCAAGGATTTGCAGATCGAGCGTCAACACCAGTGCCGAGCAATGGGCAGCCTTGGCACGGTCGATCAGGCTATGGACGAAATCGCGGTCCTTCATCACGTAAAGCTGGAACCAAAAGGGGCGGCGCGTATGAAGTGCAACATCCTCAATCGAGCAGATGCTCATGGTGGACAGCGTGAAAGGCACGCCGTAAGCTTCCGCTGCTTCCGCCGCGAGAATTTCCCCATCGGCATGTTGCATGCCGGTCATTCCGGTCGGCGCAAGCGCCACAGGCATGGTGACAGGCTCACCGATCATCGTGCTTGCCAGCGACCGCTCCGTCATATCGACCAGAACCCGTTGTCGCAGCTTGATGCGGGCAAAATCACTCTCGTTGGCGTGGTAAGTGCTTTCGCTCCAGGAGCCGCTATCGGCATAGTCGAAGAACATTTTCGGGACACGGCGCTTTGCCTGGCGTTTCAGGTCATCGATTGTCAATGCTGTGGGCATGGCACCTTGTCCTTCGATATCTACGTAATGTTTTGGACATGGTGTGCGGCCAAATTTCGGCGCTTGCAAGGGAAGAGTAGCCATTCCAAAAGAGGACCGCCCAGATTGCTGGACGGCCTTTAAACTGTGTCGCGCCTAATGGCTTACTTCGTCGCCGTTGCCACATTGATCTTGTCGATATCGGCTGCCAGGGCGTCATAGGTCTGTTGCAGCGTCAATTCGCCGACGATCAACTGGCTCATGCGCTGGACGATTTGCTGGTAAAGCGCCGAGCCGCCCTTTTTCTTTTCAAAGATCCGTGCTTCCTGCGGCACGTTCTTTTCGTTGTCGTTGAAGACGGCCATGGACGCCTTGGCATTGTCGTCGGTCAGCTTGTATTGCGGCTTGTCGATCTCCGCGCCCGTCAGGATCACGTAGTTTTCGGCAATCTCGCGCTGGACTTTCTCTGAGCCGAGAAATTCGATGAACTGGGCCACGGCCTCCGGGTATTTTGTGCGTTTGAAACCGGCGATGGCGGTGGCTCCCGGCATGGCATAGCAGCCAGCGGTGCCGCAGGGCGCGTTGATTGCCGTCCATTCGAAGGCGTCGCCGATCTTCTTCTGGAACGGATTGACCATCCAGTTGCCGGCCAGATAGGTCACGACATTGCCGTTGACGAATTCGTCGCCCATGTTTTTGTATTGCGAACCGCCAGCAGCGCCCCACATTTCCTTGGGAAAGCTGCCATCCTTCGTCCAGTTGTAGAGATCGGCAATATATGTCTTGGCGGCCTCGTCGGGAAAGCTGAACTTTCCGTCCTTCACATAGGACGAGCCATAGGAAAAGGCCGCGCCGGAAAACCGGTGGCCGGAACGGTCCATGGTGAAGGGGATCTGTACGCCGGTCTTTTTGGCCACGCGGGCGGAAGCCTCGACAATGTCCTTCAGCGTTGCTTTCGGGCCGGGCAGCGGCTCTTCCGCCTGCTCGAACAATGTCTTGTTGACGAAGGGCAGGTTCAGCGTCTGCGAGGCGACATAGCCATTGATCGATTGCGGGTCGTTGACACCGGGCAGGCGCAATTGGTTGAGGCTTTCGCCATGCAGTTTCGCGTAACCGTCCGGGTCCTTCATATAAGGCCGCATGTCGAGAAAGAAGGGTGCCAATTGCCAATCGGTGATCTTGGCCAGATCAGGGCCTTCGCCGACAGCCAATTGCACCGGCAATTGTTTGGCAACGGCATCATAGCCTGAGGACACGAAATTGACCTTCACGTCAGGATGAGCAGCTTCGAACTGCTTACTCAGCGCCGCCATATGCTCGACATAGGACTGATCGTCATCGGTGAACAGAAAGGTGATGGTCTTGGTTTCGGCAAAGGCCGGATGGCTGAGCGCAAACGCCGACAAGACGATGGCACTGACGCCTGACAGAATTTTCGACATGATTCCCTCCCGTAAAAATATTTTCATAATTGGCGCGACAATCCTCAATGTCACGCTCCTCCGCCCTCTTTTTGCGACTTGACAAACGTGTCGTCAAGCTGTTTCGTTGGCGAAAATTCGGTGATCTCTGATTTTTTTATCGAAATTCGACCGAGTAAAAAATATTTTCATGATCGCAGGGAGGCGAGCTATGAGCGATCATTTCGCGTCAGCAGCAATAGACCCGGTTTACGAGGTGCTTACCGGGGAGACGATCACGTCCTGGCTGGTCTCGCCGCTTGCTGCCAGTGTGTTTGCAGGTATTGCAGCGCCCGCCGAGGACCGCGTCGATTACCGTTTCATCAACGGGTTCGTCGATGTTGGCGATCTGCCTTGCCGCAAGGCGTTCTGGGCGACGATGGTCGGGCGCGATCTGGCGCCGGAGTGCGACTGGGAGCCTGATCACCTCAATCTGCCGGGCGCCAATCGGCGGGTGGAATTCACCCATTTCTGGCATGTTCCAACCCATGTGCGCCGCTGGCTGCGCGGCACGTTCCGGGCGGCGTCGGCGAGAAGCCTTTCGCTGCGGCTGAAGACCTGCGGTGGGGTGCGGATCTGGGTGAATGGCGTGGAGCAGGTTCGCTTCGAGCCGTTCCGGCGCAATTTCGAATCCATGTCGGATGTCACACTGCAACTGACCGAGGGCGATAATGACATTCTGGTTCACACCGAAGACCTGGCGGAACGCGACACGGTCTGGTTTGTCGAGCTGGAAGTGACGGATGCAGAGCCGATCGCCGTGCGTCTGCCAGCGGTTCTGGATGGGGCGACAGTTGCCCGGCTGGAACGGCTGATGCGCAGCGTGCGTCCTGCTCGCGATGTGTTTTGCGGTCAACCACTGGAATTGCTGTTCGATGAGGCGCCGCAGACCGATGTTCCGGTGGAGATCACCGTCTACAGCCATGGTCATGAGCGTGCCGTGCTGGCAAAGGCGCAGGTGGTGTTGCGCGCCGGGGATAGAACCCTTGCCGTACCGGAAACGCTTGGGATTGCCGATGGTTATCACGGTGTGCGGCTGCGCATGGGCGAGGGCGCCAGTGTGGCGAGCCGGGTGATTGATGCTGCTTTCCTCACCCGCGTACAGCCGGAGATTTCGCGGGATAGCCTGGGGGAGCGCAAACAGCAGGCGCTTGCCTACTCGGCCCGGCACGGTGCGCCGCGCATCGGCCGGGTGCTGGCCATGGCGACCTGCGGGCAGGTGGATGACGCGGTGCAGGAAAAGCTATTGAGCGATACACTTGCCTCTATCGACCGGCGGGAGGATTGTTCGGATTTCATTCTTGTGTCGCTGCTGTGGCTGCTCGGCGCTTACCCTGATGTTCTAACGCTGGACCAGCGCGAACGGGTGCGCCAATCGGTGCTCAACTATCGCTATTGGGTCGATGAGCCGGGCAATGACACGATGTGGTTCTGGAGTGAGAACCATGTTCTCTGCTTCCACACCAGCCAGCTCCTGGCCGGTCAGTTGATGCCGGATTCGGTGTTTTTCGCGTCTGGTCGCACGGGTGAACAGCAGGCGGCGCTGGCTCGTCAGCGGCTGCATCGCTGGTTTGACAGCGTCGAGGCGCATGGATTGGCCGAATGGAATTCCGCCGCCTATTACCCGATTGATTTCATTGGCCTGCTGGCGCTGGACCATTGGGCGGAACCTGACATCGCCACCCGTGCTCGCCACCAGCTGGACCTGATTTTCCGGATGATCGCCCTGCATACACTGGCGGGCGTGCCTGCGGGATCACAGGGCCGCGCCTATGATAAGGAATTGCGGGCCGGGCCGCTGACGGAACTCGCCCCTTTTGCCTGGGTGGCGTTTGGAGAGGGCTGGCTGAATGGCGGCGTTGCCTCGCTGCCCATGTTCTGCGCCAGCCATTATCAGCCGCCGGAGGATCTGGCTCCACTGGCGAGGCTGAAGCACGGACGAAACATCGAGGCGCGGTATGCGCAGGGGCTGGAAAGCGGCAAGCTTGTGGTGTTCAAGACCCACGCCTCGCAGCTTTCGACGGTGGTTGATCACAAGACCGGACGCAAAGGCCATCAGCAGCATGTGCTGGATATCAGGCTGGCTGGCCATCCGATGGCGCGGCTCTGGATCAACCATCCCGGCGAAGACGATCCGTGGGGATCGCAGCGTCCTTCCTATTGGGCGGGAAGCGGCATCCTGCCCCGCGTCGCGCAATATCGCGATACCGCCCTGCTGATTGCCGATACGCAAGGCGGGCGCCTGCCGTTCACCCACGCCTATTTGGGCATAGACGGTCTGGACGAGGTGATCGCTGAGGAGAACTGGGTGTTTGCGCGCTCGGGACAAGGGTTTGCCGCCCTTTACAACAGCCACGGCCTGGAACCGATGGACGCAGGCGCGACAGCGGGCCGCGAACTGCGGGCGTTGGCTCCGATTTCGGGCTGGGTGGCCATTGTCGGAGCCGGGGACGCGCCGGCTTTCGAGATTTTCTGTGAAAAGGCACGAGCAACCAGCATCGACTTTGACCCGCTAGCGAGAACTCTTCGGGTTCGTCCGCCGGGCCATGAGGCACTGTTTTTATCCTATGACGGCGATTTTCGGCTCGGGACACGTCCGCTGCCGTTCGGCCATGAACAGCCACAACCGGTGCTGACCTATGACAGCGCCCATCCGGACCGGGGTGAAACCACCCCTCTCTATCAGTAGATGGATCAGACCATGCATCAGGCAGAGACCGGCCATCCGGCCCTTCAACAGACAATCGACAAGGTGGCGGTGGCATTCAGCCGCCTCAAGGGCATCAAGGAGGGCTTGAGCGGGGAAGGCAGCGCAAGCGGTATTCAGTTTGACGAATGGGATTGGGAAGTGGGCGTTGGTCTCTACGGCTTCCTGCGCCGCGCCATCGCCAGCGGAGACAGGAAAGCTATCAATGATCTCGTTGATTGGTATGCCATGCAGATCGGTCGCGGCCTGCCGCCGCGCCAGATCAACAGCACGGCACCAATGCTGCCGCTTGCCATCCTGATCGGTCATGTGGACCGGCCCGATTTTAATGCACTGGTGGAGGATTGGGCCGAATGGCTGGTAAAAAGCCTGCCGAAAACCGAGGATGGTGGTTTTCAGCATGTGGTCAAGGAACGCTTGAACGAGGGCGAGCTTTGGGATGATACCCTGTTCATGGCTGGGTTGTTTCTGGCGCAAGCCGGTGTTCATTTTGGCCGCAAGGACTGGATCGACGAGGCCGTCTACCAGTTCATGATCCATGCCCGTTATCTCTCGGACCCGGTCTCAGGCCTCTGGTATCACGGCTGGACCTTTGTCGGTCGTCACAACTTCGCCCGTGCCTTCTGGGCGCGTGGCAATGCCTGGATTACTGTGGCGATCCCGGAACTGTTCTTTCTGGTGCCTGATATAGACGAAAAAGACCGCCGCTTTCTGGCCAATGTGCTGAAAAGCCAGTTGCGCTCGCTGAAGGCCTTTCAACGCGAGGACGGCATGTTCCACACGCTGCTGGATGATCCGACCTCGCCGCTGGAAACCTCGGCCACCGCCGGGATTGCCTATGGCATCCTGCGCGGCATTGAGGCGGGCATTCTGCCGGTGGCGGATAAACTCCATGCCGATAGGGCGCTGGGTGCCGTGCTGCGCCATATCGATGATGAGGGCGTGGTGTTAGGCGTCTCGGATGGTACGCCGATGGGGCATGATCTGGATTTCTACCGTCGTATTCCCAACCTGCCGACCCCTTACGGTCAGGCGCTGGCTCTGCTGCTGCTGACCGATGTGGCAATGTCATCGGAGAAAACCGTATGACCCAGACGCTGGACATTGTCATCGATCATCAGCACGGCGACCGCACGCAAGCCATTCAGGCGGCAATGGACCATGTGTCTGCCTCTGGCGGCGGCAGGGTTTCGCTTGCCGCTGGATTGCATCAGGTTGGTGGGCTGACGCTGCGCTCCGGTGTCGAGCTGCATCTGGGGGAGGGAGCCGTATTGCGGCCTGTGCCGGATTATCAGGCCTATGGCGACAATATCGTCTCGGTCATTGCCGAAAAATCCAACCGGGCCATGCTGGTGGCGCGCGGCGCGGACACTATCGCGCTGACAGGGCCGGGCTGCATCGACGCCAGCGGCGATGCGTTCATTGCCGGTGACGATGTCAGCGTCGGCGTGTTTATTCCGGCGGAGTTTCGTCCGCGTGTTTTGGTGCTGGAGGGTTGCCGTGGCGTGCGTCTCGACAATGTTCAAGTCGAAAATTCGCCGATGTGGACGCTGCATTTCGTCAATTGTGAGGATGTCAGCCTTGCCAATGTGGCGATCCGCAACAATTGCCGCCTGCCCAATACCGATGGCATCGTGCTTGACGCCTGCCGCCGGGTGCTGATCGAAGACTGCACGATCTCTACCGCCGATGACGGGATCTGCCTGAAAACCAGCGTCGGGCCGGATGGCAAGGCCATCGGCACCTGCGAAGATGTGCTGGTGCGCCGCTGCACCGTCTCCAGCCAGAGCTGCGCGCTGAAGCTAGGGACCGAAAGCTTCGGGGACTTCTCCCGCGTGGTGTTCGAGGATTGCCGTGTCGAGCAATCCAACCGGGGGCTGGGGATTTTTTCCCGCGATGGCGGCAAGGTCTCCGATGTCAGGTTCTCCCGCATCACCCTGGATTGCCGGGAGACGCCGGACGGGTTCTGGGGCTCCGGCGAGGCACTGACGGTGACGGTGGTGGACCGGGTGCCGGAGCACCCGGCGGGTGCGGTGCGGGGATTGGTTGTCGAGGATGTCACCGGGCGGATGGAAGGGACGGTCAACCTTGTCTCCATGGCCGGTGCCGGTATTCACGATGTCGCCTTGCGGCGGGTGCATCTGGCCCAACAGCCCGGGGTGCTTGGCACCGCGTTGCGCTATGATATGCGCCCAACCAATGCCGATCTCGCACCGTCGCCGGAAGCTCATGGCCGGGCCAATGCCTGGACGCGCGGTGCGGACGGACGCATCGTCGGGCTCATCGACTATCCGGACGGAATGCCGGGCGTGTTTGCCAGCGGGGTGGAAGGGCTGACCGTAGACGATCTCGTCATCGACAGGCCGCAGCCCCTGCCGGATGGGTGGAACCGTCTGGATCTCGTTCAGCACCAAAATTAATGCATCTGGGAGGATGATATGGGAGCGTTGACACTCAAGGATCTCAACAAGTCCTACGGCGCGGTGAAGGTGCTGCATGACATAGACCTGACCATCGAGGACGGCGAATTCGTCGTCTTCGTCGGTCCGTCGGGCTGCGGAAAATCCACCCTGCTGCGGATCATCGCCGGGTTGGAGGATGTGACGAAAGGTGCGATCAACATCGATGGTCGCGACGTCTCTCAGCTGTCGCCCGCCGAGCGCAAGATCGCCATGGTGTTCCAGTCCTATGCGCTTTATCCGCATATGAGCGTGCGCAAGAACCTGACCTTCGGGCTGGAAAACCTGAAATTCAAACGGGCCGAAATCGAGGCGCGGATCGCCGAAGCGGCAAGGATGCTGGCGATCGAGCCTTATCTGGACCGCAAGCCGCGCCAGCTTTCGGGCGGTCAGCGTCAGCGTGTGGCGATTGGCCGGGCGATTGTGCGCGAACCGGAAATTTTCCTGTTCGATGAGCCACTCTCCAATCTGGATGCGGCCCTGCGGGTCCAGACACGGGCGGAAATTACCCGCCTGCACCGCGACATCAAGACGACGATGATCTACGTGACCCACGACCAGGTGGAAGCCATGACGATGGCCGACAAGATCGTCGTGTTGAAAGGGGGCCGGGTCGAGCAGGTGGGAACGCCGCTCGATCTGTTTAACAATCCTTGCAACCTGTTCGTGGCGGGCTTCCTTGGTTCGCCCCGGATGAACATGTTGAAAGGCCGGATCGCCGGTTTTCAGAAGGGTGAGGCGCTGATTGATGTCGGCTAT
Organism: Agrobacterium vitis; assembly: GCF_013337045.2. NCBI lineage: Bacteria > Pseudomonadati > Pseudomonadota > Alphaproteobacteria > Hyphomicrobiales > Rhizobiaceae > Gillisella > Gillisella vitis. Next base: position 808,206 of record NZ_CP118260.1, read on the forward strand.
CCACAGCAACTGACCGCTTCTGTTGATGAGACGGCGGCAAAGCCGGGCCAGGAGGTCATGGTCGGCATTCGCCCGGCGCATTTTCAGCGCGTCGAGACGGGTGGCCTGCCGTTCATTGTCGGCTATTGCGAAAGCCTTGGCACAGAAACCTATCTCTATGGCCGGATGGAAGGGCAGGAAGAACAGGTCATTTTGCATCAGCCCGGCCATTTCGTAGCCCCGGAGGATAGCCGCTTGGCGGTCGCGCCCTTGGCTGGCACGGTGCATGTGTTCGATCCTGTCTCGGGTCTGACGCTGACCCGACGCCGCCAACAGGTCAGCGGAGGCCTTGCCGCATGAGCCAGTTTGCCGATATCGCTGACCGCGCGCTGAACCGCGTCATGCTGGTGGTGGAAGCGCCGCTAAACGGGCTGGAACGGCTGTTTGGCCGCAAGCGCATGCCCTATTTTTTCCTGGCACCCAATCTGGTGCTGTTTGGCATTTTTACCTTTTTGCCGATTGCCATTTCCATCGGCTATGCCTTTACCGGCGGCACCAATCTGTTCGTTTCCGAGCGTCCCTATGTCGGGCTCGACAATTTCCGCCAATTGCTGACCTGCGGCGATTATATGCAGCCGGGGAGTTGCACGGAATCACTGTTCTGGACTGCGATCTGGAACACGCTCTGGTTTGTCGGCTTCAACGTTGTGGCGACCTTGCTGGTATCGCTGATCACGGCGCTGATCCTCAACCGCGCCATGGTGGCGCGTGGGTTTTTCCGGGCGATATTCTTTTATCCGGTGTTGCTGTCACCTGTGGTGATCGGCTTGATCTGGAAATGGTTCCTGGACCGCAACGGCTTGCTCAACGCCTTTCTGCAAATGCTTGGCGTGCCGCCAGAGATCTTCCTGCTGGAGGTCGGCTGGTCACGGTTTTTCGTCGTCGTGGTCTCCGTCTGGTTTCATATGGGCTTCTACACGCTGATCCTGCTGGCGGGATTGCAGGCCATTCCCAAAGACCTCTATGAGGCGGCGGCTATCGATGCGGCGACACCGCGCCGGGTGTTGTTTCGTATCACCCTGCCGCTCTTGGCGCCCAACCTGCTGGTGGTGCTGATCCTGTTGATGATCCGTTCCGTGCAGATTTTCGATGAGGCCTGGGTGCTGACCAATGGCGGGGGGCCGGGCACGGCCAACAGTTTCATCGTGCAATATATCTACCAGATGGCGTTCGGCAGCGATCTTCGGCTGTTTGGTCTCGCCTCGGCGGCGGCAACCCTGATGGGCTGTGTGCTGCTGGTGCTGACCCTGCTGCAACTTGGCCTCTCCAAGAAAATGGAGCAGTGATATGAGCCTCAATCCCGTAACCTTCCTGACCCGCACCCGCCGCCAAGGTCGCATTGGCGTGACCGATGTGCTGGCCTGGCTCTGGCTGATCCTCGGCACATTGGCTGTGCTGGTGCCGGTGGTCTGGGCGGGTCTGTCCTCGATGAAACCGGCTGCCGAAATCACCCGTTTTCCACCGACGCTTCTGCCGCGAGACGCTGTGGAGGTGACGGTCAAGGGCTATGACAAGCCGCTTAGCCTCTGGCAGGTCAGCATGGATGGTACGAACAGGCAGATGGCCATGGTGCGGCGCATCGGCCTGAAGGCGCAGATGGTCGATCCCGAAAACCCGCAAACCCCGGTCAGCGTCGATACCCGCACGATCACGCCGGTCCAGAGCCTGACGATTGCCACGGAAAACTACACGGACCCTTTAACCCGGTTTGCCTTCCTGACATTCCTCAAGAACTCGGTCTTCGTCACCGTTGTGGCGACGGCTCTCACCTTGATCGTCAATGCCTTGGCGGCCTTTGCCCTGTCGAAATACCGGTTTCGGGGCGACAAGGCGGTGTTCGTGCTGATCATCTCAACCTTGATGATCCCGCTGACCGTTGTCATGGTACCTGCCTATCTGGTCATTGTCGGGGTTGGGTTGGTGGATAATCTCTGGGGCGTCATCATCCCGACCATTGCCTCGCCGACTGGGGTCTTTCTTCTCAGGCAATATATGCTGACCATTCCCGACGAGTTGATCGAAGCGGCAAGGGTGGATGCGGCCAGTGAATTCAGGATCTTCTGGCGGATCGTCCTGCCATTGACCGCGCCTGCGCTCGCGGTGCTGGCGATTTTCTCGGTTCTATGGCGCTGGAACGATTTTCTCTGGCCGCTAATCGTGCTCAGCAGCCGTGAGAATTTCACCCTTCAAGTCGGACTCAATGCCTTTCAGGGCGAGTTTTCGGTGCAGTGGAATTACATCCTCGCCATGACCTTCCTCAGCCTGATGCCAGTGACGCTGGTCTTCCTGTTCCTGCAAAAATACATCACCACAGGCATTGCCGGGACGGGGATGAAATAAGCGCCTGAACGTTATTAACAGCGTGGCGGTGCGATGCTGCCGCGCAGGATCAGGCGGCATCCCAGTTCCAGCCGATGGGCCGGGCGCAGCGGATCGATGGAAACCAGCCGCTGCTCGATGAGGCTGAGAGCCGCAGCGCCAAGCCGGGCACTGGGCAGTTGAATGGTCGAGAGCGGCGGAGTGCTGAATTCGCCGGGCAGGATGTCATCGCAGCCCAGCACGGATATGTCTTCGGGAACCTTGATGCCTGCCTTGCGCAAGGTCTTCAGACAGCCGAGCGCCAGATTATCGGCGGCGCAAAAAATCGCGGTGGCCTGCTTCAGCGATGGATCACGGGTCAATAATTCGCGCAACACCCTTTCACCTTCGGCTGGCTCATAGCTCTCAGCCTCGACCACCATGTCGATAGGGGCTTGCAGCCCGGCGGCCAGAAAGGCATCGACATACCCGTCGTAACGGCGGCGGATGGTGGTGCGGCCCGGCCATGTCACATGCAGAATGCGACGGTGGCCAAGCGCCAGCAGATGCTCGATGGCCTGGCGCGCGCCGAACCGATTGCCTGCGGTGACCGTATCGATGCGCATCGACGGATCTTCGCCATTGATGATCACAGATGGTATCGCCAATTGCGCCAGCGCGCGGATAAATTCCGGTCGGTCGTCATTGATGATGACGATGCCATCGACTTTTTCGGCAACGGCAATCCGCTTTACCTCAGCGGCGTCGATCCGGTTGCCCGGGGTGACGCAAGGGACGATGCGGATCGCCCGACGCTCGCATTCCTCGCGTAGCCCATTCATCACGGTCCAACTGACCAGATTGAGGTCGCTTTGCGGGGCCGCGTCACCAGCAACCGCTAGAAGAATGCAGCGCAGCGTGGCAATGGTCGCCTTGTTGCGCCGTTTTTCCAGATAGCCCAGCCGTTGGGCGGACGCGATCACCCGGTCGCGCACCTCTGCCGTCAGCGGCGCGGTGCCGTTTAACGCATGCGAGGCGGTGCTGATCGAGACGCCAGCGTCCAGCGCCACGTTTTTCAGGCTGATCTTCGCTGTCACGCTTTATCCTCAAAAACGTATGGATATGAACGCAGCATAATCCAGCAGAGCCGATAGGTCACGAGCCGATACGACGGCGCCGTTCGCGGCTCAAATCGAAGATCTGGATGCCATCTCTCGGGCGGCCGCGGTTGCGCCATTTCGGATGTTTCAGTGTATAGGTGGCGTCGTCGTAGCCTGCCTGCCAATGTTCGTTTATGGAGGCGCGCGAAAATTCATAGTCCATCGAGTGGGTGGCGTGGGCGGCACGCCGGTGAATGAGGTGAACGATGGTCACGTCATATTCCTGGCCAATCGAGCGCAGCAGCTTGGCATCCTCGTCATCGCGAAATTCCGGCGGCAGCTTGTCCAACAGGCGTTTCGCGGCCCGGCGGATCACCTGCTTGCGGGCGAATTCATCGGTATTCATTCGGGTTCGGCTGGAAAAACGGATTTCCTTGGTGCGGCTTTCCACCTCGAACTGATCCTTTGGCATGTCGCCGCGCGCGCTGAACAGATCGACCTGGAAAATGTCGAGATCCCGCTGGCTTTCATTGGTTTCCAGCACATGCTGCAAGGGTGTATTCGACACCAGGCCGCCATCCCAATAAAACCGGCCATCGATTTCAACCGGCGGAAAACCGGGCGGCAGCGCGCCGGAGGCGGCGATATGGCGGGCATCGAGCCTAGTGTGACGATTGTCGAAATAGGCGAAATTGCCGGAGAGAACGTCCACGGCACCGAGGCTGAGCCGTGTCGTGCCGTCATTCAGCAATTTGAAATCGATCAGATTGTTCAGCGTCTTTATCAGCGGTTCGGTGTCATAGACGCTGACGCGGTAATCGGGATTGAGCAACACTTGCTGTGGCGTGGGCAAGCGCGGCGAAAAGAAACCGGGAATGCCAAACATCATGCCGGTTAGCGCTGAAAGATCGTTGGTGGTGCGTCGTGCGGCGGTGTCCTGATCGCCAAGGTTGAAATTCAGCTGCGAAGATACCATGTCCCAGAAGGCGCGCAGGTTTTCCACCCGCTTTTCCCTGGGACTGCCGGCAATCAGCGCCGAATTGATCGATCCGATGGAAATGCCAGCCAGCCAATCCGGATCGACATCATGGGCGTGAAGGGCCTCATAAGCACCAGCCTGGTAAGCACCCAACGCCCCCCCACCCTGAAAGACAAAAATACGATCGGTGGCGGCATTGGTCTCGGACGACAGCATCGGCATTCACCATGGATTATTGCATCGCGATGAAGATAGCTGTTTTTGCACGCTATTCCAGTATCTTGCCGCCTCACTTAGCGTTTATGGCAAAATAATTTGCTCTGCTTCATCCATGAGATCCGTGCGCCTTACCGGCGCACGGATCTGGTTATTTTCAGGCGGCCAGATCGAGCACGATCCGTCCGTCGATCTTGCCTTCGCGCATGCGATCAAAAATCGCATTGATATTTTCCAGCTTGTCCCAGGAGAAATGAGCGGCAACTTTGCCTTCACCGGCAAATTGCAGCGATTCCTCAAGATCCTGCCGGGTGCCGACAATCGAGCCACGCACGGTGATGCGTTTTAGCACGGTTTCAAATACGGGCAGCGAGATGAAGCCCGGCGGCAGACCGACCAGCGCCATCGTGCCCTTGGAGCGCAAGAATCCATAGGCCTGTTCCATCGCTTTCGGGGAAACGGCTGTCACCAGCGCGCCATGAACGCCACCGGTGGCCTTTTGCACCTGCTCGATAGCGTCGGCTGCACGACCATTGACGACCACATCGGCGCCCAGCTTCTTGGCCAGTGCCAGCTTGTCATCGAAAATATCGGCGGCAACGACATGCATGCCCATGGCCTTGGCATATTGCACAGCCATGTGGCCAAGCCCGCCAATGCCCGAAATCACCACCCATTCGCCGGGTCGCACTTCGGTTTCTTTGAGGCCCTTATAGACGGTGACCCCTGCGCAGAGAATGGGCGCGGCGGCGCCGAATTCCAGGTTGTCAGGCAGGCGGCCAACATAATCGGGATCGGCAAGTCCGTATTGGGCAAAGGTGCCGTTGACCGAATAGCCGGTATTCTGCTGGCTGCCGCAGAGCGTTTCCCAGCCGGTGCGGCAGGGATTGCAGCAGCCGCAGGCGGTATGCAGCCACGGAACGCCAATCCGGTCGCCTTCCTTGATCCGGGTGACGCCCGCACCAAGCTTTGCGACAAAGCCGACGCCTTCGTGGCCGGGAATGAAAGGCGGATTGGGCTTGACCGGCCAATCGCCGCTGATGGCGTGCAGGTCGGTATGGCAAACGCCGGTCGCCGCATACTTGACCAAAATCTGGCCAGGACCGGGTTCGGGGATCGGCATTTCCTCAATGGTCAGCGGCTTGCCGAATTCGCGTGCAACAGCGGCTTTCATCATCGATGCCATGATTTCCTCCATAGAAATTGATGTTTTAAAATTCAACATCGTGTCTCGGCTCATGCTGAGACTATGGAGGAGCCTAGTGCAGGGCGGGGCGATTGCTTTTGATTGATATCAATCCGCCCCGCTTTGTTGTGGTAGGTATTCCTATGCCAGGTTCTTTTTGAGAAAAGCTACCGTCCGTGACCAGGCAAGGTCTGCGGCCTCCTTGTTATAGCGGGCCGCCGACGTGTCATTGTTGAAGGCATGGTTGACGCCGTCATAGACGAAGATCTCGGCCTGTTTACCATTGGCCTCAAGCGCCTTGCGATAGGCATCGATCCCGGCATTGATGCGCTCGTCAAGGCCAGCGTAATGCAGCATCAAGGGTGCGTTGATTGCTGGCACCTGTTCGGCGGGCGGCTGGGCTCCGTAATAGGCGACACCCGCCCCAAGCTGTGGTGAGGCGATAGCCAACCGATTGACCATGCCGCCGCCCCAGCAAAAGCCGATGGCGCCGACCTTGCCGTTGACGCCCTTCACGGCCGCAAGATAGGCGCGGCTGGCCTCGGCATTGTTCACCGTTGTGCCCAGATCGAGCGTGGTGAACATGTCGCGGGCCTTGTCCTCGTCCTCCGGCGTGCCGCCCTGTGGTGACAGAAAATCCGGTGCCAGCGTAACGAAGCCTTCCAGCGCCAGCCGACGGGTTACATCCTGAATATGCGGATTGAGGCCACGGTTTTCGTGGATGACGATTACGCCGGGCAGGGCGGTCTTGGCGTCTTTTGGGGTGACGAGATAGCCCTTCATCTCGCCGCTCGCGCCGGGATAGGTGACCATTGACGCAGTCAACCGCTCATCGTTTTCCGGCGTCAGCGCGGCATTGGCCTGGTTGGCAGCCAGCATTGGCATGATGGCTGCGGCTGCTGCCCCGGAACCGGCCAATCTGGTGAGTTTTTCCATGAAACCCCGGCGGTCGAGGCTGAGATGGGTATATTCATCATAGGCGTTGATCATCGCCTGGGTGATCGCTGGGGTAACGGTTGGCTTTTCCATCGGTGTCCTCCACAAGATTGTCCAGTCTAAAACATAGAAAACCCGAACCGGCATCCAATGTTCATTGGAGGCCAATCCGGGTTTTCATCAACACTTATTCGTGACTGGGCCGTTTTTATGCAGCGCCAGGATAATTCGGGCTTTCGCGGGTAATGGTGACGCCGTGCGGATGGCTTTCGCGCAGGCCAGCACCGGAAATCCGCACAAAGGTCGCTTTGTCCTGGAAATCCTTGATGTCCTTGCCGCCGACATAGCCCATGGCGGCCTTGAGGCCGCCTGCCAGCTGGTGCAGCACGGCAGAGACCGGACCCTTATAAGGCACCTGGCCCTCGATGCCTTCCGGCACCAGCTTCAGTGTATCGCGCACTTCCGCCTGGAAATAGCGGTCCGCAGAGCCGCGCGCCATGGCGCCGACCGAGCCCATGCCGCGATAGGCCTTGAAGGAGCGGCCCTGGTAGAGAAACACTTCGCCAGGGCTTTCATCCGTGCCAGCCAGCAGCGAGCCGACCATGACGGCGGAGGCACCGGCGGCAATCGCCTTGGCCAGATCGCCGGAGAATTTCACGCCGCCATCGGCAATCACAGGAATATCCAGCTTATGGGCTGCTTCGACGGCTGCCATGATGGCCGCCAGCTGCGGTACGCCGACGCCTGCGACGATACGGGTCGTGCAGATCGAGCCGGGGCCGATGCCGACCTTGACGCCATCGGCACCTGCATCGATCAGAGCGCGGGTGCCATCGCCGGTCGCGACATTGCCGGCAATGATCCGAACCGAGTTCGACATTTTCTTCACGGCGGTCACGGCATCCAGCACCCGCTGCGAATGGCCGTGGGCGGTATCGACGACGATGACGTCGACACCGGCCTCGATCAACCGCTCGGCCCGCTCGCGTCCGTCATCGCCGGTGGAAATGGCGGCGGCGACCCGTAGACGACCCTGAAAATCCTTGGCGGCATGCGGGTTGAGCTGCGACTTTTCGATATCCTTGACGGTGATCAGGCCGACGCAGCGGCCTTCATTGTCCACCACCAGCAGCTTTTCGATCCGGTGGCTATGCAGAAGACGCTTGGCTTCCTGCTGCTCGACGCCATCCTTGACGGTGATCAGGTTGTCGCGGGTCATCAATTCATGGATCTTCTGGGAATGATCCGAGGCAAAGCGCACATCGCGATTGGTGAGAATGCCAACCAGGCGACCAGGACGGCCACCGTTTTCAACAACCGGAATACCGGAAATACCGTGGGCCTTCATCAGGCCGAGTGCTTCGGCGAGCGTCGCATCCGGATGGATGGTCACCGGATTGATCACCATGCCGCTTTCGAATTTCTTGACCTGGCGAACCTCTTCGGCCTGTTCGGTCGGTGTCAAATTGCGGTGGATAACGCCAAGGCCGCCAGCCTGGGCCATGGCAATTGCCAGACGGCTCTCGGTGACCGTATCCATGGCGGAAGACAGGATGGGGAGCGAAAGATCGATATCCTTGGCGATTCGGGTGGAGATATTCGTCTGGCCCGGCATGACTTCCGAATGTCCGGGCTGCAGGAGGACATCGTCAAAGGTAAGCGCTTCTGCGCCGGTTGCCGAAATTACGATCCGTGCCATGCCAATATCCTTCATATGAATAGGCAGAGTCCTCCAGAAAAGCGATTTTCCTCTGGATTCCTTTGCATGTAATGCTTGGAGGTTGGCGAGGGCTGGTAACACGTTCATGACAGGAAGGGAATAGCAAAAGCATGGATTGTGGATGACGTTAGTCATCCCCCTTTTTAAACATCCTGCCTCTGTTCTGGCGGTGTCGATTTTTCCCGCGCGCTGGCGGCAAGGCCGTCGGCCAGCGCTTCCATATCGGCTTGGCGGGCGCTGGATCGCCGCCAGATCAGGCCGATTTCGCGGTAGGGCGGCGGATCGGTAAAAGGAATGATGCGGATTTTGTTGCGGCTGGTTTCGGTCTCGATCGCCATTTCGGGAATCAGCGTCATGCCCATGTCGTGGGACACCATCTGGAGCAGTGTCGCCATGGAAGTTGCGCCGAAATTGACCATACTGCGCCGGCTGGCGGTTTTGCAGACGGCCAGCGCCTGGTCACGCAGGCAATGGCCTTCCTCCAGCAGCAGCAACCGGTCGGTATCCACGTCCGCTTCCACCAGGGGTGAGAGAAGCACGGCGTCGTCATTACGGGCGACGGCCATGAAAAACCGATCGACCAGCAGGCTGCGGCAGACCAGAGCGTCCGCATACACCGGCAGCGCCGCGACGACCGCATCCAGTTTGCCGTCATTCAAGTCCGACAGCAGCCGGTCGGTAACTGCTTCCTTGAGCTCGATCTCAATCAAAGGATGATTTTGCCGCAGATAAGGCACCATGCGTGGCACCATATAGGGGGCGACGGTGGGAATGATGCCGATCCGCACCAGACCTTCCAACATGCCGCCATTGTTGCGCGCAGCCTGTTCCAGCCGATCTATTCCCGTCAGGACCTCGCGCACATGGGCCAGGATTTCCAGCCCTTTGGTGGTCAAGATCGTGCTGGCGCGGGTTCGCTCGATCAGCATCACACCCAGATGTTTTTCCATCTCCATGATCTGCGCCGAAAGCGCGGGTTGGCTGACATGGACGAGATCGGCGGCCCGACCGAAATGCAGTGTAGTGGCAAGCGCATCGAAGTAGCGCATTTGACGAATGGTCAGCATGATAAGATTTCCAAATCGAATTTAGAAATAAATACGATTGGAAATTATCGGCCGTCAATGGAACACTGCATTCATTAAGACGAAACATTTTTTAAAATCAATTTTGAAGAACAAAGAGCGTAATCGGAATTCAGGTACCGGGATAGATAATCGGGCGTGAACCAGCGTATTTCAAACTGACACATTCGGACGATGAAGCAGGTATTCATCGTACCTCAAAGTAGTTTCAGGCATCGAAGCAGATACGACCCAGCATCTCCGCTGAACAACCCTACACGTATCTGTTTCGAAAAGGGGCGTCAGAGGCCGTTTTGATACGGTTTTTGACCCCCTATTTTATATGGATTTACCACTTTGCATTAATCAAAACTGAACACCCTTCCAATAGAGCCCTTACCTGTGGTCCACATGATGTGGAAATTATCCTGGGACAGGACGGAATGGTGACGGCGATGAAAGTGCCGAATGAAAGCTCACGAATCAATCCACGCAAGCAGCCAAAGCAGAGGCGCAGTATCCAGCGTGTCGAAAACATTCTGAATTCGGCTGAGTTTCTTATTATCAAGCATGGGGTTTCCCAATTGCGTATGACGGATATTGCCGCCAATGCCGGCGTACCTGTGGGCTCCGTCTACCAATTCTTTCCACAGAAAGCGGCTGTGCTTAAAGCCATCATGGATATGCGCCTGACCAGCCTGGCCGAAGATATTACCATGCGGTTAATGGATGTGCGCGACGAAGCGGATGCGCAGGCTCGTCTGGTGGACCTGATCGAGCGTGGTGCGCGCCTGCATCGTGACAATCCGCTGTGTCGGGAGTTCTGGATCGCAATGTCGACCGATCCCGATCTCGGCGCGTTACAATACAAGGCTCAGGAAGACATTGGCGCGTTGGCGATGAAATGGCTGGGGCCATTTGCCGGTGGTGGGGATGGGCAGGGCAAACACAATCGTTTCCTGTTGGTTGCGGTCCTGAGCGGCGCAGTTTTCCGCGCCATAGCCGAAAAGCATGAGCGAGCCTGGGCGATGTTGGACGAGTGGAAAAAAGCCGCATGCACCATGCTGTTTCAACCCTCGCAAAACTAATTGCGACAGGGTCTGAGGCAATAGGAACGGCCATTTTTAAGGCCGCTCTTATAAGAGAGCCGGACGATCCAGACTGGCTTACCAGCCGGGAATCATATGTCCCGCCCGCAGGCGCGGATAGTAACGGGAATAGGTTTTCGGTTCCCCTTCCATGTCGTCTTCAATAGCTGTCGGATTGATGTTGTCGAGACAGGCGGCGATATGGTCGGTAATGGCGTTCATCAGCGAGGGTGACATGCCGGGACGTTTCATGATGCCGATCTGCACGGGCGGCAGTGGCGGAAAGCCATCCACCTGGCCCAGTACTTTCATACCGGTTCGCAGCGCCGACTCAGGGAGAACAGAAACGGCCAAGCCAGCCAGCACTGCGGCGGCGACCACGGTCGATGACCAACTGGTGAACAGGATCTGATAGTCGCGCCCGTCGGCATCGAGTGCCGAACAGGCCAATTGCCGCCAGTTGCAATCACGCCGCCCAACCGCAAGCGGCACAGGCGCATCGTCGCGCAGGGGGTGGTTGGCCGAAGCCACCCAGCAAAGCGGCTCGGTGCGCATCACATCGGATTGTCTGGCCGCCGGGTTGTGGGTCACAAGCGCGATATCCAGCTCACCCCGGGCCATTTTCTCGGCCAGATCAGTGGAGGGTTCGCAGACGATATAAAGCTCGACATTGGGATGGGTCTTGGCAAAACGGCCAATAATTTCAGGCATGTAGCGGTCGGCATAATCATCCGGTGTGCCGATCCGCAGCGTGCCTTCCAACCGGTTGTCGTCGAAAGCGGCAATCGCCTCGCTGTTCAGCCGGACGATCCGCCGGGCATAGTTTAGCAATTTCTCGCCTTCCGCAGTCAGCCGGTTGCCACGCCCATCCTTGATGAACAATTGCTTGCCGATCCGCTCTTCCAGACGGCGCATCTGCATGGAAACGGCTGATTGGGTCTTGAAGACCCGCCCTGCCGCCTTGGTGAAACTGCCCGTATCGACGATGGCGATGAAGGTTTGCAACTGGTCTGTATCAAGGGGTGCGGACATGGCGGACATTCCATCAGTTGGATTGATGATTACCATTAGAAACATTCACTGGACTGATCAATAGAAATTCGGCAAATCTAGAGCATCGGACTGAAAGTTAAGAACCGGCTTTCGGAAGACTCCGATGCGCAAACAAAAGCTTAGAACACTGTGCTGATTCCGATTGTCGGCACAATGCTCTAAACTGCAAAATGTCAATCGACGCCACGAGTGACCAATTGATGTTCAGTTGTCGCGGTGTCCTCCAACCCCTTCACGGCGTCCCTCCGGCTTGGCTTTCCAAGCGCGGCCGCCCTTTCTCGTGCCGAATTTGAAAGGACTATTGTCATGCGCACGACCAGACAGATCACCGTAGCGGCTTTTCCTCACGCAGAGGGCGCGCTCATCGCAGCCCTTCGCGCCATTGTCTGGACAGTGAATTCTGTGCTGCGCACGCTCAATAACCGCCGTGCGGCTCTTAAGCTCGCGGATCTCGACGATTACCTTCTGCATGATGTCGGTTTGACCCGAGCTGAGTTGGAGGCCGAATTGTCGAAGTCCGGGCCACTGGGAGATCCGTCGGCAAAGCTGGCAGGTGTCGCTCGCGCCAGGACCCGCAAACAGGTGAGCACGCTTTCTCTCGGCTGAAAGATCCCATTTCCACCCGCCATCCCCGCAGGGCGAAAAGCCAATCGGCCCTGCTTTTGCCCGGCAACAGGTTACTGTTGCCGGGTCTTTTTGCCAGCCGACCAGTGTTTGGCCTGCCGTCAGTGCTTGGAGTGAGTGGCGCTTTCGTCTGTCTCTGCGCGAGCATCCTTGCCGGGCGCCGTCACATAGGTCTCAAAAATCTGTTCCACACTTTTCTGATAGCTTTTCTGCACGTTCAGACCACTGTCGAACATGGTGTTGACGATATCCATCATTGATTTTCTGGCTTCGGCTTCCGGGGTCGGCTTTGGTGCCTCGGCTTTGGGGGCTTGCCCCATTGAGCCGCTGACCATGTCCTGCCAGGCCTTGGTGAAGGGATTGTCCAGGAAAGGATTCGTTTCGGTCTTGGGTGCTGCCTTGGCCGCGCTTATGCCCATCATTTGCTGCCAGGCGGCAATAAAGGGATTGTCGAAGGGACCGGGCGATGTCGGTGGGGCCTTCGGTGAAAATCCCGTTGCCTGAAGCCATTCCTGGATCATCCCAGCCATTGGGCCCGCCATCGGGTTATTGGTAAAGGGATTGCTGGCCTGCTGCATCTGTCCAAGGCTCTGCTTGAACAATCCGCCCATGATCGTATCGGCCATAGCTGGCAGCATGCGTTTCAGAATGTCCTGGCCGATGCCGGTGATCTGGGCCGCCTGGGCGGCGACAGCGCGCGACACCTCCTTGGAGCCGAACAATTGTTGCAGAACCTGATTGCCGTCGGCAATGCCCTGGGGTGTAAAGGCCTTGCCCATATCTTCGAAATACTGGGCATAATTGCCTGATGATAAAGCGGTAAACAGGCTGGACAGATCATAAGGATTGGCAGCGGTGCGCTTGAACCCGGAGGAAAAGGCTGGCGTCAATGCGGCGAGCGCCTGCGCCACCTGTTCCTGAGCAAGCCCGAACTGCTTGGCCATGGCATCCATGGCGGCGCCATTCTGTGCTCTTAGTAGCATATCGAACAGTGGCAACATTTGCATTCGCTCCCCGGCACATAGCCTTTTTATACGGTATTCATGCGTTGGCGATACTCCGCATGGTGAGCCGGTGGCTCCAAAACGCAATATGCTCGATCGCCTCGCGTCTTATGCTCCTGTGTTCCAGCATGATTCATGACATGACGCCTGCCAATTCCCATCAGCCGTTTCAAGGAGAAAACCACACGAGAGCCACTATAGCGGGAAATATCCGGCTGCAAATCGTTTTTTTAAGCAAGCACAATGGTTTGGGGTTGGGGTGCCGACCTCAGTATTGATAGGCGGAAAACACAGGCTCCACCTTGCCGTCCCACGGGCCATGAAAGAGATCCAGCATGTCCTGCGCCAGCGAACGGCCTCGCTCCACGATACTGTCCAGCGGTTGCAGATAGATCGATTCGTCTTGACCCTCCGCATTCAGCCGGGCGCGTGCCACAAGACCTGCCCTCGACAAGGCCAGCAAATCGCGGCTAACATCGAGAACAGAGCGACCCTCTACAATGGCATCGAAGCCGAGGGCGGGTGCAGTATCGCGAAGCGCGGTCACCGTTGCCATGTCCCAGCCCGAGGTGAGATCATCGGCCGCCGCAAGCGCGGTGTCGTCATAGAGCAGCCCGACCCAGAAAGCCGAAAGCGCCGTGATATGGCTTTGCGGGCCGCCATCGGCCAGCCGCATTTCCAGGAACCGTTTCAGGCGCACATCGGGAAACAGCGTTCCCAGATGATTGGTCCAGTCTCCCATCGTCGGCTGCCAGGCGGCGATTTCGTCCTTCAAACCGCCTGCCATGAACTGGCGGAAGGTGATGTGGGTACAGTCGTGATAGCGGCCATCCCGCATGACGAAATACATGGGCACGTCCAGCGCCCATTCGACATAATCGATAAAACCGAAATCCGGTTTGAACACGAAGGGCAGCAGGCCGGAGCGGCGATTATCGGTATCGCGCCAGATGTCGCCGCGCCAGGAGAGCAGGCCATTCGGCTTGCCTTCGGTAAAGGGCGAGGCGGCAAACAGCGCCATGGCGATGGATTGCAGCTTTGTGGAAACCCGCATCTTGGTGCGCATGTCGGCTTCAGATGAAAAGTCGAGATTGACCTGGATCGTCGAGCTTCGATACATCATGTCCAACCCCTTCGAGCCAACCTTCGGCATATAGCGGGTCATGATGTCGTAGCGGGATTTCGGCATGCGCGGTGTCTGTTCCAGCGACCAGAGCGGGCTGCCGCCCATGCCCAGAAAGCGGATACCCATCGGCTCGGCGACTTCCCGCAGGATTTCGAGATGCTGGAGGGTTTCGCCCGCCGTTTCATGCAGCGTCTCCAGGGCCGCGCCTGACAGTTCGAACTGCCCGCCCGGCTCGATGGAAATCGCGCCCTGGCCACTGCCACCAGCCAGGCCAATGATGTTTCCGCCATCGATGATCGGTTCCCAGCCAAGCCGGGCCTGCATGCCCTTCAGCAGCGCCGAAATGCTGGCTTCGCCGAAATAGGGAACGGGCGAGAGATCGGCGGTGAAAAAACCGAATTTTTCATGCTCCGTGCCGATACGAAATGTTTCTTTCGGCTTGCACCCCTCTGCCATATAGGCCGCCATCTCCTCACGCGAAGTCAGGGGCGTATCATCGGTTGTATCGCGAGCCATGAAGCCGACCTTGTTCTGCTACAGGTTTTTATTTTCGCATCGGACCGAAAACCGGTTTCCACTTCTCGCTTCGATGCGTTACCGAGGGTTGATAGGGCTGAACCCGGCGGCTGCGCAAGCGAATTTTGCGATTTGAACGTTCAACAATATTGAACGAGATATGCCGGGTTGTTTCAAGTTCATTTCCAATCGCCAATGCTGGCCTGAACCACGGCCAGGGCAGCCACGGCGGCGGTGTCGGCGCGCAGAATGCGCGGCCCCAGCGGAATGGCGGTGACAAAGCCCAGACTGCGCAACAGGCTGCGTTCCTCATCGGAAAAGCCACCTTCCGGGCCGACCAGCAATGCCAGTTGCCGTTCCTTGATTGCGGCCAGTGCCGGCATGGGATTGTCGGTGGCGCTGTCCTCATCACAGAAAATGATCCGGTGGCTGGCAGGCCAGCTTTCCAGCAGGTCCTTGAGCTTGACCAGCGGTGCAACCTTTGGAACGGAAAGGATGCCGCATTGTTCGGCTGCCTCTATCACATTGGCCTGCAACCGTTCGATGCTGCCGATTCTGCCCTGAACATGCTGGGTCATCACCGGCTGGAGCGCACCGGCGCCCATCTCCACCGCCTTCTGGACGAGATAGTCCATCCGTCCGACTTTCAGCGGCGCAAACAGAAATGTCAGATCGCTCGGGCGGGGCTGGGGGCGGGTTTGGCTTTGCGGGATCAGTGCGATGCGTTTGCGGGTGGGAAAGGCAAGGCTTGCCTTCCATTCGCCATCGCGGCCATTGAAGACCAGCACTTCAGCACCTTCGGTGAGGCGCAGGACATTGGCCAGATAGTTATACTGCTCCGGTGTCGTCGCCACTGGGTTTGCGGCTTCCAGCCCGGCCTCGACATAGAGTCTCTGCATCTTGTAATTTGCCCGCATGCCTTATGACCGTCTCATGATTATCGAAAGAGCGCGAACATAACCTGGTAAATCAGCGCTGCAAGCCCTGCGGAGACCGGAAGCGTCACCAACCAGGCGCCCATGATGGTGAGGATGTGGGAGCGACGGACCAGCCGACGCCTGATCACCTCATCGGCATTGGACGGTTTGGGGGCTTTACGCTGCCATTCCGCCGACTTCATCAGCATGTAATCCAGCCGCCGTTTTGAATGGCGGTTATACCATTCCCGGAAAAAGCCGAGGCCAAACACCGCGCCGATGGCGATATGGGTCGAGCTGACCGGCAGGCCCAGCTTGGAGGCAGTGATGACAGTGATAGCGGACGAAAGCGAGACGCAGTAGGCTCGCATCGGGTTGAGTTTGGTGATCTTGGTGCCGACAAGGCGGATCAGCCTTGGGCCAAACAGCAGCAGTCCGGTGGAAATGCCGAGCGCCCCAATGGTGACGACCCAAAGCGGTGCGGTCATGCGCGTATTCAGATCATTCGACATGACCGTATGAACAATCGCCGCCAGCGGGCCGATGGCGTTGGAAACGTCGTTGGCGCCATGCGCGAAGGACAGCAGGGCAGCAGCACCAATCAACGGCATCCGAAACAGTTTGCGCAAGGATTGATTACGGTTTTCCAGTCCTACAGCCTGCTGGCGCACGATAGGCCGGGCCACAAGCCAGGCAATGGTGCCGATCACCAGGCCGAACAGAACGGCTCGATCCGAGATAATCGTAAAGCCCATGCCAGTGGTTTTCAGACTGAGATAGCAACTGAAGCAACCCGCCATTAATCCGATCAGAATCGGCACCCACCGGCGTGCCTGGGCGATCTTGTCGGGGCGGTAAACGATCAGGTCGTAGATCAGAAACAGGATGGTGGCCGCGATCAATCCGCCCAGCACCGGCGAAATTATCCATCCGAGCGTGATGGTGGCAATCGTCTGCCAATTGACGGCGGCGGTGCCCATGGCAGAGGCGGCGGCCCCCATGACGCTGCCGACAATCGAATGGGTTGTGGAGACCGGGGCATTGGCCCAGGTGGCGAGATTGATCCAGAGGGCTGCGGCCAACAGCGCCGCCATCATGATCCAGATAAAGGTTTGGGGATTACCAACCAGGGATGGCGCCAGGATACCTGAGGAAATCGTATCGGTGACTTCGCTTCCGGCAATCATCGCCCCGGCAATTTCGAAAAATGCCGCCATCACCAGCGCGCCGGTCATCGTCATGGCCCGGGCGCCCACCGCCGCCCCGACATTGTTGGTCACGTCATTGGCACCGATATTCAGCGCCATGTAGCCGGCAAGTGCGGCTGCGGCGATGATGATGGCGGAGCCCGTCCGGTCTGCTGCAAAACCGAGCGCGAAAACCGCGGCAAAGATCAGGAAGATCAGCGCCATGCCATAGGGAGCCGCACCACGTGCCACATGCTGGGCGGCACGTTCGAGCAGGGTCAGCCGGTCAAGATCCTTGTCCAGCATTGGTCGGGCGTATTTTGGAGGCTTACTCATGCTTGGCGTGCTGGTTCTATCATAGACGTGGGCCACATGGGTAAAAACCGATGTCGCGCCAATGGGAGGGGGCCTTGGGAGAGGCCCGTGAGAAGGAAGGACTGATATGCGGCGCACTCTGGTTAGTTTGGCCGCACGGTGCTGTAGCGCATAATTGCCTGGATCGGAATTGATTTAAAATGTGTCAGAGAAAAAGTCGAACTCGGATTCTCTGACAGCCTCTTCAATAACAGGCACTCGCCAGCAACTCTCTCTTCTCTATCGACAATAGCGCGAAATGCCTATGGTATCCGATAGAAAGATAATAGCCGATTGTGATAACCGTAAGACGTCACTTATCGGCAAATCAGCCCGTTTTTGCGGCATTGCGCTGGCGTGACAGGGAAAGAAGATGAAAAAGCCGTTTTAATTGTGGTTCCTGCACCCGGCTAGCGGCAACGTCGCAGCTTACCCATTCCAATATGCGGGTGCCTTTTTCCGGATAATCGTCAACAAACTCGCGCACTTCCAGCAGGTAGACCTTCACCTCACACGGGATTTTCAGCCCGTCCGGCATGCCTTTCATATAATGATAAGAACCGAAACTGGTTTTGGCGATCTTTCCCTTGACGCCAGCTTCCTCGTAAGCCTCACGCTGGGCCACCAGATGCGACTTTTTTGAGCCCATGGGCCAGCCCTTGGGAATGACCCATCGCCCGGTGTCGCGGCTGGTGATCAATAGAACTTCCAAAAGACCCATTTCAGTTTCGTGATAGCAAAGCGCGGCAAATTGCTGCTTAGGCGGGCGCCGAAACATCAATTCCAAATCCGACACGATACGCTGTAAAATAGCCAATGCTTAAATCCGTATTTTTGATTATTGTAATATAGCTGATTCCCGCAAGGGTTGGTAGTTGTTTCATCGCACAGGAAAAAATCACGGTCGGTAGACCGAGTCTCCCATTATACAACTCATGAATGTCGTCATGCAATTGTCATGAGGAGCTGTCTGTTATGCGCTCATCGCAGTGCGGCGTTCTTATCCTGGCGGGTTTGAGCAGATTGAACCCTTGCCCACCGATCGCGGTATTTCGAGGCAAAGGAGTTGCGTGTACATAGAGTGGCCGAAAACCAAACGATTCGGTGATTACGCGTCAGTGTCGCGAATGATGAAGATTCGCATGGCCGCGAAATTTTGTCGCTGATCGTCTTTTTTGTTGCTTCATGTCGGCATTTTCTTCAATTACACCGAAAATAATTCCTAAATATGTCCTTATTTGCGTTTTTGCCAAAGGGCGCTTCTTTTGCGGTTCATCCCGGGTTCTTATGGTGGGCGCGTTTTGAGAGAGAAGACGATGGCAAAGAAAACTGCTGCGAAGTTCGATCGTGCCGGGCTGGCATCGCTTGGCGCAGAAAAACTGGCGGAGATCCTGCTGGATGAGGCTAGCGCCAATAAAGCCTTGAAACTGCGCCTGCAAGCGGCTCTTGCGGGGACAGCGGGATCGACGAAAGTGCTTGCCCGGATCGACAAGCGCCTGGATCAGATCGAACGCTCTGCCTCCGGCATCACCGCCAACCGCGCGCGCGAATTGTCCACCGAATTGGGTGGCATGATGCGGACCATTGGCGGAGAGCTTGGCGATGATCCGGTTGCCGCAGCCGAGCGGATGGTGCGGATGATGTCGGTGATGCTGGGGATGACGCATCGCTTATACGACCGCAGCGCCAAGCTGGAAAAACTGTCGGAAGAAATTATTGCTGCCGCAGTTTCGATGATTGCGGCGTTACCAGAGACAGGTCAGGTCATGCTGGTGCCGATACTGGAAAAAGTCCGGGACGCTGACAAGCACCACGAACTGGGCGATGTCTTTTCACAAGTGATGGCAGTGCTTGGTGCAGCCGCCGCCGATACCTGGAAGCAATTGCTGGAAGGAGCGCTCAAGAACAATCGTTCGCCACACCATATCCTGAAACTCCTCCAGGATCTCGCCGTAAAGCGGCAGGATTTCGATGAAGTGATCCGGTTGGAAGAGGCGAAGCCTGAACTCTATCAGGATAGTCTTGTCCTCGCGCATCTGCTGTTTGACGCGCAGCGTTTCGAGCAGGCACTTGAGTGGGTGCGCAGAAAGCCAAAGGGCATGCGTGTCATCCGTATCGGCGGGATGACGGCAGCGGCTGGCCCGGACTATGGTGTGCAGGAGCGCAAACTGCTGGAGGCCGATACTCTCGAACGCCTCAAACGGCGAGGGGATGCCCAGGCTTTGCGCTGGCAGGAATTCTGCGAGACATTCGAGCCAGACGTGCTGCGGACCTATATTGCCAAGCTGGACGACTTCGCCGAATTCGAGGAGATGGACAAGGCGCTGGATCTGGTGATGAACAGTAAGGATGCAACCAAATCCCTTTGGTTTTTGATCGGCTGGCCAAAGCTTGATCTTGCCGCGCGGCTGGTGATTGACCATGCGCCTGACTGGGACGGTCGCCAATATGAACTGCTCTCCACCGCAGCGGAGAAGCTCTCGGAAGAGCAACCGGAGGCGGCAACGGTGCTCTACCGGGTGTTGGTCAGTGACATTCTAAAGCGCAGTGCGTCACAAGCCTATCACCATGCCGCGTCCTATCTTGCGGCGCTGGCCGATCTGGCACCACGTGTATCGGCCATTAACGGCCAATACGATCATGTCAGGTTCATGCAGAACCTGAGACTAAAGCACGCCAAGAAATATTCGTTCTGGATGCTGCTGCCCGAAGACCTTCGCTGACAAAGTCTTGAGGTGGCAGCAAACAGCAGATGAGGAGGATGCCGATCTCCGCACGGTTTTCATTTGAGGAATTGCCCGACGCAGATAAGGTGCTTCCTCTGAGCGGCGCTTCGGGAGGACTGGATGGCCGATACAATTGAATTTCTAAAGCCCGATGCTGGCATTCTTGATCGGCGTGACCGGATCGTCGCCGAGCTGTCGGCAATCCTGCCTAGGGAGCGGCTGATCCATAAGCCAAGAGAGCTGGTGCCCTTCGAGACCGATGGGTTTCTGGCCTATCGCCGTCAGCCGCTCTGTGTTGCCCTGCCTGAAACCACGGCACAGGTGGCCGCTGTGATGCAATATTGCCATCGCCATAAGCTACCGGTCGTGCCGCGTGGGGCGGGTACCTCGCTTTCCGGCGGCGCGATTCCCCAGGAGGATGCGGTGGTGATCGGCCTGTCGGCCATGACCCGGATTCTCGACATTGATTTCATGAACCGCACTGCCACCGTTCAGGCCGGGGTGACCAATCTGGCGATCTCGGAAGCGGTCGGACCGCAGGGATTTTTCTACGCGCCCGATCCCAGTTCGCAGCTGGCCTGCACGATTGGCGGCAATATCGGCATGAATTCCGGTGGTGCCCACTGTCTGAAATATGGCGTGACCACCAATAATCTTCTCGGCGTGAAGATGGTGCTGGTCGATGGCACGGTGATTGACCTGGGCGGCAAGGCGCTCGATAGCAGCGGTTACGATCTGCTTGGCCTGATCTGTGGTTCGGAAGGCCAACTCGGTATCGTCACCGAGGCGACCGTGCGGCTGCTGGCCAAGCCGGAAGGCGCGCGTCCGGTCTTGTTCGGCTTCGACAGTGCCGAGGCCGCTGGCACTTGCGTTGCCGATATTATCGGAGCAGGCATCGTGCCGGTGGCAATGGAATTCATGGACAAGCCCGCCATCGAGATTTGCGAGGCTTTTGCCCATGCCGGGTATCCTATGGATGTCGAGGCACTGCTGATTATCGAGGTCGAGGGATCGGACGCCGAGATGGAGGCGATGCTGGCCGATATTTGCGAAATCGCCCGCCGCCATGGGGTGAAAACCATCCGCGAAAGCCAATCGGCGACGGAGGCAGCTCTGATCTGGAAAGGTCGCAAATCCGCCTTCGGGGCAACGGGCCGGATTGCCGATTATATCTGCATGGATGGCACGGTGCCGCTCAGCCAATTGGCCTATGTGCTGAAAAAGACATCGGAAATCATCGACCGTTACGGTCTGCGGGTCGCCAATGTCTTTCACGCTGGCGATGGCAATATGCATCCTCTGATCCTCTACAACATAAACGATCCCGAAGATGCCGCCAAGGCCGAGGCGGCGGGCAATGAAATCCTCAAGCTCTGCGTCGATGCCGGTGGCTGCCTGACCGGCGAGCATGGCGTCGGCATCGAAAAACGCGACCTGATGCACCATCAGTTTTCCAAGGCCGATCTTGCCCAGCAAATGGCGGTCCGCGCGGCTTTCGACCCGGATTGGCTGCTCAACCCCAGCAAGGTCTTTCCGCTGGAGGGCCGGGCGTGAGCGCGTTTCTGGTGCCGCAAACGGAAGCCGAGGCTGCGGCGATCATTGCCGAGAGCGCAGCGACGGGCAGGACGCTGGCCATCAAGGGTGGCGGCACGCGCTCAGGCTTCGGCAATCGCCTCGAGACGGATGCGATACTGTCATCCACCGGGCTTTCCGGGATAATTGCCTATAATCCGGCAGAAATGGTGCTGACCGCGAAAGCCGGGACGCCGATGGCCGAGATCGAGGCAGCGGTGGCTGAGAAAGGCCAGTCACTGGCCTTTGAGCCACCGGATCATCGCGGTTTGATGGGGACGACAGGGGAACCGACGATTGGCGGCGCCTTCAGCGTCAATGCTTCCGGTCCTCGGCGCTTTGTGGCAGGGGCGGCGCGCGATCACCTGCTGGGTGTCCGTTTCGTCAATGGCAAAGGCGAGGCGATCAAAGCAGGCGGGCGAGTGATGAAGAATGTCACCGGGCTCGATCTGGCGAAGCTTCTGGCCGGTTCGCACGGCACGCTTGGGTTTTTGACGGAAGTCACCTTCAAGGTTCTGCCGCGTCCGCGCCTGACGCAAACCGTCGTGGTGTCAGGTCTTGACGACGCGGCTGCCGCCCATGCCATGGCCGTCGCGCTTGCCATGCCGGTCGAGGTAACGGGTGCTGCCCATCTGCCGGAATTGGTTCGGCCCCGCCTGATCGACGGAAATCTACCGGAGGGACCCGCTACGGTATTACGGCTGGAAGGCCTGCCTGCCTCGGTGCGCGAGCGGGCGGAAAAGCTGCTTGCGGTGATGGGACGGCTTGGACCCGCCACGCTGCTGGATGAGCCGCAAAGCCTTGTTGTTTGGCAGGAAATCCGCGATGTGCGCCCCTTTACGGCCATGTTGTCCAAGCCGGTCTGGAAAGTCTCCGTCGCACCGACGGCAGGTCATCACCTGGTCGCTGGCCTGCGCCTGCATGCAGCTATCGACGCCTTTTACGACTGGCAGGGCGGCCTGGTCTGGATGCAGATGGAAGCGGATACCGATGCAGACCTTGTTCGAACCGGCATCAAAGCTCTGGGTGGAGGCCATGCGACATTGATGCGGGCCAGTGATGCACAAAGGATGTCGATTGCTGCTTTTGAACCGGAGGAAGCCGCAGTTTCGATGTTGTCGCAGCGGTTGCGGGAAAAATTCGACCCGTCGGGGATATTTAATCCGGGGTTCACGGGCGCAGGTTTGGCCAGTCAGCGAACAGGAAGCGGTAGATAATGCAGACGAATTTCACGCTGGCCCAGCTTGCCGATCCAAAAACCGCAGAAGCCGAGAGCATCCTGCGCCGCTGTGTGCATTGCGGTTTCTGCACCGCGACCTGTCCCACCTATGTCACGCTTGGCAATGAGTTGGACAGTCCGCGCGGGCGCATCTATCTGATCAAGGATATGCTTGAAAACGGGCGGGCAGCGGATGAGGAAATCGTCACGCATATCGATCGATGTCTTTCCTGCCTGGCCTGTACGACGACCTGTCCCTCCGGTGTCGATTACATGCATCTGGTGGATCATGCGCGCAACCATATCGAAAACACCTATCAAAGGCCGCTTGTCGACCGGTTGATCCGCACGCTGCTGGCCGCGGTGCTGCCCTATCCGGGACGTATGCGGGTGGCGCTGGCCTTTTCCCGGTTTGGACGCCCGTTTGCGCCGCTGATGGAGCGTGTTGCCGCCTTGAAGCCGATGGCCGCGATGTTGCGACTGGCGCCTCAGGATGTGCCCTATCCATCGCCCATCTCACGTCCGGGCTTGCATTCTGCGCGGGGCAATCGCAAAGGCCGGGTGGCGCTTTTGACCGGCTGCGCTCAGTCGGTGCTCGACCCCGGTATCAATGACGCCACCGTTGCGCTCCTGACCCGGCTCGGTATCGAAGTCGTCGTTCCCAAGGGGGAGGGCTGTTGCGGGGCACTGGTGCATCACATGGGGCGTGAGACGGATGCGCTTGCCGCAGCCCGGCGCAATATTGATGCCTGGATGGCGGAGATCGGGTCGGGTGAGACAAGCGCTCTGGATGCCATCGTTATCACCACATCCGGCTGCGGCACGACCATCAAGGATTACGGCCATATGCTGCGCCACGACCCGGTCTATAGCGCCAAGGCAGCACGGGTCTCGGCGCTTGCGAAGGACGTGAGCGAGTATGTCGCCGGTCTGGATCTGCCGCAGCAGGCGGATAGGGGCGTGACCGTTGCCTATCATTCCGCCTGTTCGCTGCAACACGGCCAGAAGGTGACGGCCCTGCCGAAATTACTGCTGAAAACAGCGGGCTTTACGGTGCGCGATCCGGCGGAAGGGCATTTATGCTGCGGCTCGGCCGGAACCTATAATATTCTCCAGCAGGAGATTTCTCAGCAATTAAAGGCCCGCAAACTGCGCAATATCCAGGCCGTCAACCCGGATGTTATCGCTGCCGGCAATGTCGGCTGTATGACCCAGATCGGTTCGGGAACCGACATTCCTGTCGTCCACACTATAGAGTTGCTCAACTGGGCGTTTGGCGGAGAAAAACCCCAGAAATTAAAGGATTTATAATCGCTGCATGCAATGATCGGTTTTTAGCAACCCTGTTGCTGTGTCCTGTCGGGAGGCCGGGCGATGATAAACCGTTTTGCATTGATCCTGACTGAAACAATGATGATTTTGGCGGGCCTGACGGTAGGGGCTGAGGCCATGGATCGCTATTATTGCGCGGTTGATGACGCGAAATTGAAATTGTCGATAGAGGCAGCTTTCAAGGAAGGGGCGGGCTGGCCGCTCGGAAGTCTTCGAGGCGTTGTGGTGTTCAAGCCAGGACAGGGCGCACCCGGGGAGGACAAGACAGTGAGCGGCGCGGTTCGGCTCGCCATGACTGACATCGCGCTATCCAAGCGTGAAGATCGGAGCATTCAACTGCGAACCTCATCCCTCTCGGGCGATGTCGGTAAAATCATGGTCGTCGATATGCTGTTGAATGCCAGCATGCAGGGATCGGATATCAATCGTTTTGCCGGCACCTATGCCGTGACTGTGCGCCCGCAAGGTAAAACTAATCCCGCCACCTCGGTGCAGTGGGATGGTGCGTTAACGTGCAGGCGCTTCTGATCCGGCCAATCCAATCAACGTCAATCTTATACGGAGATTCATTGAAAATGACTCTTCGTATTCTCCTTGAAAATATCTCAAGCCTCTGACGCATTTGAGATATTTTCATTTTCTTCAAGTCGGGGATGCGTTAGCATCTTCGAGACTTGGTATTACATGGGGCGCGGAGGAATATTCAGGCCCTTTTGGCTGGCAGGACGGGCTTCGCCGCGAGCGGCCCAATCCATGACGGCGGGATAATTGGAGAGACCAATGACCTCGGCGGCGTCATAGCCCGCGGTAATGCAGCGCACCCACGGCCAGGTGGCGATATCGGCAATGCTGTACCCATCACCGGCAAGCCAGGGACGGTGAGCAAGTTCTGCTTCGAGCACGGACAGCAAACGACGGGTTTCGTCGCGATAGCGTTCCATGGGGTAGGAATTATTGGCGACCTTATCAGCGGCATATTTGTGGAAATGGCCGAACTGGCCAAACATCGGCCCGACACCGCCCATCTGGAAGAACAGCCATTGCAGGACGCTGTAGCGGCTGGGGCCGTCCTTCGGCAAAAGCCGCCCGGTCTTTTCGGCCAGATAGACCAGAATGGCACCCGATTCGAACACACCAACCGGTTTGCCATCCGGCCCGTGCGGATCGAGGATCGCCGGGATGCGACCGTTCGGATTGAGCGAGACGAATTCCGGCGATTTCTGCGAATTGTCGGAAAACGTCACCAAATGTGCCTCATAGGGCAGTTCCAGTTCTTCCAGCGCTATCGATACCTTGACGCCATTCGGCGTCGGTAGGGAATAAAGCTGAATGATCTCTGGATTTTGTGCAGGCCAGCGCTGCGTGATCGGGAAAGAAGAAAGATCGGTCATGACAATATCCTGATTAAGACCAAGGGATCGGAGGCGCTCAGGCATCCTTGCCTTGCTGATCGAGAAGGCTCGTTGTTCTCAAATTGTGAACGATACGTCAATTATTGTCCATCTATCTGAAACAGTCGAGATGTGGGAAAACGCCTTCACAGTTTTCTAACCAATTTGCGTTTCGCAGTCATCACACTGGAGCCTTCCATGTCAAATACCAATAACGCGATCCTTCTGCTCGCCAGAATTCTTCTCTCCTTCATCTTCATCCTGTCCGGCTTCGGCAAGCTGACCGATCCGGCTTCCACGGCCGGCATGATCACGGGTGCCGGCCTGCCTGCTGCAACGGCTCTGGCCTATCTGGCCGGTGCCTTCGAACTGATCACGGGTCTTTCCGTCCTCGTCGGCTTCCAGACGAAGATTGTTGGCTGGGCCTTGGCGCTGTTTTGCGTCTTCACCGGCGCTGTCTTCCATAGCGGCACGGTCGCCGTTCCCGGCTGGCCGGATGCAGCACTGGGCTGGATCAACACGCTGAACGGCATCATGATGATGAAGAACTTTACCCTCGCTGGCGCTTATATCCTGCTGGCAACGGTTGGAGCTGGCGCCTACTCGCTCGACGCCCGTCGCGGTGGTAAGCTGGCGCTTGCCTGATATGCAGGGGGCTATTCAATATAGCCGATAAAATTTTCTGTATCGACCGGCTCTTTCAAGCCGGGATAAATACAAAGGCCCGTCGGAGCGATCCGACGGGCTTTTTGCTTTGAACGGCATGCTGTGATGGATCACGCACATCGTCTGGGAATTTGTCAGGGAAAGGAACCCCCGTTTTGCCTGACAAACTCTAAACAGCCTTAGCCGCCGTGAGGGCCGGAGCAAACCTTGGTGATCGGATTGCAGACTCCTGCGTTTGCTATGGTGAATGTTTCACCAGTGCCCAAGAACAGCGAGACAATAATAAGTGCTTTCATGTGGTATTTCATCATTACCCCCAGATATGATTAGAATAATAATCACGGAAACAATATAAAAACCACCATATATCGAATGATAGATAGTTATATTTATTTATATTTTTGATAAAATATAAATTTACTTTTTATAGAGTATCCGTGCCAATCAATTAGATGTCTGTTTTGCCGTAAGTCAATTATTTATTTATATAGAAAAATCATTAAATGATATTTTCTATATAAATACATATTCAAAATGTCGTAAAAATGATATTTTAAATCAATTTAAGAGCTGATATACGCCATAAACGAACTTTAAATAAAAATGATAATAAATTTTAAAAAAATAAATAGTTACCAAAATTATATTGTCTATGCGCCTTTTTTTCAAAAAAAGACTTATGTATAGAATTCTATTTATTGAGATGGAATGTTTCAGAAGAAAAAGCCCAGCGTCTATTGAGACCCCGGGCTTTTACGTCATTATTGATTTTGTGAAATGCGAGAAACTGTCGACTACATTACGTTTGCTCGGATAATTCAGAGTGCGCTTCTGACCGCGTCGATAATTCTGGCAATCTGAACATTGCCTTCATGCTCTGGCTTGCGGGCGCGCACCAGGCAGGCCTGCGAACGCAGGATGATGCCATCACCTAGCACCTTCAGGTGGTTGGCCTTCAGCGTCGATCCGGTCGAGGTGATATCAACGATTATGTCGGCCTGGCCAGCGGCGGGCGCACCTTCGGTGGCTCCCAGGCTTTCAACAATCCGGTAGAGTTGAATACCGTGCTGGCGGGAAAAGAACTGCTGGGTCAGGCGCCAGTATTTGGTGGCTATCGCCAGTCTTCGGCCATGGCGGGCGCGAAATTCCTGCGCCACATCCCCCAGATCCGCCATGCTGTCCACGTCCAGCCAGATATCCGGCACGGCGACCACCACATCGGCATGGCCAAAACCAAGCCGTGCGGCGATTTCCACCCGCTTGTCGGCATCCGCCAGTTCTTCGCGGATCAGGTCCTCGCCAGTGACCCCGAAATCGACGGTGCCGTTGCCGATCTCGCGGGAAATTTCCGAGGCGGAAAGATAGGCGATTTCGATATCCTCGCCTTCGACGCGGCCGCGATAGGAGCGGTCATTGCCGACAGCGGTAATGGTCAGCCCGGCACGTGCAAAAATCGCCGAGGCGTCTTCCTTCATCCGGCCCTTGGAGGGCAATCCGATGGTAATGGTCATCAGCGCGCCCTCGCCAGTTCGATGCGGTCCAGCCAGAGTGAGAAGCCAACGGCGGGAATGGTGTGTTTTGCACCAAGCAGTGTCAGCAGCCGGTCGAACCGCCCGCCACCGGCCAAAACGGCGGGTTCGCCGGAAAGCGCCACTTCAAACACCAGACCGGTGTAATAATCCAGTGGTCGGCCAAAGGCGGCGCGATAGGTGATCCGGGTGAGATCGACGCCAAGGTCGGTCAGTGCAGCGATCCGTGCCTCAAACCCTGCGAGAGCCGCACCCAGCGACAGGCCCGCCGCATCGGCAAAGCCCGCCAAGGCCGCGGCGGCTTCGCTCAGCGGCAATTCCAGCGATAGAAACTCGCGCAGTAATAACAGGGCGGCGCCATCCAGCCGGGTTTCGGCCAGCGCCAGCTTTTCCTTCAGCCTCGCGGCAATTTCGCGGGGGCTGCGGCTGGCATTGGTGGAATAGCCGGTGTCTTCCATGGTCCGGTCGAGATGGGCGATCAGCCCGGCTTCGTCGCCCGACGATAGCAGCGCTTCCACAGCCGGGTCGAGACCATGCGCCGTTTGTGGGCTGGCCAGGGTTTTCAACAGTTGATCGAGATGGGTGCTGTCGCCAAACGCCTGGATCAGCCGTCTTTGCCAGCCGGAGGGCAGGCCGAGTGTCTTGACCACGGCCTCAAACACCGCTTGATCGCCAAGCATGACGGTCAGTGGCCGACCGGGCAGCAGCTTGTGCAGAATGCCGATGGCATCATTAATGGCGCGGGCATCGGCGCGGGCCGTGGCGGGCTCGCCCAGATCTTCGATACCGGCCTGATAGAATTCATTGCCGCCTTCACGGCGCTGGCGAAACACTTCGCCCAGATAGGCGTAGCGTTTCGGCGTGCCGGTGGCGTTTTCAATATGGCTGAGACAGACGGGAATGGTGAATTCCGGTCGTAGACATAGGCTTTCGCCAGTCTCGCTTTCCGTGAGGAAAATCCGGCGGCGCAAATCCTCGCCCGCCATATCCAGAAACGGCTCGGCGGGCTGGATAACCGGGGTATCGACCCTTGCTGCGCCACGCGCGGCAAAATCATCAAGAAGAGCACCGGCGAAATCCGGCATATTGATCAGAGGCATTGACTATCCCGGTCAGTTACGCATGCATTCGGGATAATCCGAACACCACCCTTTGACTGCTATGTCAATGATGGGTCTGGCTATGCTGCCATTTTTTATAGGCCAGCAGGCCCCCGGCCAGAACCAGCAGGCCAAGCGGCATGACAGTGTAGATCTGCTCAAAACTTGTCACTGTTTCATCTCCAGAATAGAGAACCTTGCCAGTATATGTAGCACGATTGCCAGAAAAATCCAGAAGACGAAGCCAAGCAGCGGTAATTTATGATCACCATTGGGCGAAAGGCTGCTGGCAGCAATCGGCGCGGCCACGCCGACCGTAAGGCAAACGGTGGACAGCCGGTCGAACCACGAGGCTTCGAGCTTCTTCATCTCGTTCCATTGGGTGACCGGAATGGGGGCGCTGTCTTGCAAAACTGTCTCCGTGGTTGCGATTCCAGTCTATCTCAGCTTGAGCGGGCCGTCACCTCGGATGCACCCTTGCTCACAGTCAATCCTCAGTTTGGCGACCGTCTTTCTCCTGACCCTGGTGTTGTCTCAGGAATTGCCGCACGCGCTCAAGGGCGTCAGCCGGATCGGAGCGGCGGTGGTATTCTTCGAGAATGATCTGTTCGATCTGCTGACGGATGGTCCGGCGTCCCAATTCTTCGCTATCGTGCAGGGTACGGTTCTGCGGCAGCAGGGCGTGGCGGGCTTCCTCCAACCGGGTTTGAAGGTTCGTTGCCGCGTCGAGAATGGTGACGTCGATAATTTCCGCCGAGTCTTCCGGGCGCTGTGGTGGTTGGTAAATTGCCGCTTGGGGTGGGTTTCCCGGTCTCTCCCGCCTGGGGCGCAGCAGCAGCGCCAACACGCTGACCGCAAAACCCGGCGGTGTCACGATGACCAGCGCCTTGATCCAATCGGATGAGGATTGCCACGTATCGAAAAGATCGGCCCAGAGGTTGTAATCGGCCATTGTCCATTGCCTCCCACGCTTGAAAACCAAGCGATCGCCAGAGAACGGTCTCTGGCGATCGGGGAGGTAGAAAAGCCGCACAGAAACGACCGCCCTGGCCTTTAAGCCGAAGCTCTGGACATACGCCAAGGCCTCCCCGACCATAGAAGGATGGAGAGTGGACCGTATAAACATAGTCCACCGCCTCAGCCACAAACCTATGGCTGAGGGGTGTCTTTATAACGACCGACACGGGCCGTTCTGTAAGGAGTTTCTACGCTCCGGGATCGGTGCGTTACAACCGATCCTGAACTGGTTCTAGCGTATAAAGAGTGGAGGGGGAAGGGGGCGTTAAAGGGCGTAATATTCTCTTTTGCCGACTTCAAAAAACCTACTTCGCCCGCGCCCGATCTTCCGCCTGGGCGGCCAGAATTTCCTTCACCTTGGCCACAAGCTCGGCTTCCGGCACGACGATCTGCGCCACGCGGGATTCGCGCCATTCGGTGTTGTCGGTGATCTCGCCTGACAGACGCTTGCCTTCGATCAGGTCCTTGATTTGCACCACGCCCTGTTCGCGCTCATCGCCGCCCTGAATGATGGCGATGGGGGAGCCGCGACGGTCGGCATATTTCAGCTGATTGCCGAATTTCTTCCAGTTGCCCTGGTACATTTCAGCGCGAATGCCTTCATTGCGAAGCGCCTGGGTAAAGCGCTGATAGCGCCCCATGCTCTCGACATCGCCGTCCATGACTGTGATCAGAACCGGCGCGATCACCTCGTCAGCGCCCAGCTTGCCCAGGTTCTTCAGCGCCGTCATCAGGCGCGAGACGCCAATGGAAAAGCCGGTGGCCGGAACGGGCTGGCCCATGAAGCGCGAGACGAGGCCATCGTAGCGGCCACCACCGCCAACTGAGCCGAACACGACCTTTTCGCCTTTTTCATTGGTGACGTCGAAGGTCAGTTCGGCTTCATAGACTGGGCCGGTGTAGTATTCGAGGCCTCGGACGACGGAGGGGTCAAATCGGATTCTTTTCGAGCCATATCCTGCCGCCGCTATGAGTTTAAACATCTGTTCCAACTCTTGAATAACGGGTGACGCATCCCCTATGATCGCTTCCAAGCAGGTGATGGTTCTCAGATTTGAGTAGAAATATTGGCCGGTACCTCCAAATTGATTAGAGCTCTCGACTTCATCACCTTCCACCAAATTATTATCGTCTTCATATCGAGCGTAGCCAGACATGTTTTGCGTTGCAAGATAGGAGCTAATTAGCTGAATCTGTTCTTCAACTAGTCCTGCCCCTTTTGTAACGTCTCCGCTTTCGTCCTTTCGCCCTTCTCCGAGCAAAAGCTTTACACCTTCGATGCCGAATTTATCGAACTTGTCCATTGCGCGAAGGACATTTAGCTTTTGCGCGTCATCGACAATTTCAGCTGCTTGCATGACCGCATCCAAAACCTTTCGGTTATTCACCCGGATCACGTAATCACCGCGCTTGATGCCCAGCGCTTCCAGCGTATCGGCCATCATCATGCACATTTCGGCATCGGCCTGCACGCCCGGCGCGCCAACGCTGTCGGCATCGAACTGCATGAACTGGCGGAAACGGCCCGGCCCCGGCTTTTCATTGCGGAACACATAGCCGGCGCGGTAGGTGCGGTAGGGCAGTTGGATTTCGTTGAAATTTTCCGCGACATGGCGGGCGAGTGGTGCGGTCAGGTCGTAGCGCAGGCTCATCCATTGCTCGTCATCGTCCTGAAGCGAGAACACGCCTTCGTTGGGGCGGTCGCTATCGGGCAGGAATTTTCCGAGCGCATCGGTATATTCAAACAGCGGTGTCTCAATGGGATCGAAGCCGTAGCGCTCATAGACTTCGCGGATTTTCGCGGTCATCTCGTTGACGGCACGGATGTCATGGGCTTCCCGATCCACGAAACCACGCGGCAGGCGGGCTCTCAGTTTCTGGGGCTTTTTGGTCTTTTCGCTCATGATCGGCACCGAATGCTAGGGGAGTGTGTGTTGCGGCTGTCTTAGTGGATGACGCCCTGAGCGGCAAGGCCGAAGGCTGGTTTCGGCAAGTTGTCTGTAGTATGCTGAGAGCATAAAGGAATAAGCCATGAACAAAGCTGTCGCCATTGATCTTCCGGAAGATGTTCACCAACTGCTATCACGCCGGGCAGCGGAAGCTGGAACCCGTCTCGATACCTATGTACTGGAATTGATCGAGCACCACCTGGAGGATCTGTCTGACGTGGCAGCCGCCGATGCGGCCTTATCTCGCCTGAAAAACGGCGAGGATAAAGTGCTGTCCTCAGAGGAGTTTTGGCGTGGCCTGGACGATTGAATATCTGCAATCCGTTCAGAAAACAGTCCGCAAGCTTGATCCTCAAACCCGAAAACGCCTTCGAGATTTTCTGGAGCAGCGTCTGCTTGAGGCGGAAGATCCAAGGCAGATCGGCAAGGCCTTGAAAGGATCGCAACTGGGTGAGTATTGGCGATATCGGGTGGGTGATTATAGAGTGATTTGCGATATCCAGGACCAGAGACTTGTTGTTCTTGTTGTTGAAATCGGTCACCGCAGCGACGTGTATCGATAGACATGATCCTCGAAGCGCTGAATTACGCGGCAACATGGTGGGTGACGTCGAAAGCGCATCGGCCTTATATCCGCTATTCCATCAATCTCTGGTCGCGCGCCCGCCGCTGCGCCAGCGATTGGGCTGAGCATGAGCGCAATTGCAAGCAGGCGGTCCTGCATGCGGCACAGCCGGTCATGCCACGCCGCACGGTTGTCGTGCTTGGCTCCGGCCTGCTGCGCGACGTGCCTATTTTGGAATTATCGAGGGCCTTCGATACGGTCGTGTTGGTGGATCTGGTGCATGTCGCCAGTGTCCGGGCCTGGGTGGCGATGAAGGGGCTGAAGAATGTCCGTTTCATTGAGCGTGATCTCTCCGGTTACGATGCGCTGAAACAGGGAGAGGTGCCGGAGCCGCTGGATTTCCTGCGCCGCGTTCCATGGCTTGATCTGGTGGTCTCGGCCAATGTTCTTTCCCAGATCGGCATGGGCGCCAAGAAGCGGCTGGCCGGGGAGGCGGCGGGGGCGATGCCTGGGGATAGCGTTGCCCGGCTGATCCGCGCTCATCTCGACGGGCTGGCGCACTTGCCCGCCCGCACCTGTCTGCTCACGGATATTTCCTTCTCCGTCATCGACCGAAATGGGGTTTTGCGTGAGGAAACCGATCTTCTGGCGGGTATTGTGCCGCCTGAAGCAGAGCAGGGCTGGGATTGGCCAGTTGCGCCGCTGGGTGAGGAGAGCAAGGACTACCGGATTCTCCATAAGGTCATATATGCTTGCTCAGGTTGATTCGAATTGTGACTGACAGGGTCATCGGGGGGTGGCATGAATTTTCTGTTTCTGGATACGAGTGGCATCGATTACGATCCGGAAACGCCTCTGCAAAAGCCACTCGGTGGCACGCAATCCGCTATTGCCTATCTTTCCGAGGAATTGGTCAAGGCTGGTGCCACGGTGACCCTGATGAACAATCCCAGCCACGCGCGGGTGGTAAAGGGTGTTCGGCTGGTGGAAAGCAGCACTATCGGACGTGAGGGCTTCGACCAGTTCGATATCGTCGTCGTGGTTTCGGTGGCGTTGGGCATCAAATTTCGTCAGGTCGTTCCCAAGCATATTCCCATGGTGCTTTATTGCCATCACGCTGCCGATCAGGTGTCGGTTTCGACCCTGCGCAATGCGGAGGAACGGGCCGTATGGGATGCCTTTGTCATGGTGAGCGATTGGCAGCTCAACGATTATGCCAAGGCCTTTGGCGTAGAGCCAACGCGGGCCGCGGTGATCGGCAATGCAATGTCTCCAGCTTTTCTGGAACGTCCGTTGCAACCTGCATGGTTTGAGATCGGTGCTCCGCCAGTTCTGACCTATACCAGCACAGCCTTTCGCGGATTGGAGATTCTACTGTTAGCTTTTCCATCCATTCGCGCTCGATTGTCGGGAGCAGAGCTTAAAATTTTCTCGGGCATAAATATTAATACAGCTGATGGTCGGAATGACCCCAATGCCTATCTCTATGAAGTTGCACGCAGCCTAGCGGGTGTGACCCACCATGGTTCCGTTTCGCAGAAAAAACTGGCTGATGTCATGGGGAATGCTGCTGCCCTGACTTATCCATCGATATTCGCAGAAACCTTTTGCATAGCCGCTGTCGAAGCCTTGGCCAGCGGGGCGGATGTGCTGACGACGCGACTTGGTGCGCTACCGGACGTTTTAAATGGACTTGGCCAATTCATGGATATGGCACCATCGCAACGGCAACTCGCGCAGAACTATATCGAATTTGCCAGTGAGGCCTTGGCAGCAATGAAGCGAGATCCGGCGGCAGCCGCAGCACGGCGACAAGAGCGGACGCAATATGTCCGTACTCACTTCACCTGGGCGCGGCGGGCGCAGCAATGGCTGGATCTGGCAGATCAGATCAAACGTAGGAAAGGGTGATCGAAAGCGCTTGCCTCGTGAGGCGATTGGCATACACTCTTTTTATGGCTCTCGTTCTTCGTCTTATGCTGTTTATTGCCGGTCTGGCCTATGGCGCCATGCCGGTCAGCGGCTTGGCTGCGACTGGCGGTATGGTTTCGCCGATGACGATGCAGGTTGCCGAAACACACCAAGGCCATGATGCGATGCCGACTGCATCGACATTTCACGCTGCTATTCCATTTGAGCATGTCCATAAGACCGACCGGAACTGTGCTGATCGGCATCAGGCGATGGGGTGTGGGCATTGCGCCGCCTGCGTGAGCCTGCTTGCGGAGTTTTCCGTTGTTTTGGGCAAGCCGATTGTAGGGGATGCGCCGTTGCCGGGATCGACGACCCGGTTGCTATCGCTGGCGCCTTTGCCCTTGGTGCCGCCGCCCCGTTTTTGATGAATGAAAGAGCCTATGGAAACCGGGAAAGGCCGGATTTCGACTATCTTGTCATCATCAGAAAGGGACCATCATGGTCAAAACCATACTTCTTGCCGCAAGCCTGTTGCTTGCCACCACTGCCGCTTATGCCGACGACACCATGAAGGGCATGGACCATTTCATGCCATCGCATACAGCGTCGAAAGCGCCATCCAGCAAGGCTTTTTCCGCTGCCAATGCCCGGATGCACAAGGCCATGGCCATGCCGATGACCGGCAATGCCGATGTGGATTTCGTGCGCGGCATGATTGCTCATCATCAGGGCGCTATCGACATGGCGAAGGTAGAGTTGCAATATGGCAAGGACGAAAAGATCCGCAAGCTGGCCGAAGAGATCATCAAGGCGCAGCAGGGTGAAATAGCCATGATGCAGCAATGGCTTGATATGCACGGCAAATAAGCGACCAGCGGCTGTCTCAAGTATTGGATACGCTTGAGGCAGCCGTGCTGCTGCCTTGCTTGGAGGAGAACATGACACGGGCGCTGACCACCATTGGCCTCGATGCCGATGATACGCTCTGGCAGAACGAGCAATTCTACCGGCTGACGGAAGAGCATTTCCGGTCGCTGCTGGCTGATTACGCGGACTCCTCCATGATTTCGGAACGGCTTCTGGAGGCGGAAAAGCGCAATCTGGCCCATTACGGTTTCGGCATCAAAGGCTTCACTCTATCGATGATTGAGACGGCGCTGGAAATTACCGAGGGTAGGGCGCCCGGCGTGGTGATCGGCGAGATCCTGGCGATTGGCCGCGATCTGCTCAGCCATCCGGTGGAAACGCTGCCCGGGGTGCGTGACGTGCTGGAAGCCTTGGCGGGACGGTATTTCCTGGTGATGATTACCAAGGGTGACTTGTTCGACCAGGAACGCAAATTGGCGCAATCGGGGCTTGGCGATTTTTTCGATGCAGTGGAAATCGTCTCCGACAAAAATGCCACCACCTATCGGCGGCTTTTTTCAAAGCATGGCGATGAGCCGGAACGCGCGATGATGGTCGGTAATTCGCTGAAATCCGACATCGTGCCAGCACTGGCCGTCGGGGCTTGGGGTGTTTTCGTACCCCATGAACTGACCTGGGTGTTCGAGCATGTGGAAAAGCCGGTCGATGCGCCGCGTTTCCGCGAACTGCCTGAGATCAGCGCTTTGCCGGAACTGGTTGCTTCGATTGGCTAAGGTTTAGGTGGCGTGGGACGAATGAACGTAGCCTTCAACTGCTCCACGGTCTCCCGGCAAATGCAGCCTTCCAGGTGATCATTGACCAGACCCATCGCCTGCATGAAGGCATAAACGGTGGTGGGGCCGACAAAACTCCAGCCGCGTTTCTTCAATTCCTTCGACAACCGGATCGAGGTGGGCGAGGTGGGATTGGCACGCAGCGTTGCATAATCCATTTTTGCTGGGCGTTCTTCGGGACCAGGCTCAAAACGCCAGAAATAAGCGGAGAGGGAGCCGAACTCTGCCTGCAATTCCAAGGCTCGCCGGGCATTGTTGATGGTGGAAACGATCTTGCCGCGATGGCGGACGATGCCGGTATCGGCAAGGCAACGGGCTATGTCCGCATCATCGAATAGCGCCACTTTTGCAAAGTCGAAACCGGCAAAGGCGGCACGAAAATTCTCCCGCTTACGCAGGATGGTCAGCCAGGACAGGCCGGATTGAAAGCCTTCCAGGCAGATTTTCTCAAACAGGCGGTGGTCGTCGGTAACCGGGCGGCCCCATTCCTCGTCATGATAGCGTCGGTAATCCGCAAGCCCCCCATGCCAGAAACAGCGCAACGCGCCTTCTTCGTCGGCAATCAATCCTGCACTATCCATTCCCGCTCCCTCGTTTGATTTTTTGTTTACTCTTTGTTCACCGTCTTTTCAAACGAAATACTAACCCTGACAAAAGCTTTCCCGCATTGTGGCAAATCGAATGAATGCGCGTTTACCTTTTCCACAAGCGGCGGTGGCAGGTTGATCCCAACGGACTGTGGGTCCTGATCGTTTCAAAAAATGGGTTTAGCCGATGCTGTCACCGCGTTTTCTCCTGAAAGCCTGTTTTGCCTTGTCAGTGACACTCACCTTGCCCGCTATAGTCGGGCAGGCTGCGGCGCAGGATCGCTATCAAACCCGGCCACCGGTTGTCGTCAGCCCGGACCTTGCAGCGCCATGGCTGTTGCAATTGGGCGTGCGGGTTGAGCCAACAACTGGTAATCCCGGCAGGCCCTCAGCCGCCCAGCCGGTTTACTATCGCCCGGTGAGCAAGCCGGTACCCCAGCAATATCGCCAGCCTGCTGCTTCCGCCGCACCGTTGCGGCCTGCGCTTCAACAAGCGTCGGCCATGCCCGCGTCCAGACAGATGTCGTCGACGCCCGCACAATTCCTGCCGCAGGTCGTCGCCTACCAGACCAGGGAAAAGCCAGGCACGTTGGTGATCGATACCAATAATCGCTTTCTCTATCTGGTGATGGACGGGGGAATGGCGCGCCGCTATGGCGTTGGCGTCGGCAAGCCCGGTTTTGAATGGGCGGGTGAACATAAAGTGACTCGCAAGACAGAATGGCCGGAATGGATTCCGCCGCAGGAAATGATTGCGCGCGAAGCTGCCAAGGGCCATTATCTGCCAGCCCGCATGCAAGGTGGGCCGGAAAATCCCCTGGGTGCGCGCGCACTTTATCTTGGTTCGACCCTCTACCGTATTCACGGAACCAATGCGCCATGGACGATCGGCTATGGCGTGTCTTCGGGCTGCATTCGCATGCGCAATCAGGATGTAACCGATCTGTATGGCCGCGTACCCGTGGGTACGAAAGTCATCGTGATGTGACCAGAGGCAGGCTGCTGATTTCAAGTCACACTATTGTCGCTTTTTTGACAAAATCGATCGGGGACGGCTTGCAACATTGCTAAGCTTGGATAGTTTTGTCCGAACTGTTTGGAGAGGGAAATTGCCTATGCGGATGTGGGGAACGGGTGTGGCGATAGCCGCATTGATGATGGCAGCACTGGCCTTGCCAGATTCAGGCTTGGCAGCTGCACCGAGAGCGGACGATCCGGCCAGTTCTACGGCCAGCAGCGTTGTAACACCGCAGATGATGAAGCGGGAAGTTCCCGACAAGTTCAAGCGGCGGCTGGTGCGGCTCAGAACCGATGAGGCTCCGGGTACTGTTATCATCGATACCAATAACAAGTTCCTCTATCTCGTCGAAGGCAATAACCGAGCGATCCGCTACGGCGTCGGCGTCGGGCGCGAAGGTTTCGGTTGGTCGGGCGTCGTCAATATTGGCCGCAAGGTGGAATGGCCTAGCTGGCGTCCGC
Source organism: Agrobacterium vitis (assembly GCF_013337045.2). NCBI lineage: Bacteria > Pseudomonadati > Pseudomonadota > Alphaproteobacteria > Hyphomicrobiales > Rhizobiaceae > Gillisella > Gillisella vitis. Next base: position 846,359 of record NZ_CP118260.1, read on the forward strand.
CGGAAGAAATGCGTGTGCGGGAAGCGCGTCGCGGTCATGTCCTGCCGGTCGTGCAGGAAGGTGGACCGGATAATCCGCTCGGTGCGCGCGCCATGTATCTCTACAAGGGTAATCGCGATACGATTTTCCGCATTCATGGCACCAATCAGCCCTGGTCGATCGGCCTGAACCTGTCCTCGGGTTGCATCCGTATGAACAACAAGGATGTCGAGGATCTCTATGCCCGCGCCGACATCGGCAGCAAGGTTATCGTGGTCGGTCCCGGCAATAAGCAGGGCGAAGTGAGTTTCGACGACCGTGGTATTGATTTGCTGCGGACAATTTTTGGCGGCTGATATAGGATTATTTCCCTGGCTTTCGTCATAGCAAAGGGTTGCTCTACCGAGTGCCATTGAAGATGGCGCTCGATTTTTGCTTCTGATGAATTCAATTATTTCATAAGAACGCATCGAAGATTCTGAAGCATCCTTGTGAAAAGAAATTTCGAATATCTTAAATGCGTCAAAGGTTTGAGATATTCAGCTGTGGAATAAGGAGGGTCGTCTTCAATGACCCTTCCTATAATCCTGCTTAGGACACAGCCGGGAAAATGAACACACCAGCAATCGAGCCGTTATCGCTGCCAAGAGCACAGGACTTTCCCATGCAAAAAACGGGTTGTTTGGTCGAGAGGCTTTTGACGATCACGGTGGAATAGTAAAAGGAAGACACATTGCTGGCTGCCTTTTCGAATATTTCGAGGATAGACATCCTATCCTTATAGTCATAGCAGCGCGTGATCGTCAAAAGGCCACATTCCTGGCTGTTTAAGCCATGAAATACCGCGGTTTTGGCGCCAATTTTGACCACGCCATTGTTAAGGTCGCCCGACCATTGCTCGATAAAGCCATAGGGCAAGGCCCAGCTGCCGATCCCGTTGTTATCGGAAAGCTCTTCGGCGTTTGCCGTTTGCATCAATCCTGCAATTTTAAACAAGACATTCCCCATCAGACGTATTGTTCAACCGGCACGATCCAAATATCGATCTGGGCTTCTTTTCGAGAGCAATGCCGCAAAAGCAGGATGCGTTTTTGAAGCCAAGAACGAACGGCTACGTCAAACTTTCACGGTTCTCACGCTTATTTTTTTCTTCTGAAGCTTGCATTTTTTCCGTGCGGCAATGCCCCACCTTCAAAACATTGCAGCGGGCTTCAGCGTGCCATGCGTTATAAATAATGAATGTGATTCATATACTGAGGAAAATTGGTAAAAAAAAGTTAAATTTAAGCGTTCTTTTAAATGAAATGGATTTTCTATTTCATGGGCAAGCCGAAGAGGAATAATAAATCCAGCATCCCTGGCAGTATGTTCCGTCGAAATGGAGCGATAGCTAATCTTGGCTCCAGCCGATGAGGCTTTCAAACTGCATCATGATTGCCCGCCTCCTCAACGCGAGGTGGAGCAATATTCAAAAAACTTTTTTTGCGGAAACGCGGGTGCAGGCTCCTTTTCAACAGCAAAAGGGCGGCCTTAAAGGCCGCCCTTTCAGAGAGTCTGAACTCTATCAAGCTGTAGGGTAATAAGGCTTTCGCCTTATTACATCATACCACCCATGCCGCCCATGCCGCCCATGTCAGGCATGCCGCCGCCAGCCGAATCCTTCTTCGGCAGTTCAGCAATCATGGCTTCCGTGGTGATCAGCAGGGAAGCAACCGAAGCTGCGTTCTGCAGGGCTGTGCGAACAACCTTAACCGGGTCAACGATACCCATGGCAATCATGTCACCAAACTCGCCGGTCTGGGCATTGTAGCCGTAGTTGTCGTTGTCCTTGTCGAGGATCTTGCCAACGATGATCGAAGCTTCGTCGCCTGCGTTTGTTGCAATCTGGCGAACCAGAGACTGCAAAGCGCGGCGAACGATGTTGATGCCAGCTTCCTGGTCGTCGTTTACACCCTTAACGGTGATCTTGGTGGACGAGCGCAGCAGAGCTGTACCGCCGCCAGGAACGATGCCTTCCTGAACAGCAGCGCGTGTTGCGTTCAGAGCGTCGTCGATGCGGTCCTTGCGTTCCTTGACTTCGATTTCCGTCGAGCCGCCAACGCGGATCACGGCAACGCCGCCAGCGAGCTTGGCAAGACGTTCCTGAAGCTTTTCGCGGTCGTAATCAGAAGAGGTTTCTTCGATCTGAGCCTTGATCTGGGCAACGCGGCCTTCGATGTCGGACTTCTGACCTGCACCATCAACGATGGTGGTGTTTTCCTTGGTGATGGAAATCTTCTTGGCGCGGCCGAGCATGTCCAGAGTGACAGTTTCGAGCTTGATGCCGAGGTCTTCAGAAATAACAGTACCACCGGTCAGGATAGCGATGTCTTCCAGCATAGCCTTGCGGCGATCGCCGAAGCCAGGAGCCTTGACAGCAGCAATCTTCAGGCCGCCACGCAGCTTGTTAACAACCAGCGTTGCAAGAGCTTCGCCTTCAACGTCTTCAGCGATGATGACGAGTGGCTTGCCGGTCTGCACAACAGCTTCCAGAACTGGCAGCATAGCCTGCAAGTTGGAGAGCTTCTTTTCGTGCAGCAGAACGTAGGCGTCTTCCAGGTCAGCAACCATCTTTTCAGGGTTGGTGACGAAGTAAGGCGACAGGTAACCGCGGTCGAACTGCATGCCTTCAACGACTTCAAGTTCGGTTTCAGCGGTCTTGGCTTCTTCGACGGTGATTACACCTTCGTTGCCAACCTTCTGCATGGCTTCAGCAATGTCTTTACCGACCTGCGTGTCGCCGTTTGCAGAGATCGTACCAACCTGAGCAACTTCTTCAGAAGTGGAGATCTTCTTTGCCTTGGCCTGAAGGTCCTTCACAACTTCAGCAACAGCCAGATCGATGCCGCGCTTCAGGTCCATTGGGTTCATGCCGGCAGCAACAGCCTTGTTGCCTTCGCGCACGATAGCCTGGGCCAGAACGGTAGCAGTGGTGGTGCCGTCGCCAGCGATGTCGTTGGTCTTGGAAGCAACTTCCCGAACCATCTGGGCGCCCATGTTTTCGAACTTGTCTTCCAGTTCGATTTCCTTGGCAACCGATACACCGTCCTTGGTGATGCGCGGAGCGCCGAAGGACTTGTCGATGATGACGTTACGACCCTTGGGGCCGAGCGTGACCTTGACAGCGTCAGCGAGGATATCAACGCCGTGCAGCATCTTTTCGCGCGCAGTGCGGCCAAACTTGATTTCTTTAGCAGCCATTTTTCAAACTCCCGGGTGTCTAACCCATTGGTGAATTGTCTAAAAGGAAGAAGGGGTGTTCAGGCTAAATCAGCCGATTACGCCCATGATGTCGGCTTCCTTCATGATCAGCAGGTCAACGCCATCGAGCTTGACTTCGGTGCCGGACCACTTGCCGAACAGAACGCGGTCGCCAACCTTGACGTCCAGGGCAACGAGCGCACCCTTGTCGTCGCGAACGCCTGGGCCAACAGCGATGATTTCGCCTTCAGCCGGCTTTTCCTTGGCGGTGTCAGGAATGATAATGCCGCCCTTGGTCTTTTCTTCGGACTCAACGCGCTTAACAACAACGCGGTCGTGCAGCGGGCGGAAATTGGTGCTTGCCATTGTCTAATCCCTCGATCAAATGACATTCGCGGGCCGAAACGGCCCCGCATGGATATTGTTAGCACTCTGTCTGTTTGAGTGCTAGCGAGCCTGAGATAAGCACGGCCTCGGACTGAGTCAAGGACGCCGTTCAAAAAATATATGCCTTAAAGGGACGACGGGCGCATGACGGAACTCTCTGACATGGCAAAAGGGCAAGACCATGTTCCGGTTGTACCATTGGGGACGATCTGTGCCGCATTCTGGTCGGTCGGCCTCTTGAGCTTTGGCGGCCCCGCCGCACAGATCGCTCTGATGCATCGCATCGTCGTCGATGAAAAACGCTGGCTTTCCGAAGCGCGTTTCCTGCATGCCCTGAACTATTGCATGCTTTTGCCGGGGCCTGAGGCTCAACAGCTCGCCACCTATATCGGCTGGTTGAACGGCGGAATTCGTGGCGGGCTGATTGCCGGATTGCTTTTCGTCTTGCCCGGCCTGGCGGTGATGATCGGTCTTTCCGCTGCCTATGCGCTCTACCACGATATTGTCTGGGTTTCGGGTCTGTTTTTCGGGTTGAAAGCTGCGGTGCTGGCGATCGTCCTGCAAGCGCTGATCCGCATCGGCGGTCGGGCGTTGAAATCAAGCTTTCACCGGTTTGTCGCAGTATTCGCCTTTCTGGCGCTGTTTTGTCTGGCCTTGCCTTTTCCTGTTGTCGTCCTGCTGGCAGCTCTGGCCGGGCTGATCTGCGCCTATGGGCAGTCCGTCCCAATATCAGAGCCTGCCCCAGTGAAAATACCGCTGAATTGGTGGCATATGGCGCTGTCCCTTCTCGGCTGGGCAGGTCTGTGGCTGGCGCCGCTGGCCTTGCTGGCGCTGTTTGATGGCAGCGGGCGTCTCACCGAGATCTTCCTGTTTTTCGCACGCATGGCGCTGGTGACGTTCGGCGGGGCCTATGCCGTTCTGGCCTATGTGGCGCAGGTGGCGGTGGAGCATTATCAATGGCTGCGCCCCGGTGAGATGGTCGATGGCCTGGCGCTGGCCGAAACCACGCCGGGACCGCTGGTCCTAGTCCTATCCTTTGTCGGCTTCCTCGCGGCGTTTCGTGATGCGGATAGTGTAATGCCGCTGATCTCGGGCTTGGCCGGGTCGCTGCTGACTGCTTGGGCGACATTCGTGCCAAGCTTTGTCTTCATCTTCGGCGGGGCGCCGCTGATCGAGCGTTTGCGCGGCAACAGGCTGGCGGATGGGGCGCTTTCGGCCATTACCGCCGCCGTGGTCGGGGTAATCTGCAATCTCGCCGTCTGGTTCGGACTGCATGTGCTGTTTGCGAAAGTGGACCGCATTCCGTTCAGCACCTTATGGCCAGGAGAACGCGCTCCAGGCCTCTGGTGGCCGCAACTTGCTTCGCTCGATATCCCGTCACTGCTTCTGTTTACTGTCTCGGCGCTTCTGCTGATGCGGTTTAAGATCGGCATGGTAACCGTGATGGGTCTGGCGGCTGTTGCTGGATTGGTATGGAATCTTGAAGCCGTGTGATCGGCATCAGAACGGAGCCGAAAACCCGCCCGTTCCGGCAAATCTCTTGCAATTGCGGCGCAGCTTTGCCATGTCAGCGCCAGTTCTTTCAGCAGGCAACGGATTCCATGGCAAAACGCATCGATACGCTCAATGAAATCACCCAGGGTTACGATGTCATCCTCTCGGATGTCTGGGGCGTTTTACATAATGGAATAGATGCTTTTCCTGCGGCAGGAGAGGCCCTGTCGCAGGCCCGTGCCAATGGCGTTTCCGTCGTGCTGATTACCAATGCCTCACGGCCGTCAGACCGTGTGAAGATAATGCTTGATCAAATCGGCGTCCCGGAAACGGCCTATGACGCTATCGTTTCTTCCGGTGATGTGACGAGAAAATTGATTGAAAAAGCCCCGCGCCGCGCTTTTCTAATCGGTCAGAGCCAGGATCTGTCGCTGTTTCAGGGGCTCGATGTTGAACTGGTTCCGGCGGACGAGGCCGACGCCATTATTTGCACCGGATTGTTCAATGACGAAGAGGAGCAGCCCGAAGAGTATCGCGGAATGCTTGAAGGCTTGAACCAGCGCGGACTTCCGATGATTGTTGCCAACCCCGACCTGATCGTGGAGCGTGGCCATCGGCTCGTCCCCTGTGCTGGCGCGCTGGCAGCGATATACGCTGAAATGGGTGGTGAAACTCGCTATGCTGGCAAGCCGCACAATCCGATTTACGAGGCGGCCCTGGCGAAAGCGCAGGAGATACGGGGCACTGCGATTGACCGCAGCCGCATCATCGCGATCGGCGACGGCATGCCAACCGACGTGAGGGGCGCGCTCAGCTTCGGCCTTGACCTTCTCTATGTGAGCGGCGGTATCCATGCAGCTGAATATACCACCAACGGCAAGATAGACGAGACGATGCTGGACGCTTACCTTGAGCGAGAGGCGGCAACGCCCAAGTGGTGGATGCCCCGGTTGGCCTGACGGAAAATAGCAATGACCGTTTTTCACCGAAATGAGAAGAAGACACCGCTGCCCGACAGCCTGAAGGGCGGGGTTGTTGCCATCGGCAATTTCGATGGCGTGCATCGCGGCCATCAAAGCGTGCTCGACCGGGCGCTGGAGCTGGCACAGCAACGCGGCCTTCCCGCTCTGGTTCTGACTTTTGAACCGCATCCCCGTGCGGTGTTCAACCCGCAGGACCCGGTGTTTCGCCTGACTCCGGCGCCGCTCAAGGCCCGACTTCTGGAGGCGATGGGGTTTCAGTCGGTAATCGAATATCCATTTGACCGGGAATTTTCGCAGCGTTCCGCCGAGGATTTCGTCAAGACCGTGCTGGTGGACTGGCTGGGGGCTGGCCAGGTGGTAACCGGCTTCGATTTTCATTTCGGCAAAGGGCGTGAAGGCGGCCCGGCCTTCCTGATGGGTATGGGTGCGCAGTACGGTTTCGGCGTTACACTTCTCGATGCCTTCCGCGATGAAAATGCCGAGGTTGTTTCTTCCACCCGTATTCGTGGTCTGTTGGCCGAGGGTGCGGTCAGCGAAGTGGCTGGCCTGCTTGGCTATCGTTTCACGGTCGAGGCCGAGGTTATCAAGGGCCAGCAGCTTGGCCGCACGTTGGGCTTTCCCACCGCCAACATGGCGCTCTCGCCCAAAACCACCTTGCGCCCCGGCATTTATGCCGTGCGCCTGCGCCGGGCCGATGGTTCGCTGCATGATGGTGTCGCCAGTTTCGGTTATCGCCCGACAGTAACCGAAAATGGTGCGGCGCTGCTTGAGACCTTTGTCTTCGACTTTTCCGGCGATCTCTACGGTGAGGTCTGTGGCGTCTCCTTCTTCGGCCACCTGCGCGACGAGTGGAAATTCGAGGGTCTCGACCCTCTCGTTGCCCAGATCAAGATTGATGCTGATGAGGCAAGAACTCTGCTGGCGGGTGTAAAGCCCCTTGGCGAGTTGGATGGAAAAATCGCCTTTTGACGCCATTGTCGGCCCTACGGCTCAAAGCCTCCGTTTTTTTCAGCCTGAATGCCGGGCATTTGCCGGTTGCAGCCTGGCGGTGAATCGGAAATGATTGGAGATACGTTGAGGCGAGCAATGCAGTTGCGCCTCTGCTTTTGCGGGAGAGGTTTCATGCAAAAACGTATTTGGACCGCGGCCTGCTGGCTGCTGGTTATTCCGTATATCGGCCTGTTATGGGTTCCATTTTATAATATTCGCGAGCCTTCATTGTTCGGCTTTCCATTCTTCTACTGGTACCAGTTGATGTGGGTGCCGCTGACATCGCTCCTGATTTACATCGCCTACAGGAGCATGCGCCATGACGACTGAGATCAATCCAACAGCGCTTGCCGTCTTCATCTTCTTCTTCGCGCTGGTCACCGCCATGGGCTTCGTCGCTTCGCGCTGGCGCAGGCCGGAGACTATGGCCCATATCGACGAATGGGGCCTTGGCGGGCGCAAATTCGGCACATGGATCACCTGGTTTCTGGTGGGTGGCGATTTCTATACCGCCTATACGGTGATTGCCGTTCCGGCGCTGGTCTATGCGGTCGGCGCCTATGGTTTCTTCGCGCTGCCCTACACGATCATTGTCTATCCCTTCGTGTTTCTGGTCATGCCGATCTTGTGGCGGCGCGCCAAGGAGCATGGCTATGTGACCGCAGGCGATGTCGTGCATGGCCAATACGGCTCTCGCGCTTTGGAGTTGGTGGTAGCGCTGACAGGGGTGATTGCCACCATGCCCTACATCGCTCTTCAACTGGTCGGCATGGCCGCCGTGCTGAAAGCGCTTGGCCTGCATGGCGAAGTGCCGCTGATGGTCTCCTTTATCATTCTGGCGCTCTACACCTATTCCGCAGGCTTGCGCGCTCCGGCGCTGATCGCCTTCGTCAAGGACATCATGATCTATATCGTGGTGATTGTTGCCGTCGCCGCCATCCCGATGAAGCTTGGCGGCTATGCCAATGTGTTTGCCAGCGCCGATGCGGCCTTCCAGGCCAAAGGCTCCGGCGGCCTTCTGCTGGCTGGCAATCAATATGTGGCCTATGCGACGCTGGCCTTCGGTTCGGCACTGGCGGCCTTCATGTATCCGCACACGTTGACGGGCATTTTCGCCTCGAACGGTGCCAATACCATCCGCAAGAATGCCATGATGCTACCCGCCTATACGCTGCTATTGGGGCTTTTGGCGCTGCTGGGCTATATGGGCCATGCGGCAGGCCTGAAACCGGCCACGCCCAATGACATCGTGCCGATGCTGTTCCAGACGCTGTTTCCAAGCTGGTTTGCGGGCTTTGCCTTTGCCGCCATCGCCATCGGTGCCCTGGTGCCAGCGGCGGTGATGAGCATTGGTGCGGCCAATCTGTTCACCCGCAATTTCTGGAAGGCCTATATCAACCCTGATGTTTCCCATGCCGGTGAAGCACAGGTGGCAAAAATCACCTCGCTGGTGGTCAAGGTCGGGGCGCTGCTGGTTATCGTCTTCCTGCCGACTCAATTTGCGCTGGATCTTCAGCTGCTGGGCGGGATCTGGATCTTGCAGACCTTGCCAGCGCTGATCTTTGGCCTGTTTACCAATTGGTTCCGGGTCCCGGGCCTGCTGGCTGGCTGGGTGGTCGGCTTTGTCGGCGGCACCTGGCTGGTCTGGCTGAATGGCTTGAAGCCGCTGCATACGCTTACCATCGATGGAACACCCTTTACCATCTATACCGGCATTCTGGCGCTGCTGGCCAATATTGTCGTGGCTGTTGTGGTCAACCTGATCACCCCTGCCAAGGTACCGGCGCAGGCGTGACCAGGGTTTTCAATTTCGGCAAGGCGGTCTCTGCCGCCTTGTTGTTTTGCCTTTGCTCTTTCCCTCTTCTCTTTCGGTGGGAAACCGCTTAAACAATCGCCATCATGAGAACAGTCCGGTCGACCATATCCTTCCGTAGTATCGGGCGAATTACTGGCCCGGCCTTCCGCGCGCTCTAGGAGCAGCCGGAGGGTCCGGGTTTTCGGCGTGTGTTCTGCCACGCCCCGTCACCGACTTTCTCCACTTTAAGGCGCTGCATTGCCGCCTCCTTCAATGGCTAGATCATGACAGATACCGCTGATAAAAAAGACTATTCCGCAACGCTTGCGCTGCCGCAGACTGATTTTCCGATGCGGGCCGGATTGCCGGACAAAGAACCGAAAATCGTCGAACGTTGGCAGCAGATGGGGCTCTACAAAAAGCTGCGCGCTTCCGCGGCTGGCCGCGAAAAATTCGTGCTGCACGATGGCCCTCCCTATGCCAACGGCAATATCCACATCGGCCACGCGCTGAACAAGATCCTCAAGGATGTCATCACACGCTCCTTCCAGATGCGCGGCTATGATGCCAATTATGTCCCCGGCTGGGATTGCCACGGCCTGCCGATCGAATGGAAGATCGAGGAAAAATACCGCGAAAAAGGCAAGGACAAGAACGAGGTTCCGATCAACGAATTCCGTCAGGAATGCCGGGATTTTGCCTCCGGTTGGATCAAGGTCCAGTCGGAAGACTTCAAGCGATTGGGCATCGAAGGTGATTTTGAAAATCCCTACACCACGATGAATTTCCACGCGGAAGCCCGTATCGCCGGCGAATTGTTGAAAATCGCCAAATCCGGCCAACTCTACCGTGGCTCCAAGCCGATCATGTGGTCGGTGGTGGAACGCACCGCCTTGGCCGAGGCCGAGGTGGAGTATCACGAGGTTGAAAGTGATACGATCTGGGTGAAGTTTCCGGTCAAAAGTGGTGTTTTAAATAAATCAAGTCGAGCAGACGAAGAAAAATTTAGACTTCGTTCTGAGCAGTTGACTCAGGCATCTGTTTTAATCTGGACTACAACTCCGTGGACCATTCCCGGTAATCGTGCTGTGTCTTTTTCTAAAAAAATTGAATACGGTCTCTATCAAGTCACACATGCTGAAAATAAATATGGGCCTCAACCTGAAGATAAGGTGATCCTAGCAAATGCGTTGGCAGATGACTGCGCAGCTAAAGCCAAAGTCCGGCTTGATTTATTAACGCACTTGGAGCCAAATGAGGTAGATAGCCTCACGCTTTCTCATCCCCTCGTTTCTCTCGGCTACGACTTCGACGTTCCCCTCATCGACGGCGATCACGTCACCGATGATGCCGGTACCGGTTTCGTCCACACCGCTCCCAGCCATGGTCGCGAAGACTTTGACGCATGGATGTCGGCTGCCCGCTCCTTGGAAGCCCGTGGCATTTCGTCCAAAATCCCCTTCACCGTCGATGACGCTGGCTTCTACACCGAAGACGCTCCCGGCTTTGGCCCCTCGGCTGAAGGCGGCGCTGCCCGCGTGATGGACGACAATGGGAAGAAGGGCGATGCCAACGAGCGCGTCATCAAGGCGCTGATCGCGGCCAACAACCTGTTCGCCCGTGGCCGGATCAAGCATGATTATCCGCATTCATGGCGCTCCAAGAAGCCAGTTATCTTCCGCAACACGCCGCAATGGTTTGTCTATATGGACAAGGAGCTGGGCGATGGCACGACGCTGCGCTCGCGCGCCCTTGGCGCCATCGATGACACCCGTTTCGTGCCTGCCGCAGGCCAGAATCGCTTGCGGGCGATGATCGAGGGCCGCCCGGATTGGGTACTGTCGCGTCAGCGCGCCTGGGGCGTGCCGATCTGCTTGTTCGCCGATGAAAAAGGCGAAATCCTTCAGGATGAAGCCGTCAATGCCCGCATTCTGGCAGCGTTTGAAGAAGAAGGCGCGGATGCCTGGTTTGCCGATGGTGCGCGTGAGCGCTTCCTGGAGGGCGTCGCCGACGCGGATCGCTGGACCATGGTTCGTGACATCCTCGATGTCTGGTTCGATTCGGGCTGCACCCATACGTTTACGCTGGAAGATCGCCCCGATCTGAAATGGCCGGCGGATGTCTATCTTGAGGGCTCGGACCAGCATCGCGGCTGGTTCCATTCCTCGCTTCTGGAAAGCTGCGCCACCCGTGGCCGCGCGCCCTATAAGGCCGTCGTCACCCATGGGTTTACCATGGACGAGCAAGGCCGCAAAATGTCGAAATCGCTCGGCAATACGGTCGTGCCGCAGGATGTGATGGCCCAGTCCGGTGCCGATATTCTGCGTCTTTGGGTGATGAACACCGACTATTGGGAAGACCAGCGGCTGGGCAAGACCATCCTCCAGACCAATATCGATGCCTATCGCAAGATCCGCAATACGGTCCGCTGGATGCTGGGCACCCTTGCTCATGACCATGGCGAAGACATTGCCTATGAGGCGCTGCCGGAGCTGGAAAAGCTGATGCTGCATCGGCTGGCCGAGCTGGATCAGCTGGTGCGCGACAGCTATGATGCGTTCGAGTTCAAGAAGATCACCCGGGCGCTGACCGATTTTGCCAATGTCGAGCTTTCGGCCTTCTATTTCGATATCCGCAAGGATGCGCTCTACTGCGACGCGCCGTCTTCGCCGCGCCGCCGTGCATCACTCTTTGTGATCCGCAAGCTGTTCGATTGCATGGTTCTGTGGCTGGCGCCGATGCTGCCCTTCACCACAGAGGAAGCCTGGCTGTCGCGCAGCCCGGACGCGGTCTCCGTGCATCTGGAACAGTTCCCGCCGATTCCGGCGCAGTGGCTGAACCAGGCACTGGAGGGCAAATGGGCAAAGATCCGCAAGGTGCGCTCCGTCGTGACAGGCGCGCTGGAAGTGGAGCGCAAGGACAAGCGCATCGGCTCCTCGCTGGAAGCGGCTCCCGTCGTGCATATTGCCGATGCGGATCTCATGGCCGCCCTTGAGGGTCAGGATTTTGCCGAAATCTGCATCACCTCGGCCATTTCGGTGGTTAAGGGTGAAGGTCCGTCCGAGGCCTTCCGGTTGTCAGATGTGGGTGCGGTCTCAGTTGAGCCGAAACTGGCGGAAGGCCGTAAATGCGCCCGCTCCTGGCGGATCACCGACGATGTCGGCTCCGACCCTGACTATCCCGATGTTTCCGCACGGGATGCGGCGGCCCTGCGCGAACTGACACTTGACTGACAGATGAATATTTACCGGATGATTTGCGCTTTTTAGGATCATCCGGTAGAAGCTGCCTGAAATTGGCCGGAATTTTCTATCAGGCGGAAAGATACCGCCGATAACTATTCGGGATGGTGCCGGTATGGTCGATTTGATGTTCTCCTGAGCTTGCTGTATAAGGCGCCCGGGAGGTTCCGATCTGAAACCATACGCGACAGCGGTGCGGATATCCGTCGGTTCAGCATGAGGCTGGATGGAAAGATGTTTGCTACGACTGACGGAGCTTTGGATCCGGGACATGAAAAAGGCTGGAAGGTATTGATGGTTAAGGCACGGATGGTTCTTGTTGGCATGTTTGCTGCCTGCTCTGCCTTGAGCAGCTGCACCAGCGGCCCGACCTATGGCACTGATAAGACGTCTATGGAACAATTGGTGGACGATGTTGGCTCGGCCGCCTCCATTGGCAGCAAGAAGAAGACGACAGACACGGCATATAACCCGCGCCCGGACCTTGTCCTGCCGCCCAAGGGTGAGACCGCGCAGCTGGTACAGCCGCAGCAGTCCCTGGCCAGCAAGGATAATCCGGATTGGGTCGAAAGCCCTGAGGACACCCGCACAAGGCTCGTGGCTGAAGCCGATGCCAACCGTGGCAACCAGAGCTATCGTTCGCCGCTTCTTGATGGCAATGGCACCAATGGCACGATGACCGAAACCCAGAAATGGCAAGCCTTCCGCGACGCCCGCAAGATCCAGAAGGGCGCCTATATCGACCAGCGCCGGGTTCTGTCCGATCCGCCGGCTTCCTACCGCGAAGTTGATCAGGCCAAGCTGGACGATCTGGGCGAACCAGAAGCCAAGAAGGAAAAACGTCGCCAGAAGGAAGCGGAAATGTCCAATTCCAATAAATCCTGGTGGATGCCTTTCCAATAAGGTCTGGTGTCTCCAAAACTTGGTGTTTTCAGCAAAAATATCAGGCAGGCCCGAAATGGCCTGCTTTTCTTTTGAGGTTTCTGCATGGATTTCTCCATCCGCAAGGCGCGTCCAGAGGACGTGCCGGTTATCCTTCGCTTCATCACCGATCTGGCGATTTTCGAAAAAGCCGAGCATGAGGTGAAGGCCACGGTCGAAAGCCTGCATGAATCGCTGTTTGGTGAAGGGGCCGTTGCCTTTGCCGCGATTTTGGAACAGCAGGCAACGCCTGTTGGTCACGCGATCTGGTTTTATAATTACTCGACCTGGCAGGCCCGCAAGGGGCTCTATCTCGAAGATCTCTACATCGATCCGGCCCATCGCGGCGGCGGTGCCGGGCGTGCCATGCTGCGCTATCTGGCAAAGCTTGCCGTGGATACCGGCTGCGGCCGGTTCGAATGGAGTGTGTTGGATTGGAACGAGCCAGCCATCCGGGTCTATGATTCTGTAGGTGCAGAGCCACAGACCGAATGGATCCGCTACCGGCTCTCCGGCGACAAGCTTGCGGAGTTTGCCGCCGGACGATGATCGTGTGATACTTTACTGTGAAACGTGCACCACCAACTTGCCGAAATTCTTACCTTCCAACAGACCGATAAAGGCTTGAGGGGCATTTTCCAGCCCGTCAACGATATCTTCCCGGTAGCGTAGCGATCCATCGGCAATCCAGCCAGCCGCCTCCCGCTGGAATTGTGAAAATTGATCAGCAAATTCGCGCTGGATAAAGCCACGCACCGTCAGGCTCTTGGTCAGAATATCGCGCATGGTCATCGGCAGACGGTCCGGGCCGGGCGCATCCTCCACAGACTGGTTATACTGGGCGATCAGTCCGCAGACCGGCACACGCGCAAAGCTATTGAGTAGCGGAAACACCGCTTTCCAGACATCACCACCGACATTTTCGAAGTACACGTCGATGCCATCAGGGCAGGCCTGTGACAGTTCCCGAGCAAAATCAGGCGAGCGGTGATCGACAACCGCGTCGAACCCGAGTTCGTTTTTGATAAAAGCGCATTTGTCTGCACCACCGGCAATGCCGACAGCGCGCGCACCTTTGAGACGGGCAATCTGGCCGACCGCAGAGCCGACCGCGCCGCTGGCGGCAGCCACCACCACCGTTTCGCCGGGCTTTGGCTTGCCGATGGTCAGCAATCCCGCATAGGCGGTAAAGCCGGGCATGCCCAGCACGCCGAGGGCAGTGCTGATCGGGGCTGCCGACGGATCGATCTTGCGCAACGTTTCACCCTTGGCAAGCGCATAGCTTTGCCAGCCGGAATGGGAGAGAACAATATCCCCCTCTTGAAAATTACTGTGTCTTGAGCGGAGCACGCGGGCGACTGTGCCGCCCTCCATCACCGCCCCAATCTCAACCGGCTTGGCATAGGATTTTGCGACGCTCATGCGTCCGCGCATATAGGGATCGAGAGACAGATAAAGGATTTGCAGCAGGACCTCGCCATCTTCGGGCTCGCCGACGGAGCCCGTTTCCAGCCGAAAATTATCGGCGACAGGAGCGCCGATTGGACGGGATGCAAGCTGAATTTGAAGGTTTTTTTGATGTGGCATGATGTCTTTCATCTCAGAATTCACATTGGCTTGAGGACACGCTCTCGGCGGTCCTGTCGTCTTCCATGACAAAGTGATATAGCGTCCATCATCAGACGAACAATAGAGGCATGGCCAGCATTGGAACGACGAGCGACATGACAGGCGAGGCACAAATCCTGTTTGACAGCGAGGCGCAACCGGACCCTTTGCAGCCGAAACCGCGGATGCTGGCCTGGGCGCGCAATTCTGCCGCCTATCGCCTTGGCCGCCGGATGATGAGCGAGCGGGAATTGCGCGATGCCGTCTCCCGCAAGGCACGACAGAAATATGAGGGCATCGAGCCCGAGACGGTCGATGCGCTGGCCGCGGAAGCCGTGCGCTTTGGCCGCCAGATGCTGGCGCTGGACGATGATGCCTACGCGCAGATCAAATCGCAATCTGCAGCACGCAGCGGAAAATCCAGACGTGCTATCGCCCAGACCCTGGCGCGCAAGGGTATCGAGAAGGACCTGGTGCAGGCAGCGCTGGAGGATATGGACGACCTGCCCGCCGCCATTCGCTTTGCCCGAAAGCGCGGCTATGGCCCCTTTCGTCGCAGCGATGGCGATGAACGGCAGAGAATGAAGGAAATGGCGGGCATGGCACGCAATGGCTTTGGCTTCGATATGGTGCAACGCGTGCTTGCCATGTCACGCGAAGAGGCGGAAGAGTATTTGTTGCAACAGCCGCTGTAAGCGAAGCTTTCCGGTGGTTCGATCGGCATTTCTTTCAATTCAAGAATTATTCAAGGTTTTTTATGAGCCAACAAGCCAATAATCAGGTTGAAATATACTCCTCCTGTCCAGTGCCTCCGCTTTTTGAGGCCTTGATCTCTCATCGCGCTGTTTGCTTTCGTCACGAGGATTTTACGCCGGAAGCGGCAATTGAACTCGGCGTACCCCTGCCGGAAAGCATGGGAAAGGCGGTCGCCAAGCGCAAGGCGGAATATGTGGGCGGACGGTTCTGTGCCATGGAGGCGATTGCGGCGCAAACCGGCCAGCCTGCGGCACCCGTTACAGCAGGACCACGTGGCGAACCGGTCTGGCCGCCTGGACTGGTCGGCTCGATCACCCATACAAATGGGTTTGCTGCGGCAGCCGTTGCCGATGCGGCCCGATTTCGCAGCCTTGGCATGGATACAGAACAGGTCATGACAGCGCAGGTCATGGGCAATGTCCGAGAGCGGATCTGCGGACCGGAAGACAGGTTTGGGGCCGGTAGCTCTTTTTTGCCGGAACTTCATACCACCCTGGTGTTCTCTGCCAAGGAGAGCCTGTTCAAATGTCTTTATCCATTGGTTGAAAAAATGTTCTGGTTCGAAGATGCGCTGATCCGAATCGATCCTGATCGGGGTGGTCTGTTTACCGCCGAATTGCTGTCACGCCTCCATGTCGAATTTCCGGCGGGAACAGTGATCGAAGGACGCTTTTGCCTGACGCCGGGTCTGGTTCATACCGGCATCAGCCTTGCGAAAGATGAAGCCGTGTTTTAATTTAGCTTTTGCAATAATACCCTAAAAATTACATGGGTTTTGCTTGGTTAATATAATTTTTTACCGGTTGATATGTTTGTAATCTTTTGATTACATCAGAACAGGCTTGCCAAAGCGGATGCGACATAGCACGTTTTCTTCATGAACTTCACTCTGCGATTTCAGCCCCCGATCAGTACCCAGAGCGCGATCAAGCGCAGGGCAATCCTGTCGCATCTTTCCGCTGGGGGATTGAAACGGGTAACCACCATCATTGCGCCAGCGGGCTATGGCAAGACATCCCTGGCTGCGCAGTGGTTCGATACCCTGCGCGCCGAAGGGCGCAGCCTGTCCTGGCTTGCGCTGGATCAGGAATATAGTGACCAGACACAGTTCCTGCTGCTGCTGCTGGAAGCCGTCAATGCCCTGCGGATGGAAGAAGGCACCGGCGTCGATTCCAGCATGACCGTCGCCTCGCTTCTCGCCTTATTATCCACCCGGTTGCGCAAGATCAGCGAGCCGGTCATCCTGTTTCTGGATGACTATCACTTCGCCCAGACCGATGCGACCGAGGCAATCGTCGCGCGCCTGTTGGGCGACCAGACGTTGAACCACCTGAAACTGGTGCTGATTTCGCGCACTCCACCGCGCTTTCCGGTATCGGCTCTGCGGTTGAAAGGCGAATTTCGCCAGGTCAATATTGCCGAACTGGGCTTTTCCGACCAGGAAGCCGAGGAGTTTTTTGCCGGACAGAATGCCAGCTTAAGCCGGGAACAAGTGGCTGGGCTTAATAAAAGGACGGAGGGCTGGGCGGTTGCCTTGCAGATGATCCGGCTGCTGATTGCTGAAAATGTCGATGGCGGCGCGCTTTTCACCACCTTCGACGGCGGCAATGCCGAAATGGGCAGCTATTTGTCGGAGCAGGTATTTGCCAATCTGCCGGAAGATGTGCAGGAACTGCTTTTAAAGACCGCGCCTTTCCCCGCCGTCAACCGCGATCTGGTTGAGGCCGTCTTCGATGATGCGCACAGCGCCGACTTGCTTGGCAAGCTTGGAGACCATGCCCTGCCCGTTGCCCTGCTGGCTGGCGGTGGTGGCTGGGTCCGCTATCACCCGGTTTTCAACGCCTTCCTGAAGGAAGAGGCCGCTCGACGTGGCTATCCAGTGCAGGATGTTCTCGAACGGGCGGCGCGCTGGTTCCAATCGACCGGTGATTTCGATGCCGCCGTGCGCCACGCGCTGATGAGCGGCAACGCCAATCTCGCCGCGGAAATCGTCGAAACCAGCGGCGGCTGGCGGCGGGTGTATACGACCAGCCGAGGCGGTGCCAGCGTGTTCAACTCCATCATGGCCAATGTTTCGGCCATTGATCTCACCTGTTTTCCGCTGACCACGCTTGGCTTGTCCGTGGTCAGCGCCAAAGCCGGACATCTTGATGCCGCTAATCATTATCTTGGCATTGCCGAGAGGGCCGACACGGCTGCTCCGGGTACATTTACCAGTGATCTGCGGGTGGTTCGTGTCCTGCTGGGGCTTTATTTCGACCGCCCTGCCTGTGCCGAAGACTTGGCCGCATTGGAAACCGATCTGACAGACATTGCCAGCACCGAACTCGTCCACCGCGCCATGGTGTTGAATATGCTGTCTTATAATTTCCTCGACCGCAGCGACATGGACCGAGCCTTGCATTACGGCCATCTGGCAGTTCAGACCTTCCGTGACGGCGGTGCCGATTTCGGCGCGGTGCATCTTTACACCCATATCGGCCAGGCTGCTTTTTTCAGTGGCGATTGCTCCGGCGCTGAAGAATATTATCAACAGTTGATTGATG
Source organism: Agrobacterium vitis (assembly GCF_013337045.2). Lineage (NCBI taxonomy): Bacteria > Pseudomonadati > Pseudomonadota > Alphaproteobacteria > Hyphomicrobiales > Rhizobiaceae > Gillisella > Gillisella vitis. The sequence goes on from NZ_CP118260.1 coordinate 864,300, forward strand.
AGGTGCAGGCCTGCATTGGCAAGGGCACCGATCTCGACGCCTTGGGACAGGTGCTGAAGGCGGAACTGTTGGTCATGCGTGGCGATCTGGAGGCAGCCGGGCCTTGTCTGTGCTGGGCCTTGCCGCATCTGGAGCGGCATGATGCCTGGTTTGATCTTTTGGCCGCTGGGTTTACCGCCCAGCAGATGATCTTCCGCCTAAAAGGCGACATGACCGCCGCCCATGCGTTGGCGGACCGGACACGGTCGGCGGCCAAGCGGCGCGGTTTTCATCGATTGATCCGGCTGATCGATGGCGCCCGGGTGTTGCTGCTGTTGGAAAGCGGTGATGTCGAGCAGGCGATCCGCTACGCAAAGGCCCATGGTTTCGGCATGGAAGACATCACCTCGGTGCCGGATAACAATCTCGCAACCCATTTGCGTGGATTGACGCCGGCACTGCTTTGGGCGCGCATCCATCTGGTTCGCGGCGATCTTGTGGGCGCCAGAAAATCGCTTTCCATCCTGATCAGCCAACAACCAACGAAAATTCACGATCTTCGCAGTGTGGAACTGGCGCTTCTTGACATGCGTCTGTTGATCGCCGAGGAAAAACGCGAGGTTGTTGCAGCCCGCCTGGAAGATCTGCTGCTGACCTTTCCGATGGAAGATTTTCGGGCCATGATCTGGATTGAAGGCGACGATTTCCTGCGCGATCTCAGGGCAATTGCTGAGGAGAGCCCGATGTCGGCAGTTCTGCGTCAAAGGCTGCAAGCCCTGTTGCCGGAAGGACGGACGGCGCAGGAAACAAGCGAAGCCACGCCGCTTCACGGTCTCTCGTCATCCGCGCTGACAGACCGGGAACTTGCTGTCATGGCGCTGCTCAGTCAGGGCTTCAGCAATAAGGAAATCGGTCGCGAACTGGCCTTGAGCGACAATACGATCAAGTTTCATCTGCGCAATATTTTCTCAAAGCTGAAGGTCAGCACCCGTACCGCCGCAGTTGGGGCCGCTCGACGCGCAGGCATTTCACTGTAACCGGGGTTCCCGTCAAGGCTGTCTGCCGTGCTTTGACAAAGTAGGCCGTTGGCCAAATTCATTCTTGGTATTGCAATGTAACGGATCGGATCAGCCGGGTTGCAACAGTCGTTCTGCTTTGAAATTGCCCGCTATATGGTCAATAATTTGCCGTGATTGTTTGTAATTATTTTTGAATATACAAAATATTTACACTGCCGTCGAGATGAGGATGCGTCAAAATTGTAGAGACTTAATACTATTATCTCGTTCAGTATTGGCGCGGGGAAATCTGGGTCGCGTGTGGCCTCAATGTGCACCCTACCCGAACGGGTGGGGTTGGGTCTTGCAACCCTACTCTTCTGGCAGGCTGGTCGCGCCTGAGTTGTGAGCCTAAAGTCTCCTTCATGAGTTTCAGTAGGGAGACGTTAGAGGCATGATGGCGGGCAGGCACCCATTCGATCCGGTGACCCAGGAAATCATCGAGGGCAAGTTGATTGCCACCGTTGATGAAATGGGCATTGTTATGGCCCGCACCAGCATGAGCCCGGTGATCTACGAAGTGCTGGATTTTGCCTGCGGTGTCTTGACGGCAAAGGGTGAGTTGATCGCCCAGATGAACGGCATCACCCTGTTTACCGGCACATTCGGCCGTCAGGTTAAAGCGTTGATCGACCGTTTCGGGGCGGATATGGCCGATGGCGATATTCTGCTGACCAACGATCCCTATGCCGGGGGGACCCATGCTTGCGATTTTGCCATCGTCAAGCCGATTTTCGTCGATGACGTGCTGCTCGCCTTTGCCATCAATGTCGCGCATTATCTTGATGTTGGCGGATCGGTTCCAGGCAGTCTTTCGCCGGCTGCGACCTCGGTTTACCAAGAAGGTCTGCGGTTGCCGGGCGTCAAGATCGTTCGCAACGATATGCTTTCCTCTGACATTCTTCACATCATCTCGGAAAATGTCCGGATGCCTGAGATTGCGCTTGGCGATCTGACGGCACAGATCGCCACGGTGCGGGTCGCTGCCCGGCGGATGAAGGAATTCACGGCCAAATACGGCGCTCCTACCTTGATCGCCGCTTTCGACCATATCCTCAATGTTAGCGAACGGCAGAGCCGGCAGGCGATTGCCGCACTCCCGGATGGTGTTTACCGAGCCAGCGACATTATCGATGGCGATGGCGTCACAACCGATCCAATTGCCGTGCAAGTTGCGGTGACCATTGCCGGCGATCAAATCACCGCCGATTTTACCGGTTGCCCGCCGGCCGTGGCTGGACCGATCAATTGCGCACGCGGCGCGCTGGAATCAGCCGTCAGGACGATCCTGAAGGCGCTTGTGGCACCGCAGTCGCCGTCCAACGAAGGCTGGTTCCGGCCTTTGAATGTGGTTGCGCCCTTGGGAACCGTGTTTACCGCCGAAAAACCCTCGCCGACCGGATGGTATTACGAGGGATCGGTTCATGCATCGGAACTGGTCTGGAAGGCGCTGGCGGCGCTGGTGCCGGAGCGGTTTTCGGCTGGCTCCTATTCCAGCCTTTGTGTCGCCTATATCTCCGGAAACGACCGCAGTGGCCGACCCTTCATTCATATTGAACCACAGCATGGCGGCTGGGGTGCCGGCGTCAATCGGGATGGGGCCAATGCGCTGATTTCCCTGACGGATGGCGATACCTACAATTATTCCGTCGAAGTGATCGAGGCGCGGTTTCCGTTGCTGGTGCGGCGCTATGGCCTGAATATCGAGGGCGGCTCCGGGGCCGGACGGATGCGTGGCGGTTTCGGGATCATCAGGGAATATGAGATCCTTGGCGACAAGGCCTCCGCCTATTGCAGCTTTGGCCGTACCCGCACCCTGCCATGGGGCATGGACGGTGGCCATGATGGTACGGCCAATAGCCTTCAGGTCCTCGCCGCATCGGGCGAAAACAGTTGCTATGGCCGTTCTGCCGATATTGCGCTGAAGACGGGCGATGTCGTGCGCATCGTTACCGGCGGCGGCGGTGGATGGGGTGAGCCCAGCGACCGCGATCCGGCTTTGATTGAAACAGACTTGAAAAATGGTTTTGTCAGCGAGGAGGCAGCGTCCAGCCTCTATGGTTACCGTGGGAGGATTACAGAATGATCCGGTTGGCAACAGATGTAGGTGGAACTTTTACTGATCTCGTCGGCTATGACGAGGGCAGCGGTGAGATTTTTACAGCCAAGAGCCTGACGACTTCCGATAACCAGTCCGGTGGCGTGCTGGATGCGATCGATGTCAGCGAGCGCAAGGATGGTTTGCGGGTCCGCGACATCACCTTCTTTGCCCATGGCGGCACCACGGTGATCAACGCGATTACCGAGCGCAAGGGCGCAAAGACCGCACTCATCACCACCGCCGGGTTCCGCGATGTGCTGGAAATCGGCCGTGGCAACCGGCCTGACCTTTACAATTTGCATTTCCATAGTCCCGAACCTTTCGTGCCCCGTCATCTTCGCTTCGAGGTGCGGGAACGGGTCGATGCGTCCGGCAAGGTGCTCCTGCCGATCGAATTGAATGATTTGCGCGAAATCATCCGCGTCTGCACGGCGGAGGATGTGGATGCGGTCGCCATCCTGTTTCTGCACAGCTATGCCAATCCCGACCATGAGAAGGTCTGCGCCGATATTCTGGCCGATGCCCTGCCATTTGCCTCGATCTGCGCCAGCCACGAGGTTTCGCGGCAATGGCGGGAATATGAGCGCACCAATACGACCGTGCTGAATGCCTATGTGCAGCCGGCCATCCAGCAATATTTCGAAATGATGGAATTCGCGCTCGCCAAGCGCAACCTGACTTGTCCTTACTATGCCATGCAATCCAATGGTGGCATTTCCTCTTTCGATCAGGCTGTGCAACAGCCGCTGACATTGGTGGAATCCGGTCCGGCGGGCGGGGTCGCCGGGGCAGCTCGCATCGGCGTGGAGCTTGGCGAGAGCGAAATCCTGTCGCTGGATGTCGGCGGCACAACAGCCAAATGCTCGCTGATCCATGATGGACGTCCGACGCTGAATACCGAATACCGGTTGGAACATACCCGCATCCAGCCTGGCTATCCCGTGCAAGTGCCGGTCGTCGATATCGTCGAAATCGGTTCCGGCGGCGGCTCTATCGCCTGGATCGATGCGCGCGGCAGCTTGCGAGTTGGCCCCGAAAGTGCCGGTTCCGCCCCTGGACCGGCCTGTTACGGGCGCGGCGGCACAAAGCCGACGCTGACTGATGCATTGCTGACGCTCGGCATTTTCGATCCCGCTACCTTTGCCGATGGCACGCTGCATCTGGACAAGGAGAAAGCAGCAAGCGCCATTGCAACGGTGGCCGGGCCGATGAATATGTCGATCGAAGATGCTGCGGGTGCGATCATGGACATTGCCCATGCCAGCATGATCAATGCCTTGAAACTGGTGACGGTTCAGCGCGGCCATGATCCTCGCGATGCCAGTCTGGTGATCAGCGGTGGTGCCGGTCCGGCGCTGGCCAGCCATCTCGGTCGGGAATTGCGTGTGAAGGCGACGGTCGTGCCGCCGCATCCAGGCATTTTTTCCGCCTGGGGCATGTTGGCAGCCGAACCCCGTGCCGACTTCCGCGAAACCTGGTTTCACCTGTTGGCCGAGCGGGCATTGGAAGAGGCCGCTACCCGGTTCACATTGCTGGAGCGTCAGGCCATCGCCTATTTCTCGGCGGGCGCCGAGGCGCAGGTGGCATTCAATCACCAGATTGAAGCGCGCTATAAAGGTCAGGAACATGGTGTTTTTGCGCGGTTCGAGGCGGGCGACACCATTGAAACTTTCAGCCAAAGGTTTCATGATGTTCATGAACGCGCTTATGCTTTCCGCCTGCCCGCAGCCGAGATTGAACTGACGACGCTGCATCTCGAAGCCGTTTTGAAAGGGCAGGTCATTTCCCTGCCAAAACTGAAAAGGCAAGATATGACGATTGACGCGGCCAGGGTCGGCGAAAGGAAGGTTTATTTCGGTCGATCCATGGGTTGGCAGACCTGTGCTGTTTACGAGCGGGTCCGGCTTCCTGTCGGTCAGCCTGTATTCGGCCCACTGCTGATCGAAGAAGCGACGGCGACGACGCTGGTGCTTGAGGGCCAGTCAGCCAGCCTGACCGAAACTGGTATTCTCGTCATTCACGAAACGGACATGCAGGCCGCATAGGATGGCCATATCCATCAGCATAGACGCTGTGACGCGCAGTCATGGTCCGGTTCGGGCGGTCGATGACCTGTCGCTGGAGATCAAGGCAGGGGAGTTCTTCACCCTGCTTGGGTCTTCCGGCAGTGGAAAAAGCTCGCTGTTGAAGCTGATTGGCGGATTTGATCAGCCGAATGCGGGCAGGATCCTGTTTGATGGTCAGGATATGGCCGCCGTGCCGGCCAATCGGCGCCCGGTCAATACCGTGTTTCAGGGGCTGGGTCTGTTTCCGCATATGTCGGTGGCGCGCAATATTGGTTACGGATTGAAGCTGCGCGGCCTTTCCGGCGCGGCCCTTGATGCAAAGGTCGGGGAGGCACTGGATCTGGTGGAACTATCTGGATTTGGCGAGCGTGATGTCAATCTTCTGTCCGGCGGTCAGCGGCAGCGTGTGGCTCTGGCGCGTGCGCTGGTGATGGAGCCTGGCATATTGTTGCTGGATGAGCCTTTGACCGGTCTGGATGAGCGGCTTCGCCAGCAGATGCGCAATGAATTCGGTCGTTTGCACAAGCGCACCGGCGCCACCTTCATTCTCGTTACCCATAATCAGGACGAAGCCCTCAGCCTGTCCGACCGGATGGCGATCATGCATCAGGGACGGATCGAACAGCTTGGCCGGCCCGACCAGTTTTTTCATGCGCCCGCCAACGCCTTCGTCGCCCGGTTCATCGGCATGGATAATCTGCTGCGGCCTGAGCGGCTGGAAGGATCTGGATCGGACACTGTGGCGATCATTGCTGGTCAGTCCGTGCCGGTCACGGTTCCGGATGGCAATGTTAGCGCCAACCTGGTGGTGATCCGCTCCGACCGACTGGTCATCGAGCCTGAAATCAGAACCGCAGCTGGCGGAGGGGCATCCCCTCAATTGTCGCTGCGTGTGGTTGCCACCACTTTTCGCGGTTTGCATCGGGATGTCACGCTGGCGTTTGGTGACGGACAGACCTTGACGGCGATCTGCGATGCGGATGCGCCGTCTTTGAGTGTCGGGCAGGATGTGGGCCTGTCGATAAAGCCGGGTGCCGCCCTTTTGACATCCGACAAGGGATTGCCGCATGCGGTGTAAAGCCGCCGTCAGCGGCATGAGACGTGCATAAAATGGGGTCTCATGGGTGAGAACAAGGGAACAACAATGACAACGAGTTTGAAAAATGGATTTTCGGTCAACCGAAGCAATATGCAGCGGCGCGACCTCTTGAAATTTGCCGGTGCCGGCGGCTTGGCGCTGGCTGCCGGTCATCTGGGGCTTGGCCGTTCGGCCTTTGCCGCAGAGGCGAAGTCTGTGGCTTTCTGGGGCACGGCGACGCTTGATATCGGTGAGAAATGGGCGGAATTTGCCACCCAAAATGGTGTAAAACCGGAATTTACCGACAATGGAAACGACCTTGGTCCTGTCATTGCCCGTCTGGCCGCGGGCAATGCCAATGATCTGTTCGACATCGGCGGTTTTCAGGGCGGCGCTGAAAAGGAACTGGCTCGTCAGGGCGCGATTATCCCTTGGGATGTCAGCAAGATCGCCAATTACGACAGTATCTGGCAATGGGCGCGCGACATTCCCTACCTCAAGCACGAGGGCAAGCAATACGGCATTCCGACCGTGGTCAATGCCGACTCGATCATCTATCGCTCCGACAAGCTCGGCAAGGTCGATAGCTATGGCGTAATCTTCGACCCGAAGATGAAGGGCAAGGTCGCCATGGAGGATGCTTGGATCAACAGCGCGATCTTCGCTGCGATCTATCTCAAGGAAGGCGAGAACAAGCCGATCAAGGACCCGGGCAATCTGAGCGAATCCGAACTTGGTCTGGTGATGGAATTCCTGATCAAGCACAAGAAGGACGGCCAGTTCCGCACCTTCTGGAATGGCTGGGAACAGGGCGTCCAGCTGGTTGCCAATGAAGAAGTCGATGCGATGACCGGCTGGGAGCCGATTGTCTATGAAGGCCGCAAACGCGGACTGAAAGTCGATTATGCCGCCCCCGTCGAGGGCTATGAAGGCTGGGCCAACAATACGGTTCTGCTCAAGGGCGCAGGCGAACGCGGTGTGAGCGATGCCGCGCATCAATTCGTCAATGGCCTTTTGGGCGGTCTCTATGGCTGCGAGCTTGGCAAGGCGCGGGGCTATCTCGTCCCGACCGACAACAATGTGGTCTATGCCAAGGCACATCCTGACGAATATAAGCCGGAAGAGGTGCAGGCACGGGCTGATCACGTCAAAGCCAAGTTTGCCGGCAAGGTCTTCTGGCAGAATACCCGTCCGGACAATTTCCAGCTCTATGAAGAATGGTGGCAGAAACTCCGCAATGCTTAACAGTCTATCCAATAATCGCCGCTGGCCGTCTGCAAATGGCAATTTCTGCGCTTGAATGATGCACGCATTTCCTAACGAAAAACTGCTTCGCACTTTTCCTGGAATGCTTGTACTCACGTACATTAAGTACGCTCCGTTCCGGTTCTCGAAATCATCATTTTCGCCAGGCCAGCAGCAATTCTTGAACAGACTGTAAGACCGTATCTGTGGTTTCCATGGGGCATAAACCCTAAAGTCAGCCTGTCGCCGTGTTTCGCCCGGCGATAGGCCTCTGATGATTTGACTGCGCCATGCGTTTTGTAAAACTCATAAAAAATGCGGCAATGCTTTAAATTTGCTGCATAATCACCCTTGGAGCGTGCATGAGATCGACCGGACGACTGCCTGTCCTGCTGATGGCGCCGCCTGTTCTGGCGCTGCTGGTGCTTGGGTTGGCGCCGTTGCTGGTGGTGCTGCTGTGGAGCTTCTGGTCCTGGGACCCATTGACCTACTGGATCAAGCCGGATCTCAGCCTGGCGGGCTACGCCGCCATTCTCCAGGCCGGACGCTGGACGGTGATTGTTTCCACGCTTGCCAAGGCCTTTCTGACGGCGGGTATCTGTCTGGTGTTCGCTTATCCCGCTGCCTATGCCGTGCATTTCCTGGCGGGCCGCAGGCTGTCGGTGGTGCTCCTGGCTCTGATGACGATTCCGTTTTTCACCTCCTATCTGATCCGCTCGTTTTCCTGGCGGCTGGTGCTGGGTCGGACCGGCGTGATCAACGGTTGGCTGCAACATTTCGGCCTGACCAGCGCGCCGGTCGATTGGCTGCTGTTCAGCGATTTCGCTGTCATTGTCGGGCTGGTTGCTTCCTATCTGCCGTTTGCCACCTTTCCTCTGCTGCTCGCCATGCGCCGGGTGGATGCGACTGTGCTTGCCGCCGCGCAGGATCTCGGCGCTGGCTTTTGGCGCATGCTTGTCACCATTCTCCTGCCGCTCACCCGGTCCGGTCTGTTTGCTGGCTTCCTGTTCGTGTTCGTGATGGTTGCGGGCTCATCGACCGAAGTGCAAATGCTCGGCGGGGCAGGGGCCTCCATCGTCACTGTGATGATCAACGATGTGATGCGGGTGGCAAATTACCCACTAGCCTTCGCCATTTCCACCATCGTCCTGATTGTGGTGTTCGGCATGGTCCTGATTGGAAACCGGCTGTTCGGGCTGGCGGCACTGTTTGGAGATCGCTCGGCATGATGAGGGCAGAGGGACGGGCAAACCAGATATTGATTTGGGGCATGACGATCGTCGGCCTGGTGGCAATCTATGCGCCGCCGCTTTATCTGCTGGGTGTTTCCTTCAATCCGTCGCTTCAGCCTGGATTGCCAAGCATGGCTGACCTGACGGTGAAATGGTATGCCGCCCTGCCAGCGGATACGGCGCTTATGGCGGCCCTCTGGCAATCGGCCATCGTTGCCCTGTTGACGGCGGTATGCGCCACGCTGCTGTCGCTTATGGCGGCACTGGCCTATTTCGAATTGCGCAGGGTCCGCGATCTATGGTTTCTTGCCGTGATCCTGCCGATGTTCGTGCCGGGTGTTATCCAAGGGCTGGCGCTGTCCACTGTGTTCAGCCGCAGCGGCATCAAGCCCTCGACCTGGACAATTACCGCCGGACACCTGCTCTGGGCGATGCCTTTTGCATTTATCGTCATTCTCACCGGCTTTTCCGCCGTGCGGCCCGTCTTCCTGATGGCGGCAGCGGATCTCGGCGCCAGCCGCTGGCGGCAGTTTCGTGACATTACCCTGCCGCTGATTCGCCCAGGCCTGATCAGTGCTTTTATCTTCTCGTTTCTTTTGTCGCTGAACGAGTTTACCCGCGCCTTCTATCTGGCTGGGCGGCAGAATACCCTTCCGGTCGTGCTATTTGGCAAGATGAATGGTGGCGCGTCGCCAACGATCTATGCAATGTCCGGGGCGATTTTCATCATCTCGGTGTTTTGCGTGGCTGTCATTGCCGCTTTTGCAGGTTCCAAAACCAAAACTGGATAATCCTCGTCAGGGCTTATATTGGCCGATCCACCGGGCCGCAGGCTCGATGCCGCCGAGTGGAAACAGATGCAGCTTACTGATATTGCTCTGCGGATTTTCAGCCTTGTAGGTGTTCAACTGCCCAACCATATCCGTGGGCTCATAAGGCATCAGCAATTTGCGCAGGTCGAGCGCGCGTTTTTGCAGCACTTTCAAGGAGGGGCCGACGCCGCAGGAGATTGCATATTTGATCAGTGTCTGAAGCTTGGCGGGACCGGCAATGCCGACATGGATCGGCAATCCGATTCCGAGGGCATCGATTCGCTCGGCCCAGTCGATGATGACTTTGGCATCGAAGGCAAATTGGGTCACAATGGCCATTTGCGCATCCGTCCGGCTGGAGAAGTCGAGCTTCCAGCGCAGCGCCGCATCGATTTGCGTGGTGGAGCCATCGGCATCGATATCGCGGTTGCCTTCGGGGTGCCCGGCAATATGCAGGTGAGTAAAGCCGAGCCTGTCGAACACCCCGGTTTCAATCAGCTGCATCGAACTGGAAAGCGTGCCGCGTGGCTTTGTAATGCCGCCAGCCAGCAGAAGTGCCTGGCGTACATCGGCTTCATCCCGGTATTGCTTCAACAGGTCTTCCAGTTGCGTGGCATCGGCTAGGCTTCGGGCCGGAATATGTGGCATGACCGGAAAGCCTTCTTCGTGAAGGCGCCTGGCGGTCGCAACCATGTCCTCGAAAGGCGTCCCATCGACATGGGCGATGTAGATTCGGGTACCCGCTGGCAGCAGAGCCTGGAAACTGTCGATTTTCGCCGATGTTCGCGGAGTGACCTCAATGGACCATGTGTCCAGAAGATTGCCCTGATCGGCAGAATATTCGCGATGATCCGTCAGAACCGCTTTGTCCATCATGGTCTTTCTCCGCAATGCTTCCGCCAGTCTTTAGCATCTCCATGGCGAAAATCCGCTCGAATTTGCGACAAGCTCAAGTCACTGATGCATTTGAGATATTCGTAATATCTTCATCCGGGAGGATATAAGCCCTTTTCGGCATGAAAAAGTAATGTCGTGTCATCAGGTTGAAGCATTTTTCCGGGAAAAGGCCGGAGCGACTTGCCTTCAAGGGCCAGATTTCTTAAACGACCCCTTCGAATTCATGGAAAGGCGTGGCCATCGTGCTTCAGACCCCGTTTTATCTCATCGACAAGAGCAAGCTTCTTTCCAATATGGAAAAGATTGCGCTTCTGCGCGAGACCTCCGGTGCCAAGGCTTTGCTGGCGTTGAAATGTTTTGCCACCTGGTCGGTCTTCGACCTGATGCGCGAGTATATGGATGGCACCACCTCGTCCTCGCTCTACGAGGTCCGGCTCGGCCGCGAAAAATTCGGCGGTGAGACCCATGCCTATAGCGTTGCCTATGGCGACAATGAAATCGACGAGGTGATTTCCCACGCCGACAAGATCATCTTCAATTCGGTAGGCCAGTTGGAGCGCTATGGCGACAAGGCCTCCGGCATTACCCGTGGCTTGAGGCTGAACCCGCAGGTCAGTTCGTCCAGCTTTGATCTGGCCGATCCGGCCCGGCCGTTTTCGCGGCTTGGGGAATGGGATGCCGCCAAGGTGGAAAAGGTCATGGACCGCATCAGCGGCTTCATGATCCATAACAATTGCGAAAACAAGGATTTCGCCCTGTTCGACACCATGCTCTCGGATATCGAGGCGAAATTCGGCTCGCTTCTGCATCGTGCCGAATGGGTCAGCCTTGGCGGCGGCATACACTTTACCGGCGAGGATTATCCGCTGGCACAGTTTGCCGAGCGGTTGAAGCGGTTTTCGGGCAAATATGGCGTCCAGGTCTATCTGGAGCCGGGTGAGGCCTCGATCACCAAATCGACGACGCTGGAAGTCTCGGTTCTGGATACGCTGTATAATGGTAAGAACCTCGCTATCGTCGATAGCTCAATTGAGGCTCATATGCTCGACCTGCTGATCTACCGCGAAACCGCCAAGCTGGAGCCGAATGCAGGCGACCACAGCTATATGATCTGCGGCAAATCGTGCCTGGCTGGCGATGTATTTGGCGAGTTTCGTTTCCCTGAAGCCTTGAAGGTCGGCGACCGGATTTCCATCCAGGATGCCGCAGGCTATACGATGGTCAAGAAGAACTGGTTTAACGGCGTGAAAATGCCGTCCATCGCCATCCGTGAACTGGATGGCAGCATCAGGACTGTCCGCGAATTTTCCTACGCGGACTTTGAACAAAGCCTCTCCTGAGGCTTCTGACGATTGGACAAAAGGAGTTAGTCCGCATCATGAAGAAGAACGTGCTCATTATCGGCGCTGGCGGCGTCGCCCAGGTCGTTGCGCATAAATGCGCCCAGAACAACGACGTATTGGGCGATATCCATATCGCCTCGCGCACCAAGGGCAAATGCGACGCCATCATCGCCTCCGTGCATGAAAAGAACGCCATGAAGCAGCCGGGCGTGCTGGAAGGCCATGCGCTCGATGCGCTGGATATCGACGCCACCAAGGCGCTGATCGAAAAGACCGGCTCGCAGATCGTCATCAATGTCGGCACCGCCTTCCTCAATATGTCGGTGTTGCGCGCCTGCATGGATACCGGCGTCGCCTATATCGACACGGCGATCCACGAAGAGCCGAACAAGATCTGTGAAACGCCGCCATGGTACGGAAACTACGAATGGAAGCGGGCCGCGGAATGTGAAGAGAAGGGCATTACCGCCATTCTCGGCGCTGGGTTCGATCCCGGCGTGGTCAATGCCTATGCCCGCCTTGCCAAGGACGAATATCTCGACAAGGTCACCGATGTCGATATCGTCGATATCAATGCCGGCAGCCATGGCAAATATTTCGCCACCAATTTTGATCCAGAAATCAATTTCCGTGAGTTTACCGGCGTCGTCTATTCCTGGCAGAAGGGCGAATGGCAGGTCAACAAGATGTTCGAGATCGGCAAGGACTACGACCTGCCGGTGGTTGGCACGCGCCGCGCCTATCTCTGCGGTCATGACGAAGTGCATTCATTGGCCAAGAACATGGACGGCGCCGATGTGCGTTTCTGGATGGGCTTCGGCGATCACTATATCAATGTGTTCACCGTGCTGAAGAGCATTGGTCTCCTGTCCGAACAGCCAGTGAAGTTGGCCGATGGCTCCGAAGTTGTGCCGCTGAAAGTGGTCAAGGCTTGCCTGCCCGACCCGTCATCGCTGGCGCCCGACTATGAAGGCAAGACCTGCATTGGCGACTATGTGAAGGGGCTGAAGGACGGCAAGGAAAAGACCGTCTTCATCTACAACGTCGCTGACCATAAGGAAGCCTATAACGAAGTCGGCTCCCAGGGCATTTCCTACACGGCTGGCGTTCCGCCCGTCGCGGCTGCCATGCTGGTGGCAACCGGCGAATGGGACGTGAAGAAAATGGCCAATGTTGAAGAATTGCCGCCACGGCCTTTCCTCAACATTCTCAACCATATCGGACTGCCGACCCGCATCAAGGATGAAGACGGCGACCGCGCGCTGGATTTTGCCTGATTTTTTGAAACGGCATTGCCCGTCTCCACCCTTGGGTTGTTCCAAGGGTGGAGAAAACTAAACGTCTTTACGCGATAATCTTCAAGAGCAGGCTTCCCGCAGCCAGATAGTCGCCTTCGCTGGCAATGAGACTGACGGTGCCGGCTGATGTCGCGATGATCTGCGTCTCCATCTTCATCGCCTCCATAACAGCGAGAAGATCACCTGCCTGAACTTGATCTCCATCCTTCACCTTGAAGGATTGAACCGTGCCGGACACCGGTGCGATGACGGCGCCTTTTTCCGGCGTATTTCCCGCATCGCCTTTAGCTGCCTGTCCGGCATTGACTGAGAGACTGCCAAGCCCGGCGAGAAGCTGGGCGGGAATGCCGAGGGCATGGCGCTTGCCATCGATTTCCACATGGGTGCGGATCAGCGACGTGTCAGCGATGGGCTCCGGTCGCATGGCCGCCTCGGGCATGGCGGCGAAATCGGTCTCGATCCAACGGGTATGGACCTTGAAGCCGTCGGTGCCGATGAAATCGGCGGTTTCCATGGCGGCACGGTGGAAGGGGAGTACGGTTGCCACGCCTTCGATCTGGAATTCCTTCAGGGCGCGTCTTGCCCTTTGCAAGGCTTGCTCGCGGGTGGCACCGGTAACGATCAGCTTGGCCATCAACGAATCATAGACGCCAGGAATGGTTGAGCCGGTATCCACACCGCTATCGAGCCGCACGCCGGGGCCGGACGGGGCCGCAAACCGGGTGATGGTGCCGGGCGTTGGCAGAAAGCCACGACCCGGATCTTCGGCATTGATGCGAAACTCAATGGAATGGCCGCGTGGGACCGGTGTTTGCGTGATCGCCAGGGGCAGGCCTTCTGCTACCCGGAACTGTTCGATGACGAGATCGATGCCAGTGGTTTCTTCCGTCACCGGATGCTCAACCTGTAGCCGGGTATTCACCTCGAGGAAGGAAATCGTGCCATCGACACCCAGCAGGAACTCCACCGTTCCCGCACCGCTATAGCCCGCTGCCGCGCAGATTGCCTTGGCGGCATCATGGATGGATTGGCGTTGAGCATCGGTGAGGAAGGGGGCAGGAGCCTCTTCCACCAGTTTCTGGTTTCGCCGCTGCAAGGAGCAATCGCGGGTGCCGAGCACCAGCACGGTGCCGTGCTTATCGGCAATCACCTGCGCTTCGATATGGCGCGGCCGGTCGAGGAAGCGTTCCAGAAAGCATTCGCCCCGGCCAAAAGCCACGGTCGCTTCGCGCACAGCCGATGCGTAAAGCTCCGGGATTTCTTCCATTTTCCAGGCGACTTTCAAGCCGCGTCCACCGCCGCCATGGGCCGCCTTGATGGCGACCGGCAGGCCGTGACGCTCGGCAAAGGCAATGACCTCCTCGGCGGTGTCCACCGGCCCGTCGCTGCCTGCCACCAGTGGCGCGCCGACGCTGGTGGCAATCCGCCGTGCCTCGACCTTGTCGCCCAGCGCTTCGATAACCTGCGGATCGGGGCCGATCCAGGTCAGACCGGCATCGATGACCGCGCGCGCAAATTCGGCGCGCTCCGACAGAAAGCCGTAGCCGGGATGGACGGCGTCTGCCCCGGATCGTTTGGCAATATCGATCAGCTTGGCGATATCGAGATAAGTCTCTGGCGGCTTGGCGCCTGATAGCCCATAGGCCTCATCGGCAAGCTGCACGAACAATGCGTCAATATCCGGATCGGCATAGACCGCGACCGATTGCAGCCCGTAATCGCGACAGGCGCGGATGATGCGAACGGCGATTTCGCCTCGGTTGGCGATCAGCACTTTCTTCATCGGTGTCTCCTCTTTTATCGTTATGCGTTCGCGGCAGGGCCAAGGACAGGGGTGGGGGCAGGGGCGATGTCTGCGAAAGGGGCAATGGGCCGAAAGCGGATGCGGGCGTTGATCGGGATCTGTACCGCAAGATCCAGATGATATTCGGCAACCGTGCCGATGACAGGATAGCCACCGGTCAGCGGATGGTCGGCGAGAAACAGAACCGGCTGGCCGCTATGGGGAACCTGAATGGCACCGGTGGCGGTGCCTTCGCTTGGCAGTTCGGCGCTATCGATCCGTTCCAGCGGCATGTCGCCCGCTAGCCGGATGCCGACGCGGCTGGATTGAGGCGTCACTTGCCAAAGCTGGTCCGTCAGGGTCGCCAGACCCCTTTCGGTAAACCAGTCGGTGCGCGGGCCTAGTACGACGTCCAGCGTGACGATATCGCCTGCACTCGGCAGGGTCTGCAGTGGAGATTCATGCAGGGAAACGGAGGTGAGACCCTCGCTGCTGCCCTTCAGCGTCAAAACAGTTCCTGCCGTCACCGCTTCAGGGCCGACGACGGCCAGCGTATCCGTGGCATAGCTGCCCAGCACTGGCTGGACCGCAAAGCCACCCCGCACGGCAAGATAGCTGCGCATGCCCTGTGGAGGCTGGCCAAGGCTGATGGTATCGCCGGGTTCCAGCGAAATCGGCTGATAGGTTTCAGCCTGAGTGACTCGGCCAGAGGTATCCCGAATAGTGACCGGGCAGGGCGCACCGGTCAGCGCGATGACCGCGCGTCTATCGCTTTCAAAAGAAAAGCCACCAAGCGTGATTTCCAGACACGGGAAATCAGATGGATTGCCCACCACCCGATTGGCTGCCTTCAAGGCCCCTTGGTCCAAGGCGCCGGAGGCCGAAACCCCCTGGCCTGTCTGGCCGAGACGGCCAAGATCCTGGAATACCGCAGGCATGGGGGCGGCTAGCACGGTGAAATGCGGCGCGCCATCCACATCGGAAAGCTCATCAGCCGGATTGGCAGGGGCTGCTGCGCTTACCGTAACGGCAACCGAATGGACCGCTTTTGCCATATCGGTGAAACGCACCTGATAGCCGGGCTGAAACAGTGCTGGTGGATCGCGGCTGAGATCCCACATTTTTACCGGTGTGACGCCGATGATTTGCCAGCCGCCGGGGCTGGCCTGCGGATAGACCCCGCTAAAGGCACCTGCCAGGGCCACGGCACCAGCGGGAATGCGGGTACGCGGGCTTTTGCGGCGCGGCACATGCAAGGCGGGGTCACCGCCGACGAGATAGCCGAAGCCCGGTGCAAAGCCACAAAAAGCAACCGTGAATGTGCTTTCCGTATGGCGTCGAATAACCTCTTCCACGGCAAGTCCGGTCAGTTCCGCCACGTCGGCCAGATCTTCGCCGTCATAGTCTACGGGTATTTCGACCAGATGATCGGATGGTGCCAGTTTGGCGGACAGGTCGCGGGTGCTGACCTCAGCCGCCAGGGCTTCCGCGCGGATCGTCTGCGGGCGAAACCGGATCATTAAGGTCCGGGCGGCGGGCACCATTTCATCGATGCCGGGGACGGGGCTTGCCTGAAGCGAGGCGAACAAAGCCAGGGTCTCATCGAGATCGGCAAGCTCGACCAGCATCGTCGTCAGGCTGACGGGGAGAAAGCGCATCGGAACCTCAGGCGTGATAGGCGGAATCGGGAATATCGGTGATGAACATGTGGCCGGGCGCATGGGTGATGGCAAATGGGACGCCCGACGCCATCACGGCTGCTTGCGGGGTGACGCCACAGGCCCAGAACACCGGCACTTCGCCCGGCTCGATGCGCACGGGATCGCCGAATTGCGGCTTGGCAAGATCGACAATACCGATCTGTTCCGGCGCGCCGACATGAACCGGCGCGCCATGCACCGCCGGAAACCGACCGGAAATTGTCGCGGCATCGGCAACCCGCGAGGCGGGGATTGGCCGCATCGACACCACCATATTGCCATGCAAACGGCCTGCCGGGCGGCAGGGTTGATTGGTCAAATACATCGGTACATTGCTTTTATCGGTCATGTGGCGGATCTCGATGCCCGCTTCCACCATCGGCGTCTCAAAGGTGAAGCTGCATCCGATCAGGAAGCTGACGAGATCGGGATGCTCGGCCCAGGCGGCGGTGGCATCGGGTGTTTCCTCGGCCAGCTTGCCATCGCGCCAGATCCGGTAGAGCGGCAGGTCGGTGCGCAGATCGGCGCCCTTGGCGAGTTCGGTCAGATGCGAACCGGGATCGGAGACGTCAAGGACCGGGCAGGCCTTGGGATTGCGTTGCGCATAGAGCAGGAAGTCAAAGGCCCAGTCGCGTGGCAGCACGATCATGTTGGCCTGGGTAAAGCCGGGGGCGACGCCAGATGTCGGTTCCACAGCTCCATTGCGATAACGGGCGCGGGCAGCACGAGCCGGTTCGACATCCCAATGCGCCAGATGCTTCAAGGCAATCATTGTCTCTCCCCCTATGCTGTTAGAAACGGCTGGACGGCAATGCCCTCAGCCTCGAAGCGCCTGCGGATTTCCTGGGCAATGGCGACAGCGCCGGGGCTGTCGCCATGCACGCAGATCGACTGCGCCTCGACCTTGATCACGCTGCCATCGATGGCTTCCAACGTGCCTTGGCGGGCAAGCTGCACCATGCGGCTGGCGATCTTTTCCGCGTCATGCAGAACCGCGCCCGGTTCCCGGCGCGAGACGAGCTGGCCTTCCGGCGTATAGGCGCGGTCGGCAAAGGCTTCCGCCACGGTGCTCAGGCCTGACATGCGGGCCAGCTCAAGGATGGGTGCGCCTGCCAGACCCATCAGCACCAGCGAGGGATCGATGGCGTTGATGGCATCGATCACAGCCTGGCCCTGACGGGCATCATTGGCGATCCGGTTGTACAGCGCACCATGCGGCTTAACATAAGTAACTGAGGTGCCGGCGGCAGCCGCCATGCCTTTCAGGGCGCCGATCTGGTAGATCACGTCGGCGATCAGCTCTTCACTGGTCACGTCCATGTCGCGCCGGCCAAAGCCGACGCGGTCAGGATAGGACACATGGGCACCAATCGATACGCCGTTTTTAGCAGCGGCCTTGACGGTTTTCCAGATGCCGGACGGGTCGCCCGCATGAAAACCGCAGGCGATATTGGCGCTGGAAACCACGGCCAGCATGGCGCTATCGTCGCCCATGCTCCAGGCGCCGTAGCTTTCTCCAAGGTCGCTGTTGAGATCGATGGCAGCCATGTGCGTTCCTTCCTTGTTTAAAGCTTCAGCGTTTACAGGCCAAGCAGGGCGAAGATTGGCCCGACCGATTTATAGGCCATGTACCATGTCAGCGCGCAGGTGAGGACGCCGAGGATCAATAGCCAGCGCGGATAGCGATAGCCGCCCATCAGGTCGGACCGCGCCCAGGCGGCATAGATAAAGATCGACAGGCCGATAGGTAGGATCAACCCGTTCAGGCCACCAACGAAGACCAGCATTTGCGCGGGCGGGGTGGTCATGATGATGTAGAAGAACAGCGAAATGGCGATGAATGCCACGGTGGCGAGATTGCGCGCCCGCTCGCTCATATCCTGTTTGAAGGCGGTCAGGAACGAGACCGATGTATAGGCTGCGCCGATGACGCTGGTGATGGCGGCGGCCCAGAAGATGACGCCAAACAGGCGAAGTCCGATATTACCGGCGGCGCTCTGGAAGGCTTGTGCAGCCGGATTGGCGCTTTTGCCGGAAATGTCGATGACCACACCGCTGGCGACGACGCCAAGCACAGCCAGGAACAGCACATAACGCATGACGCCCGTCACGGCGATGCCGGTCAAGGCGGCGCGGTTGACGGCACCGAGATTTTCAATGCCGACGGTGCCCTTGTCCAGCAGGCGATGCGCGCCGGAATAGGTGATGTAACCGCCGACCGTGCCGCCGACAATGGTGGTGATGGTGGCAAAATTGATGGTGTCGGGCAGGATCGTCTGGCGCAGTGCCTCAAACAGTGGCGGGCCGGATACATAGGCGACAAACAGCGTCAGGGCGATCATCAGCAAGCCAGCGACGATGATGAAGCGGTCGATTGCCAGCCCTGCGCGCTTTGATAGGAAAATGCCAATGGACAGCAGGGCGCTGATGGCGCCGCCCCATTTCGGGTCAAGGCCGAGCATGGCGTTGAGGCCAAGGCCGGTGCCGCCGATATTGCCGATATTGAAGAACAGCCCGCCGATAATCACCAGAACGGCAAGCAGATAGCCGGAGCCGGGAATGGCGGCATTGGCAATATCTGAGGCGCGCATCCGGGTGAGTGTGACGATCCGCCAGATATTCAGCTGGACGACGAAGTCGATGATGATCGAGGCGAGGATGCCGAACGCGAAGGCTGCTCCCATGGTCGCGGTAAAGGTGGCTGTCTGGGTAATGAAGCCCGGCCCGATTGCTGATGTTGCCATCAGGAAAACCGCCGCTGTCAGCGCGGCGCGTCGGGTTTTGGGGGATTGTGGTCCTGAATTATTTGTCACGGCGATCTTCTGCGGATCGCGCGCTGGGACGTGGTTCTGCGCCATTGGGAGGCTCCATGGTCATCGTCATCCGCCCCTCTGCGGATGATCCATGCAGCCAGTCTGCCACGTTTCACAATTCCGTCAATATTGTTGAACAATTTTATTTTATCGTTCCATCATTCTGTTTATTTCATGGGCGAAATGCTTGCGATATTGGCAGGACATGCCAATGATGTGGGCAAGTCTGCCCGGTTTTCTGCGCTGCCTTGCTCTGCCGGAGGGCATCGGCAATAGTCCCGGCGAAAGATGGCAGCCGCTGAACATCTTCGCGGTTGGGCAAGAGGGACCTATGGCAGACGAGGATGAAAGCCTTTCGCTGGCGGAGCGGCTGGTGACAAAAATCCGCGATCAGCTGATCGCCGGGGAGTTGAAGCCGGGCCAGCGGCTGTCGGAGGCAGCACTCAGCACCCGGCTCGACGTGTCGCGCAATTCCCTGCGGGAAGCCTTCCGGCTGCTGACCAAGGATGGCTTGCTGCGCCATGAGGCCAATCGCGGTGTGTTTGTCGCCACGCCCAGCATGGCCTCGATCATCGATATCTACAGGGTGCGGCGGCTGGTGGAATGCAAGGCGCTGGAACAGGCGTTTTCCGGTCATCCCGCTGTCCGGCGGATGCGGTTGGCGGTGGAAACCGCGCGGGCCTGTCGCAATGGCCGCGACTGGCTGGGGGTCGGCAGCGCCAATATGCAGTTTCATGCCGCCATCGTCGATCTCGCCGACAGCAGCCGCCTCAGTGAATTTTATACGCGAATCGCTGCGGAATTACGATTGAGCTTCGGCCTGCTGGACGATCCGGAATTGCTGCACGCGCCCTTCGTGGAATTGAATGGCGAAATCCTCGGCCTGCTGGAAGCCGACAAGGCGAAAGAGGCGGCTGCCGCACTGGATGCTTATCTGGTTCGCTCGGAGCGCACGGTGTTGGCGGCATTTGCCCGCGCCACGGCGGATGCTGGCTAATCAGAATTCCAGCGCCCGGTTATCGACCACTTCCTTCATTACGAAGAAGGTTCGGGTTTGCCGCACGCCGGGCAGGGCGATCAACTGGCTGCCGTGAATGCGGTTGAAATCGGCCATGTCGCCGACCCGGATTTTCAGAAAATAATCGAAATCACCGGCCACCAGATGGCAATCCAGCACGAAATTCAGCTTGGCCACCGCCGCTTCAAACTCTGCAAAACTGTCCGCTGTTGACCGGTCCAGCACCACGCCGACCATGACCAGCGCCGCCCGGTTCACCTTGGCGGGTGCCACCATGGCCCGCACGCCGGTGATATAGCCCTGCGCAAACAGCTTCTGCGTACGCCTGTAGCAAGTCGCCGGGCTGATTGAGGCCTGCTCTGCCAGTTCGGCATTGGTCAGACGACCGTTTTTCTGCAACAGGCGGATCATTTTCAGGTCGATGCGATCCAGCGATTCATTCATGAAAGGATCTTCCATTTTCAGAGGTTAAATAGCAGAATATATATCAGTTATTTCCAAAAAAGTGAAATATAACGCATTTTATATCACAACTTAGAAAGCACCTTTCACTTCTAAGAGTCTAGCATCCGAACATTATCAACCACCATTTCCAAAGAGGATTCCATGCTCGACGCTTTTGAACGTTACCCGCTGACCTTTGGTCCCACACCGATCGAGAAGCTGGAGCGGCTGACCGATCATCTCGGTGGCAAAGTGCAGCTTTACGCCAAGCGGGAGGATTGCAATTCGGGTCTGGCCTTTGGTGGCAACAAGCTGCGCAAGCTGGAATATATCATCCCCGACGCCATTGCCTCCGGGGCCGATACGCTGGTGTCGATTGGCGGCGTCCAGTCCAACCATACCCGGATGGTGGCGGCTGTCGCTGCCAAGATCGGCTTTAAATGCCGGCTCGTGCAGGAAGCCTGGGTGCCACATGAGGACGCGGTTTACGACCGGGTCGGCAATATCATGCTGTCACGCATCATGGGTGCGGATGTGCGGCTGGTCGATGACGGATTCGATATCGGCATCCGCCGCAGCTGGGAGGAGGCGATTGAAGAAGTGAAGGCGGGGGGCGGAAAGCCTTATGCCATTCCGGCAGGTGCCTCCGTGCATAAATATGGTGGGCTGGGCTATGTCGGCTTTGCCGAGGAAGTGCGGGCGCAGGAAGCGGCACTGGGATTTGCGTTCGATTATATCGTCGTCTGCACTGTGACCGGTTCAACCCATGCGGGCATGGCGGTTGGCTTTGCCAAGGATGGCCGCGCCGACCATGTCATCGGCATTGATGCCTCCTTCACCCCGGAGCAAACCCGCACCCAGGTGCTGGAGATTGCCCAGCGCACAGCGGATCTGGTCAAGCTTGGCCGTGACATGCGTCAGGAAGACATTGTTCTGGTCGAGGATTATGCCTATCCGGTTTACGGCGTGCCTTCGGAAGAAACCAAGGATGCCATTCGTCTTGTGGGCCGCCTGGAAGGAATGATCACCGATCCCGTCTATGAGGGGAAATCCATGCAGGGCATGATCGATCTGGTGAAGAAGGGATATTTCCCGGAAGGCTCGAAAGTGCTCTACGCCCATCTTGGCGGAGCGCCGGCCCTGAACGGCTATGGGTATGCGTTTCGCAACGGCTGAGAAATATCAGCTAGACGACCGGCCCGCATAGGGCCGGTCCGTATACATTTCAGCCGCGAACGCCAGCCTTCTTGGGGGCAAATGCGACGCGAGTCGTGGTGGTTGCTGTGGTCGCAGCGGGCATCCGCTCTACCGGGCGGCGGTTGCTGTTGGCCGAGACGGTGCGCATGCCGACCGGACGGATCATGGTCTTGGCTGCGGCGGGACGGGCTACCGGGGTAGGGGCTGGAGCGGGCGCAGCCTTGGCCTTCTGGGCCAGCGTGACCCAGCGCATGATCGCTTCAAAAGCATGGCGGCCTTCGCGGCGCGCGGTGACCAAGCCGTCTTCGCTGAGCAGACAGGTGGCGCCGATTTCTTTCCAGTTCGGACGGCCGCCATGCAGTGGCGGGGTGGCCTGACGGACGATCAGCCCGAGCATATAGCTGCGCAAATTCTGGTAATCGGATTTGGCAAGCGCTGGCGCAAGCCGCACTTCGCAAAAGGTTTCGATTTTCCGATGAAATACCGGAGCGGAAGGGGTCAATCTTGGCATAATACTCGCAACTCATGAATGGCCCGGCGGTGAGATGCCGGGGTGGCGCTGCTACAGCATAATCGGCCCGACCGCAAGCGATTGGGTTGAAAATTATGCAGTATATTGAATATGTTACAGCGTGACGCTGGTGTCGTCGCCGACGCTTCGCGCTGTAAGACATGGATGTTAAAATAGTGTTTCACCAGCCAGAGGGAGAGACCGCGAAGCAGCGGTCAATCACCTGCGAACCGATAGGGGAGCGCCGCTTTACGACTGTCCGGGTGTGTTAGTCAACCCAGTGCCTGGCTCGCCAATCCATAAGTGATGGCATGGGGCTCTGAGTGGCCCTTGTCATCGGCGCTCGGTTCCCCTTTTGGTCCGACTGGCCACGGCGCTCGCAGCGACATGGTGGTGACGGTATCGAACAGGGAAAGCCCGGATTCCAGCAGAAATTCGGCAAAGGCTCCGGAGCCATGCCGCGTATCGAGCCGCAGGAACCGCCCCTGATGGCGTGCGACATGAGGTCGCGTCACGGCGATGGCATCTTCATCGCTGGCGGCAACCACAGGACCGATGACGTGGCCACGCCCAAAGGGCCGGGAGAGGGCAAAAGCCACTATTTTTCCAGCACGCACAAGTGCCACGCCTTCCGATAGGGGCAGGAGGTTGCCAAGCCATCGCTGGCGATTTGCACCGAAGGCAAGTTCATCCAGCGCGGCGATATCTGGCAAATCCTCTGATGTTATCGCGCGCAGCTCTGCGCCATCGGCTGGCTTTGCTGTCTCCGGCGGCAGTCTTGCCTCGCCCTGACACTGAAAGACCGGGGCTTCGATGGCAAAGCCGATGCTGCGATAGAGGCGTCTTGCCGCACGGGTGGAGTTCAGCCCCAGCCGTGCAACGGGAATGCTGCCGAGGATATGCTCCATCAGCCAGCGGCCCGTGCCCTGCGTTTGCAGGCGTGGCGAGGTGATCACCATGCCGATGGTGGCGAAATTTTCGTCCATGGGAAACCACATGGCCGAGCCAAGCACCCGGTCGATAGGGTCAATGGCTGCGACGCCTTGGCCATTTGCCAGCAGAAAAGCCCAATCCTCCGTCCGGTGCGGCCAGCCGACGGCGACGGAAAGCCCATGCAGGTGCTCGATGCCGACATCATGAATGTCGGTCAACGTCAGTTCAAAGGATTCCACCTGGATCGACGTTTTCACCGTCACATTGTCTTCCTTGCATCGGGTAGGTTTGCAGCAGCGACCGATGCTTATCTAAAGCTGTCCAAGGCAATAGATTCCACTGAAACCGCAGCAATTTCCAGCATGTTTTATCGAAAAACCCATCAAGAGCGACACTTAGCCTGATGAAAGCGCGTTACGTTCACCTCCGACGCTCATTTTGTCGCGCCGGCCTCTTGAATGACATGAGAGAGGACGGTGCAGTTTTAGGATAATCATGGCCTTTCTTTTCAACTCAGATCCGGCGCGTGGCGCGGTCTTCGCGCAGGCCTTCGCACGCGACATGCCGGATGTGGATTTTCATGTTGCGCCATCGACGGTCGATCCTGAGCGTATCCGCTATCTGATGACCTGGTCGATGCCGGAGGAGATCGAGCGCTACACCAATCTCGAAGTGCTGTTTTGCATCGGCGCCGGTGTCGATCAGTTCGATCCCGCCCGGTTGCCCGATACCGTCAAGCTGGTGCGAATGGTGGAGGATGGCATCGTGCGGATGATGCAGGAATATATCACCCTTGCCGTGCTTTCCGTTCATCGCAGGCTGCCAGCCTATATTGGCCAGCAACAGCGAGGTGAATGGCAGCCCCTGCCGATATCCCAGGCGCCTGCACGACGGGTGACGGTGCTGGGCCTGGGCCTGCTGGGGCAGGCGGCGCTGGAGCGGTTGAAGCCTTTCGGCTTTCAGCTGTCGGGCTGGAGTCGTTCGCCGCGTGAAATCGATGGCGTTACCTGCCATGCCGGACTAGAGGCCCTGCCGGATCTGCTGGAGCAGACCGATATTCTCGTCTGTCTTTTGCCCCTGACATCAGAGACCCGGCATTTCCTCAATGCCGAACTGTTTGCAAGCCTGCCGCGCGGAGCATCTATCGTTCACGTCGGGCGTGGGGCACAACTGGATCAGGCGGCGTTGCTGGCAGTGCTCGATAGCGGCCATCTCGCCAGCGCCTTTCTCGATGTCACCGATCCTGAACCGCTGCCACCGGACCACCCTTTATGGCGGCAGGCGAATGTGATCATCACGCCCCATATCGCCAGCGTCACCCAGCCGGAGACTGCGGCCGTGGCGGTGATCGACAATATCCGTCGACATCAATCCGGTGAACAGATGATTGGCCTTGTTGATCGCGAGCGTGGATACTAAATATTTTCCAACTCCAATGGTGCCTGCGATATCGCTACCTATGTTTCAATGGCAGGACGGACCTTTCGTCTCACTCTATCAAGGACTTCCTATGCATAATCTCAAAGACAAGACATTGCTGCGCCAGCAGGGCCTGATTGGCGGCGAATGGGTCGATGCGGCCTCCGCCAAGGTAATCGATGTCATCGATCCCGCGACGCAAGCAGTGATCGGCAAGGTGCCGGATATGGGGGCCGATGATACACGCGCCGCCATCAAGGCCGCCGAAAAGGCCTTCAAGCCCTGGAAGAAAAAGACCCATGCCGAGCGCGCCGCATTGCTGGAAGCCTGGTACGGACTGATGATCGAGCATATCGAGGATCTGGCGCTGATTCTGACGATGGAACAGGGCAAACCGCTGGATGAGGCGCGCGGCGAAATCCGCTACGGTGCCTCCTTCGTCAAGTGGTTTTCGGAAGAGGCCCGCCGCATCGGTGGCCATACCATTCCTTCGCCAACCACTGACCGCCGCATCGTCGTTCTGAAGGAGCCGGTTGGTGTCTGCGGCATCATCACGCCCTGGAATTTCCCCAATGCAATGATCACCCGCAAAGTGGCCCCCGCCTTGGCGGCGGGCTGCACCGTGGTCATCAAGCCCTCGGATTTCACGCCCTATTCGGCGCTGGCGCTGGGTGTGCTGGCCGAGCGTGCCGGTATTCCGGCTGGCGTCATCAATATCGTCACCGGCATGCCGACCGAGATCGGCAATGAAATCATGGCCAATGACGTCGTGCGCAAAATTTCCTTCACCGGCTCGACCCGGGTCGGATCACTGTTGATGCGCGGTGCTGCCGATACGATCAAGAAGCTCAGCCTGGAGCTGGGCGGCAATGCGCCGTTCATCGTGTTTGACGATGCCGATCTTGATCTGGCGGTCGAAGGTGCGATTCTCTGCAAATTCCGCAATGGCGGCCAGACTTGCGTTTGCGCCAACCGTATCCTGGTTCAATCAGGTGTCTACGATGCCTTCGCGGCCAAGCTGACCGCTCGCGTCAATGCCATGAAGGTTGGCCCCGGAACCGAGCAAGGCGTTTCCATTGGACCGATGATCAACGAAGCGGCGATTGGCAAGATCCGTCAGCATGTCGAGGATGCCGTTTCCAAGGGTGCGAAGATCGTCACCGATGCGCACAGATTGCCGCAGGGTGCGCAGTTTACGGCACCGGTGGTATTGACCGGGGCCACCACCGACATGCTGCTGGCCAGCGAGGAAACCTTTGGCCCCGTCGCGCCGCTGTTCAAGTTTGAAACCGAGGAAGAAGCGCTGGAGATTGCCAATGGCACGCCCTTCGGTTTGGCAGCCTATTTCTACACCGAGAGCCTGAAGCGCTCTTGGCGGGTGGCCGAGGCGCTGGAAGCGGGGATGATCGGCCTGAATACCGGGGCGATTTCCACGGAAGTGGCACCGTTTGGCGGCGTCAAGCAATCCGGCCTTGGCCGGGAAGGTGCGCAGATCGGCATCGAGGAATATCTGGAAATGAAGACCTTCCATATTGGCGGTCTGGCCTGATATTTGCTTATGGTTCCGGGGCAGGGAAACCTACCCCGGAATATGAAAGGCCCGCCGGAAATAGGCGCGGAACGCCTCCATGGCCGGGCTGAACTCCGCATTGCGCCGCCAGGCAAGGCCGACATCCATTGATGGTACCGGGTCGGTCAGCGTGACCGTCTCGATCCGTCTGCCCTCCAGTGACCATGGCCGATGCACCATATCGGAGAGAATGGCGACGCCTTGGCCATTGGCGACCAGCGAGCGCACGGCTTCGACCGAGGATGTCCGCAGCGTCACCTTCGGCTGGTAGGGCGTCGGGCTCCAGTATTTCAGCGTGGTATGCGAGGCTTCGTCTACGGTCAGCATGATATAGTTTTCCTCTGCTACGTCCTTCAGCCCGACCGAGGGACGGGTCAGCAGTGGATGGCGGGCGGGGAGCCAAAGCCGCCGCTGCGAATTCAGCAGCGTTTCGGTGGTCAGTTCCGGGTTGAGAATGTTTGATGTCAGCAGCACGGCGACGTCATAGCGATTGGCGAGCAGACCTTCCTCGACGCTTTCCCGGTTGAGTTCGAACAGCTGGATATCGACACCCGGAAACTGCCGTTTCAACCGCTCGATATGCAGCGGCAGAAAGTAACCGATCACCGTATAGCTGGCAGCAACGCTGAGCTTGCCCTGCACCTTGCCGGTGACGGGGTTGAGCGTGGTGATGTCATCAACCTTCCGCAAGATGTCATAGGCCTGGGACAGCAGCAGACGCCCGGCTTCGGTCAGGTCCATGCCATGCGGCGTACGCTCGAACAGCGGCGCGCCGACAATGGTTTCAAGCTCCTTGATCGCCGTGGTCACCGCCGATTGTGAGATGGCGAGGTTGATGGCGGCCTGCGAGACCTGCCCGGATTCGGCGGTCGCCACGAAATAGCGGATCTGGCGAAGACTGAGCGACATGACACGAATTCCCATCTTTATTTTTAATAATGCTATCTGAAAATCAGAATGAATAATCTTCTGATTGCAGTGCTTGGAATATTCACCTGGGTCTTATGGTCTAGGGGCCGAAAAACATTCAAATTTCTCTTCGAGCCTTCCAATCTAAAGTTATCAGTAAATCAGATAATGGCTTTCTGAAAATACCATTTTTCAAATGACGATTTTCTGCCTAGCTTTTCCTGACGAAAATGATGGCACTTGAGTTTTTTGCATAAAAATAAAGCATAGAGGTTCCCTGTGGCGCTTGAATCTGTCGATATCAATTGTGATCTGGGCGAGGCCTTTGGCCGCTGGCGGATCGGCGATACCGCCGATCAGGCTTTGATGGGGCTGATCAGTTCTGCCAATATCGCCACCGGCTTTCATGCTGGCGATCCAAACCTGATGGATGAGACCGTGCGGCTGGCGGTGGAGCATGGTGTCGGTATCGGCGCCCATCCCGGTTACGACGATCTCCAAGGGTTTGGCCGCCGCAAGATCAACGGCACGCCGCGTGAATTGGTCAACGATATCGTCTACCAGGTCGGAGCGCTGAAGGAATTCATGCGCCGCCATGGGTCAAGCCTGCAACATGTGAAGCCACACGGCGCGCTCTATATGGAAATGGCTGTTAACCCCGAATTGGCGCAGCTTTTCGTACACTATATGCGCACCGCCAACCCCAATGCCTATGTGCTGTGCATGGCGGGTTCTGCGACCGAAATCGCGGCGCGCGAGGCGGGGCAGCCGGTGGCGCGGGAATTCTACGCAGACCGTGATTATGACGAAAGCGGCTCTATCGTCTTTACCCGCGATGTCGGGCGTCCCGATCCCGCCGCCATTGCCCGTAAGGTGTTGCGCGCCTGCCTGGAAGGCAAGGTGACGGCGGTGACGGGCAAGGACATCGAAGTCCCGTTCGAGACCATCTGCTTCCATTCCGACACGCTGGGCGCTTTCGACATCGTCCGCCATATGCGCGACGCCCTGGTTGCCGAAGGCATTCGCATTTCGCCTCTTTCAGACATTCTCAAATAATCGGAGACAGCCATGAGCACCCACGAGATCAGATCGCCCCTGCCTGGCACATTCTACCGCAAGCCGTCTCCCGATGCCCCGAGCTTCAAAAATGATGGAGACGCGGTGATGCAAGGCGATGTTATCGGCCTGATTGAGGTGATGAAGACCTTTCATGAAGTGCATGCGGACGCTTCCGGCGCCGGTCTCGTCTTCGTCGCAGAAGACAATGAGCCGATCATGGCCGGTCAGGTGATCGCGCAGGTGCAGGCATGAGCATCTCGTCGCTGCTGGTGGCCAACAGGGGCGAGATTGCCGTTCGGATCATCCAGGCGGCCAAGGCGCTCGGCATTCGCACCGTGCAGGTTCATTCCGCCGCCGACCGGGATATGCTGGCGGTGAAACTGGCCGATCAGGCGGTGGAGATTGGCCCGCCATCCGCCGCCAAATCCTATCTGAATATCGAGGCCGTGCTGAAAGCGGCGCTGGAAACCGGCGTTGATGCTGTGCATCCGGGCTATGGCTTCCTCTCCGAAAACGCTGCTTTCGCTAAGGCTGTCACCGATGCCGGGCTGATTTTTATTGGTCCGAGCCATGAAGCCATTAGCCTGTTGGGCGACAAGGTCGAGGCCCGCAAGGTGGCGATGCAGGCAGGCGTGCCGACCGTGCCGGGATCGAATGGCCGGGTGGATGACCTGGATGCAGGCCGCGCCGTCGTCGAGACAATCGGCTTTCCTGTGATGATCAAGGCGGCTGCCGGTGGCGGTGGCCGGGGCATTCGCATCGCCGAGAGCATGGAGGATTTCGAGCGGCATTTTCCGCAGGCGTCCTCCGAAGCGTTGGCTGCGTTTGGCGATGGCGGTCTTTACATCGAGAAGGTCATTACCCGCGCCCGCCATGTCGAAGTGCAGATCCTCGGCGATGGGGAAAATGCCATTCATTGCTTCGAGCGGGAATGCTCGCTGCAACGCCGCCGTCAGAAGGTCTGGGAAGAAGGCCCATCGGTACGCCTGCCTGATGACGTGCGAAAAGCCCTGTGCGACAGCGCCGTGGCGCTGGCGCGGTCGGTTCACTATCGCGGCGCAGGCACGGTTGAATACCTCTATGACGAGCAGAGCGGCGAATTTTATTTCATCGAGGTCAACACCCGCATCCAGGTCGAACATCCGGTGACGGAAATGATTACCGGCATCGATCTGGTACAGGAAATGATCCGCATTGCCGGTGGCGCGTCTTTGTCGCTGCGCCAGGAGGATGTGGTGCTCTCCGGCCATGCTATCGAATGCCGGATCAATGCCGAGGACCCGGCGCGTGGCTTTCTGCCCGGTCCCGGCACGGTCTCGACCCTGCTCATTCCCGAGGGCGACGGCATCCGCTTCGATACCATGCTCTATGAAGGCTATCAGGTGCCGCCGTTCTACGATTCCTTGCTTGGCAAGCTGATCGTCTGGGCTGAAACCCGCGAAGCCTGCCTGGAAAAGCTTGGCGCGGCGCTGGAGCATTTCGAGATCGGCGGTCTTGCCACCACCATTCCGCTGCACAAAAAGCTGGCGGTTGATCCCTGCGTGCGGAGCGCCGATGTCCATACCCGGTTTCTGGAGCCGTGGCTGGAAACGGCCTTTCCTGCTCCCTCCAAGGCACCCGCTTCAAAGGAGACTGTCTGATGGCAATGCGATATACATTCGGCGGTGATGAGCATCTGTTTGTGGAATGCAACGAGGCGATGTCGCTGGAGGCCTTCTTCACCTCACTGTCGATGACCAACGGCATTTCTCAAGCCCGGATCAAGGGTGTCACCGAAATCTGCCCGGCCAATGCTTCCTTCCAGGTCAAGTTCGATCCTGACATCATTCATCCCGATGATATTTTGAAGGAGATCCAGGCCATTGAGGTGGATGCGGCGAAAAGCGATCCGGTGATCGCCACGCGGATCGTCGAAATCCCGGTCTTCTACAACGATCCCTGGACCCATGAGACGCTGATGCGGTTTCGTGAACGGCATCAGGAGCCTGAGGGCACTGATCTCGATTATGCCGCCAAGATCAACAATTACTCTGGGGTCGAAGACTTCATTGCCGCCCATGCCGGTTCGCCCTGGTTTGTCTCCATGGTCGGCTTCGTCTCCGGTCTGCCCTTCATGTATCAGATGGTCGAGCGGCAGAGGCAGATCGAGGTGCCGAAATATCTGCGGCCCCGCACCGATACGCCGAGGCTGACGGTCGGCCACGGTGGCTGTTTCGGCTGTATCTATTCTGTGCGCGGTGCCGGCGGCTACCAGATGTTCGGCATTACGCCGATGCCGATCTACGATCCGACCCAGACCACCTCTTACCTGCGCGATTTCATGGTGTTCTTCAAGCCGGGGGATATCGTCAAGTTCAAGCCGGTGGATAGAGACGGTTACGATCAGGCGGTGGAAGAAGTGGACAAGGGCATATTCGTACCGCCAATCCGCGAGGTGCGCTTTGATCTCTCGGAATTCCAGAAAGACATCACCGGCTACAACGCCAGGCTGGAGGGCCTTCTCCATGGTCATTAAGGTTTTGCATCAAGGGCTTGCCACCACGGTTCAGGATCTGGGCCGTCCCGGTTATTTCCACCTCGGCATTCCCCTGGGCGGGGCTATGGATCGGCTGGCGCTGAAGGCCGCCAACCTGCTCGTCGGCAATGACGAAGGGGCGGCAGGGCTGGAAGCGGTGTTCATCGGGCCGAAGCTGGAATTTGCCGCCGACACCATGGTCGCCGTCACCGGAGCCGAGATGCCGATCCGGCTTGACGGCGAGGAACAGCCCGGCTGGACCGCCTTCAAGGTGCGGGCAGGTCAGGTGCTGAGTTTCGATTTCCTGAAAGCGGGGGCGCGGATCTATATCGCCGTCGCCGGTGGTATCGATGTGCCGTTGGCGCTCGGCTCACGCTCCACCTACGCCATCGGCGCGCTTGGTGGTTTCAAGGGTCGCGCAATTGCGGCTGGAGATCAATTGCCGGTCGGGCAGGCGAAGCCTGTACCGGAAGGCCGGACCATTCCGCAGGCGCTGCGCCGCCGTCCAGGTGCGCCTGCCGAACTGCGCGTGTTGCCCGGTCTCTACTGGGATCGGTTGACGGAAGAGGCGAAGGGCAATTTCTTCGCGGACGAGTGGAAGGTAGCGCCGGAAGCTGACCGGATGGGCTACCGGTTTCGCGGCGGGCGCAAGCTTGATTTCGTACCCCGCACCCCGCCGTTTGGGGCAGGCTCCGATCCATCCAATATTGTCGATAGCTGCTATCCCTATGGCTCGATCCAGGTGCCGGGTGGCACTGAGCCGATTGTCTTGCACCGCGACGCCGTTTCTGGCGGCGGCTATTTCATGGTCGGCACGGTGATATCAGCCGATATGGACCTGATCGGTCAATTGCAACCGCATACGCCGACCCGGTTCGTCAAGGTCGATATGGAGCAGGCATTGGCGGCGCGGCGGGAGCGGCAGGCGATGATCCGCGACATCAGTGCCCATCTTGCCAAGGTTTAGGAGCGCAGATCATGGCAGGGTCGGCACCACACTCATTCCTGAACGCGGGTCAGATAGGCCGCCGTGGCGCCGGGATCGGGAATGATCGCGACGATCTTCATTTGGGCGATGGTCCGGTTCAGGGCTGCGTCCAGATGGGTGCCATGCATGGCCGCCGCTGCCGTGGTCGCCCCACGGGCCAGCAACTCGACGATCAGCCTAAATTCGGTAATCGTCGTCAGGTCGCCGGGCAGGCCGAGACGGGCCAGCAGGCTGGTCGCCGCTGTCACCGGCAGAAGATTGTTGCGGATCAATTCCCGCAGCTTCTCATTGGGCGTGGCGAGAATGCAGATCTCGATGAAGCCTTGCTGCATCTCCATGACATCTCTGAGGCCATCCCCGGTATGATCTCTCTCCAGCTGCCGAAGCCGTTCCAGCAGGAAAAGCAGCGCCTCACTGTCGATATGGGGGGCAGCGGTCGTCAATGCCTGCGGCTCCAGCATGGCGCGCAACCCGAAATGATCCTTGATGGTCTGTGCGGTCAACGGACCGGCGATCCAGTGGGAGCTTTGGTTTTTGCGCACCAGTCCCCGTTCGCTCAGCCGCGCCAGCACATCGCGCACCACCGTGCGGCTGACATTGAAATGGCTGGCAAGTTCGGTCTCGATGATCCGGTAGCGGCCAAACACCACGCATCCGGCCACATCCCGCTCGACGGTGTCGTAGATCCGCTCCCAGGAGGCACGGTTCTGCAAGGCGTCGTCGGCATGTTTGGCGACAGTCAGTCCGATGCTGCGGATATCGGTTCTAAGCGGCTCGATGCCAAACCCTGTTGGGCCGACGAGATAGCCGCGCCCTTGAAACCGATGCACCAGCCCGTCCGCCTCCAGCGCCTGCAAGGCGCGCTGTACCGGCGCACGGGACGTTTGCAGGATCTCGGCAATATGGCCTTCCAGCAGCACAAGCCCTTGAGGCAACAGGCCTTCGGCGATGTTGGAACGCAGCACCGCCTCGGCAATTTCATAGCGTCGTTGGCCGGTTTGTGTCGTCATGGCGCAGACTGTTCCCGTTGGTCTGTCTTCTCTGTAAGGCGAAAACCGCTTTCGAGACTAGAGGCATAAAAAGCAATATCCGCATGCAGCATCTAATTTTTGGATATCGTGTGCAATAGTCATTTTTAGATCGTATTCGGATTGGCCCAAAGCGTGGGCATTCTGAAGGCGATTACAGGCATTCAATCTAAAAATCCTCGGGAAAATCGGCAGGAATTGCCGATTTTGATTGGTCCCTTTGTGCTTGTCTGTCGGAGTGCGCCATGTATGGCGTTGGCGGGAACTTGATGGGCTACCCTAAAAATCAACTGAATTTAAAAATCATAAAAAAGTATATTGAATACAAAAATCATCCGTGCAATGCTTCGACTGTATCGTGCCAACAGAAGCGCGGACAAGCGGAACGAATAGAAAAATGCCCGATTGCCGATTCCTGTGATGCGCCTTTGCTAAGGGTGCAAGCGCTCTTCCTGTGTTTGCGGGGAGGGTGTTCGGGTCCGGCTGGATGGGCGCAACTGGCGAGAACCGACGTGACATCCGTGCTCGAGCTTCACAATCTGGTCAAGACTTATGGGGATACGCGCGCCCTTGATGGGTTGAGCCTTTCGCTGCCCGACGATCATTACATTTCACTGCTCGGCCCGAGCGGATCGGGAAAGACTACCCTGCTCCGGGTGATCGCCGGGTTTGAGCGTTGCGAAGGTGGTTCTATCCGCTTTGCCGGACAGTCCATGCAGGACGTGGCGCCGCATCGCCGTGGCATCGGCTTCGTCTTTCAGAATTTCGCGCTGTTTCCGCATCTGAGTGTGCGAGAAAACATCGCCTTCGGTCTTGCCAATCGTGAGGTGGCACCCGTGACTAATGCTGGCGAAGTGGCAGACAGGGTGCGTGACATCATCGCGCTTGTTGGCTTGCAGGGCTTGGAAACCCGCGCTGTCACCCAGATTTCCGGTGGCCAGAAACAGCGTGTCGCCTTGGCCCGCACCCTGGTCACCGAGCCGAAAATGGTGCTGCTGGACGAGCCGCTTGGCGCGCTGGACGCCAATCTGCGTGCCCGGATGCGCAACGAGTTGCGTGATATCCGCGAGCGCTGCGGCGTCACATTCCTGCATGTTACCGGCAGCGAGAGCGAGGCGCTCGCCATGGGCGACATGGTTCTGGTGCTGGATCGTGGGCGGATTGCCCAGACCGGCAGTTCGGACACGATCTATAACCGTCCGGTTTCCGCCGATGTGGCGCGCTTCCTGAATTGCTACAATCTGTTTTCCGGTTCTGTTGACGGCAACAGTTTCGTGGCCCCGGCAGGCCGCCTGCCGCTCGGCGGTTTCAGGCAATCCGCTTCTAGCCCCGCCTATGCCATTCGGCATGACCGCATTTCCATCCGTCCTGTTATCGCCGAGCGCGGCAGTGATGAAGTGGCAATCGAAGCCAGCTTTCTGGCTGAGGAATATACCGGCTCGGCGGTCTATTCGTTTTTCTCGGCGGATGATGGCTCTGTCTTCGAAGTGGAAACCCATTTGAGCAAGGACGCCCGCCCGATCCTCGAACCGCAGACCCGCTACGCGCTGGTCTGGAACAAGGAGCACGCCCTTGTCTATGCATAATCAAGCCCTTAGCGACACCGTCGTCGCAACAGCGGAACCTGCCGCCAAGCCGTCGCGCATCTCCTTCTGGCTGGTGCTGCCGGGCGTTGTCTGGATGCTGTTGTTCCTGGTGCTGCCGATGTTGATGATGGTCTATGTGTCCTTCTGGACGCAGACCACCTTCACCATCAAGCCGGTGTTGACGCTGCAAAGCTGGATCACCTTCTTTTCCAGCGATACCTATCTGGGCGCGCTCTGGACCACGGTCCGGATCTGGCTGCTGGTATTGGTTGCGACCTTGGCTGTTGGTTATCCGGCGGCGCTGTTTGTCGGGTTGTTCGTCAAAAACAAGACGCTGCAAACCGTGCTTCTGGTGCTGTGCGTCATTCCATTCTGGACCTCCTTCCTGATCCGCGTCCTCGCCTGGCGGCCAATGCTTGGCAAGGAAGGGGCGATCAACATGATCCTGATGAAGCTTGGCATCGTCAGCCATCCCATCGAAGTCCTGCTATTTTCAGAATTGTCCGTCATCATCGGCATGACGCAGATCTATTGCGTGTTCATGGTCGGCCCCATCGCCTTCATGCTGGGGCGGATCGAGCCGGCCATCATCGAGGCGGCGCAGGATCTCGGGGCCGGTTTCTGGCGGATTTTCCGCACCATCATCCTGCCGATGTCGATGCCGGGCGTGGTGGTGGGGGCGATTTTTGTCTCGGTCATGGTTCTCGGCGAATTCGCCACCTCGGCGGCGCTGTCGGGGCGCAAGGTCAATCTGCTCGGCAATATCATTGTTACCCAAGTCGGGTCGCTGAAATGGGCCTTTGCGGCGGTGGCGGGCGTTATCCTCACCCTGCTGATGGGGCTCGTCGTTGCGGCGCTGCTGCGGGTCGTTGATCTCAGGAAGGAGTTGTAGGATGAATTCCGGTGCGGTCAAACTGGGGCTTGGTGTCTATACCACGCTGTTTCTGGTGTTTCTCTATGGGCCTTTGGTGGTTCTCGCCATCCTGTCCTTCCAGACGGGACCGGAAGGCGGCCCGCAATTTCCGATTATCGAATGGTCGGTTTATTGGTACAAGCATCTGTTCGGCCTGACGCCGCCGTCGCGCATTGCGCCACTGCCGATCAACGATGCCTTGGTACGGTCCATGGGCTTGGCAGTGATGACAATGATCGTCTCCACCGTGCTGGGGGTGATTTCGGCCCAGGCCTTTCGCAGCCGGTTCAAAGGCTCCGGCCTGGTCTTCTACCTGATCGTGCTGGGGATGATGGTGCCGGGCGTGCTGGTGGGGCTTGGCATGGCGCTGGTTGCCAATACACTTGGCATTGACCGCCACTGGTGGGGTACGGCCTTTGTGCTGCATGTGGTCTATACCTTCCCCTTCGCCTTTCTGGTGATGCTGGCCATCTTCAATCGCTTCGACCCAAGCGTCGAAGAGGCGGCCTGGTCGCTTGGCGTCAGCCCGATGCGGACCTTTCGCAAGATCACCTTTCCGCTGATCTTTCCGGGCGTGCTGTCGGCCATGCTGTTTGCGTTCACGCTGTCCTATGACGAGTTTTCCCGCACGCTGTTTGCCTCTGGCCGCGATCTTACTCTGCCGCTGGCGATCTACGGGACGTTTTCGGTGGAAGTGCATCCGAATGTCTTTGCCTTTGGCGTGCTGACCACACTGTTTTCCTTCGCGCTGCTTGGCACTTACGCCGTGCTGATGGGGCTTTCGGTGCGCCGCGCCCGGCGCATCGCCGTTCAGGAGGAGGCATGATGGAAAAGTCCGCTTTCCCTTCCGCCATCGTCACCGGAGCCGGTTCCGGCATTGGTCGCGCCATTGCACTCCGGCTGGCGCAGGATGGCTACGGCGTGTTGGTCAACGATCTCGCCATCGACCGTGCGAAAGCTGTCGCCGATGAGATTGTGGCGTCGGGCGGCAAAGCCTCGGCCTATGCCGGGGATGTATCCCACGAGACGGAAGCGGCGGCCATTTGCGCTGCCGCCGTTGTCGCCCATGGACCGGTCGCACTGCTGGTCAACAATGCCGGGATCGCCCATCAATCGCTGTTTGAACATCTAGAGGTCCCCGATTTCGACCGGATGTTTGCGGTGCATGTGCGCGGCAATTTCCTGATGACCCGCGCCGTGTTGCCACCGATGCTGGAGCGGGGAGACGGTGTGATCGTCAATATCGCTTCCCAGCTTGGCCAGATCGGCGGCGTCGAACTGGTGCATTATTCCGGTGCCAAGGCGGCGATCATCGGCATGACCAAGGCCTTGGCCCGCGAAGTCTCCGCCCGTGGCGTGCGTGTCAATGCGGTCGCCCCCGGACCGATCAATACGCCGCTGGTCATGGGCCTTTCGGAAGACTGGCGGAATGCCAAGCGAGCCCAATTGCCGCTTGGCCGGTTCGGTGAACCAGAGGAAGTGGCCGCCGCGGTCTCCTTCCTTGCCTCGCCGGATGCGGCCCTGTTCGTCGGCCAGACACTGGGGCCGAATTCCGGCGATGTGATGCTTTGAACCGTGAAGGAAGAGACAGATGAGCAACCAAAACCAGCGGATCGTCATCATCACCGGAGCCGGGATTGGCATCGGCGCTGCCGCCGCCAAAGCCTTCGGCGCGCTTGGTGACCATGTCGTCGTTACAGATATTCTGGACGCGGAGGGTGAGGCGGTTGCGGAGGCCATTCGCGCCGCTGGCGGTTCGGCGGAGTTTCATCATTATGACGTGCGCTCGACACCGGCAGCCGATGCGCTGGTCGCCGATATCGAGGCGCGGCTTGGCCGGATCGATGTGGTGGTCGCCAATGCCGGCATTGCGCATCGCGTCCCGCTTCAAGACCTGACCGATGAAAAATGGGACCTGACCTTCGATATCGACCTCAAGGGCATTTTCCGGCTCGTGCGGGCGGCTACTCCTGGCATGCGCGCCCGCAAAAGCGGGGCGATTGTCGCGCTGTCATCGATCATGGGCATTGCCTATGGCTGGGATGAACATGTGCATTATTCCGCTGCCAAATCCGGGGTAGTCGGGCTGGTGCGCGGTCTGGCCGTCGAGCTTGCCCGTGATGGTGTGCGGGTCAACGGCATTGCGCCGGGCTATATCCGTACCGCGCAATTGCTGTCGGAGGAAAACTCGTTGGGTCCGGTGGGGGCCGAAAAAGCTGCCGAAATCATCCCCATGGGACGGCTCGGAACACCCGACGATATTGCCGATGTCATCACTTTCCTTGCC
The DNA here is from genome assembly GCF_013337045.2 of Agrobacterium vitis. Classification (NCBI taxonomy): domain Bacteria; kingdom Pseudomonadati; phylum Pseudomonadota; class Alphaproteobacteria; order Hyphomicrobiales; family Rhizobiaceae; genus Gillisella; species Gillisella vitis. The sequence continues at coordinate 902,082 of NZ_CP118260.1, forward strand.
TCCAATGCCGCCCGCTACATGACCGGCCAGGTGCTGGTCGTCGATGGTGGCCTGCTCGTCGGGCGCTACTGACGGGAACATCAACAACAACAAAAACCGGCAAAGCCGGATCGGGAACTCAAAAACTGGAGAACTGCCATGTCATTACTGGAATTAAACCGCAGATCGCTTCTCAAACGCTCCACCGGCATGGTAGCGCTGGCCATGGGGGCAGGCACGCCCTTTCTGTCGTCGCGGGCTGCCTATGCCCAGGCCACCAGCCTTGCCAGCCAGCAATTGCGCACCATCGGCCTGTCGGTGACGGTGCAGGAACGCATTCTCAATGACTTCAAGAAAGCCTCCGGCGTCGGCGGCACATCCGGCACGGCGGCAACCTTCCCGGATGCGCAGACCAAGATCTTGTCCGGCTCGAAGGATTACGACTGCTGGGAAATCATCGCCGAGCGGTTGCCTGCCATCGTCATGACCAACAATGTCGAGCCGGTGCCGGCTTCCGGCTTGAAAAATTGGGCGAATATCCGCGACACCTTCACCAAGCCATCCGACAAATGGGACCGCAAGGCCCAAATCGTCGGGCAGATCTGGGCCGATGAAGGCCAGACAACGCTGAACATGGTGCCCGCCGTCTATAACTACGATTCCATCGGCTATAACCCGGATGTGGTCTCTGCCGAGGAAGCCAATAGCTGGGCGGCGATTTTCGACAAGAAGTGGAAGGGCAAGTCCGGCCTCAACACCGATCCGCTGATTGCCTTTGGTCAGGCGATTATGGCGATGAACACGCTTGGCCTGCTCAACGTCAAGAACCCCGGCAATCCGAGCGCCAAGGAAATCGACGAGGCGGCGGCCTTCCTGGTGTCGAAGAAGAAGGAAGGCCAGTTCCGGGCGCTGTGGGGCGACTTCGGCGAACTGGTCAATCTGATGGCCTCGGGCGAGATGGTGGTTTGCGATGCCTGGCAACCGGCCGTCATGGCGGTGAAGGCGCAGGGCAAGCCTTGCAAATATGCGGTGCCGAAGGAAGGCTACCGCGCCTGGGCCATTGGTCCGTCGATGATTGCAGGCACCACCAACAAGGAAGCCGTCATCGCCTATGCGGATTACTGGCTGTCAGGTGAGCCGGGCATCGCGGTGTCGGAGCAGGGATATTACTCGCCCTCCACCAATATCAAAAGCGTCATGGCACCGGAAAAATATGCCTTCTGGTATGAGGGCAAGCCTTGGACCGGCGCGCCGGAGCGCGGCATCAAGGAAGGCGACCTGCGCGATGGCGGCTCGCTGGAAGAGCGCGCCAAGAACGTCGCTTATTGGCATCAATGGCCGGATGAATACGACCATCTGGTGCAGAAGTGGGACGAGTTCCTGAATGCCTGATGTGACGCGGGAAGACCGGCTGGCTCCGGTCTTCCCTTTTGATACTGCACCGGAGAAAGCCGATGATTTACGACCTGGAACTGATCGATGTGGGCAAGGTCTATGACAATGGCACCACGGCTGTCAGCGCCTTCAGCCTGGCGGTGAAGAAAGGTGAGTTCATCGCTTTTCTCGGCCCATCCGGCTGCGGCAAGACCACGACGCTGAGGATGATTGCCGGGTTCGAGGGCATTTCCTCCGGCGATATGATGATCAAGGGCGTGCGGATGAACGACGTGCCGCCGCAGATGCGCCCGACCGCAACGATCTTTCAGAATTACGCGCTGTTTCCCCATATGAGCGTGCGCCGCAACGTCGCGTATGGTCTTGAGGTCAAAGGCATGGCCAAGGCCGAGCGAGACCGAAAGGTGGAGCGGATCATTGCAACGCTTGGGCTTGAAGACATAGCCGAACGCAAGCCGGAAAAGCTTTCCGGCGGCCAGCGCCAGCGGGTGGCCCTGGCGCGTGGACTGGTGATCGAGCCGGACATTCTGCTTCTGGATGAGCCGCTTGGCGCGCTTGACGCCAATCTGCGCAAGGCGATCCAGAACGAGCTGAAAATCCTGCAAAGGACGCTGGGCGTTACCTTCATCTTCGTCACCCATGCGCAATCGGAGGCGCTGGCGCTGTCCGACCGGGTGGTGGTGATGAACCAGGGCCGAGTTGAGCAGGTCAGCCCGCCGCATCAGCTCTATACAAGGCCCGCCACGCCGTTTGTGGCGCAATTCATTGGCCGAAACGCGATTTTCAAGGGGCATGCCCGTGCCGATGGCGCAGGAGACTTGCGGGTCGAGACCCCGGAAGGATTGCTCGCAGGCCTGGTCAATGGCCCGGTATCTGAAGGTGGCCTCGCCAATCTCGTCGTTCCCGCCGAGGCCATTCAGGTTCATCATGGAAACCGCGAGCAGCTTGATCGGGTGGCTGTGGCCCATGGTGGCAACGCGGTGCATGCCCGCATTCAACGCGCCGATGTCGTTGGTCACGTCTCGCATATCTCAGCGGTGCTGGCGGATGGTCGGTCGCTGTCTCTCGAAGCCCATGTCGAGAAATATCGCCCGGATGAGTTTCCGGTCGGCTCAGACGTGTTCCTGTCGTGGAAGCCTTCGGATGCCACCATTATCGCCGCACATTGACAATCCAGCACCTGATCAAAAAGTCTTTATCAAAAGGAGAAAACACCATGGCAAAGGAAATCTTTTGCAGCTTCGGCATCGATGTGGATGCGGTGGCCGGCTGGCTCGGCTCTTACGGCGGCGAGGACTCGCCCGACGATATTTCCCGTGGCCTGTTTGCCGGTGAAGTCGGTGCGCCGCGCCTGCTGAAACTGTTCGAGCGTTTCGGCATCAAGACCACATGGTTCATTCCCGGCCATTCCATCGAGACCTTCCCGGAACAGATGCAGGCTGTGGCCGATGCTGGTCATGAAATCGGCATTCATGGCTATACCCACGAAAACCCGATTGCCATGACCCGCGAGCAGGAAACCGAGGTGCTGGACAAGTGCATCGAGCTGGTCACCAAGCTGTCTGGCAAGCGTCCGACCGGCTATGTCGCGCCGTGGTGGGAATTTTCCAATGTCACCAATGAATTGCTGCTGGAGCGGGGCATCAAATACGATCACTCGCTGATGCATAATGATTTCACGCCCTATTATGTGCGGGTCGGCGATAGCTGGACCAAGATCGACTATTCCAAGAAGCCCTCCGACTGGATGGTGCCCTTGAAGCGTGGTCATGAGACCGACCTGATCGAAATTCCGGCCTCCTGGTATCTCGATGACCTGCCACCGATGATGTTCATCAAGAAATCGCCCAATAGCCATGGCTTCGTCAATCCGCATGATATCGAGCAGATCTGGCGCGATCAGTTCGATTGGGTCTATCGTGAAATGGATTATGCGGTTTTCCCGATCACCATTCACCCTGACGTTGCTGGACGCCCCCAGGTGCTGATGATGCTGGAGCGCTTGTTTGCCCATATGAGCAAGCATCCGGGGGTGAAATTCGTGACCATGAACGAGATCGCCGACGATTTCGCCAAGCGCTTTCCGCGCAAAAAGTAACAGGGCAAGACGTAAAAATACGGGAAGGGGCGGCGCTATGCCGTCCCTTGGCTGTGAAAGGAGATCGTCATGTGTTCGCTTTGCGGTGTGATTGGCGGCAATGAGCATTGGGCTGACGCCGTGGCCCGCCCCGGTGTCTACACCCGCAATGGCGAGCGGGTGAACCGCCGCCGGGAACGGATGAACCGGGTGAGCACCGCCAACCGGGTGCTGAAGGCGTTTGGCCTGTCGCTGTCGGATTGGCAGGGCTCATCCTATCTTCTGTCCAGCCTGACGGGAAAAACCGAGATCATCGAGGATCTCGGCCATCTCTGGTCTGTTGCGGAGAAAATGTCCGGTCGGGCCTGCGATCCGCTTGATCCGGTGCTGATCGCTCGGATGGAAGCGGCCAGCAATGGCTGATGCAAGGGAGGCTATTCCCCAGTTCACGCCCGTTAATCTGCTGACCGGTTTCCTTGGCTCCGGCAAGACGACGCTGCTCAAGCGCTTGCTGTCGGACCCGGCGCTTGCCGATACGGCGGTGCTGATCAATGAGTTCGGAGAAATCGGCCTCGATCACGACCTGGTGGAAACGGTCGATGGCGATACGGTGCTTTTGCAATCCGGCTGCGTCTGCTGCACCATTCGCGGTGATCTGGCAGAAGCCGTACGCACCTTGCATGAGCGGCGCGAGCGCGGCGAGATCGCGCCCTTTCGCCGGGTGATGATCGAAAGTACCGGGCTTGCCGATCCGTTTCCGATCTTATCGACGCTGAAAGCCGATCCGGTCCTGCGCCATCATTTTCGCCACGGCAATGTCATCACCACGGTCGATGCCATCAACGGCTTGGGTCAACTGGACGCTTACGGCGAATCGGCCCGGCAAGTGGCGATTGCCGACCGGCTGGTCATCACCAAAACCGATATGGCTGAAGCCGTCGAACATCAGGAATTGGCGGCCCGGCTGAGGGGGCGGCTTGTGGCGATCAATCCGGATGCGGCCATTCTGACCGCGGCAGATGCAGATTTTTCAGTCGCCACCTTGCTGGAAGACGATGCCAGCCTGCACAGTTCCACCCTGCAATCGGCCAGCGGTTTTTACTGCGAAGCGCCGGTAGATGCTGGCCATAGCGGTGACTTCCGCTCCTTCGTGGTCACGGTTGACGAGCCGATTGACTGGACCGCTTTCGGTATCTGGTTGACCATGCTGCTCAACCGGCATGGCGCTAGGGTTATCCGGGTGAAGGGCATTTTGAACATCGCGGGCGAAGACCGGCCCGTTGCCATTCACGGCGTCCAGCATCTGGTGCATCCGCCCGTCCATATGGGCGGCTGGCCATCGGCGGATCGGCGCTCCAGACTGGTCTTCATTGTCGATGGATTGGAGACGGCGCTGATTAGGCGGTCTTTCGAGGCCTTTGCGATAAAGTGAGAGCATGGATGGTGGTGGAGGCTCTATCGTTTTACGATAGCTCTATAAATGAGTCAGGAATTTCAAACGCCAATGAATACCCATAATCCACCGGCTTCCTTTCCTGCGCCCGCCCTTCAGACCGAAGGCAAGCCGCGTCTTCGGGTGCTAGGCACGGCGATTTCGTTGCTGGAGCCGCTGCGTCTGCAGGCGCAGCAGGATCTCGGCATCGAGGTCGTGTTCGACAATAACGACTTCCTGACCACCCAGCACAAGGCGGCGCAGGCACCGGACAGTTACGACATTTACGATCAGTGCTTTCATAACCTGGATATCGTCTGGTACTGGCGGGCCGTCCAGCCGATAGAATTGAAGCGGATCGACCTCTGGACCGAGATTTCCGATCTCACCAAGACAGGCCGTCTGGAGCCGAGTGCCCAACTGGGCAAGGGTGACGCTCCGGTCAAGAAGCTTTTCGTCCAGCCGGATCTGTCACTGGGAGAAAATCCGACCGGCCATATTTCCATGCTGCCCACCACCCATAATTTCGATAGTTTTGCCTATCGCAGCGACCTTATGAATAGCCCCAAATCCGTGTCCAGCTGGGCAAGCCTGTTGGACGAGGCCTGGGCGGGCCGGGTGGCGCTGGTGGATGAGCCAGCCATCGGTATCTTCGATGCAGCTCTTGCTGCCGAGGCGGCTGGTCTGATGCGGTTTGACAATATCGGCAATATGACCGTGGCCGAGATCGATCGGCTGATCGCCATCCTGACCGAGAAGAAAAAGTCCGGCTTTTTCAGAGATTTCTGGCGCACCGCCGAGGATGCCGCGACCCTGATGGTCCGGGGACGTACCGATATCCAGAGCATGTGGTCAACAGGCATTACCATCCTTAGCGGCCAGGGCATGGCCGTGGAACAGGCGGTGCCGGTCGAAGGCTACCGCGCCTGGCATGGCGGGCTTTGCCTGTCGCGCGGCCTTGAAGGCCGGATGCTGGACGTGGCCTATGACTATCTCAACTGGTGGATATCAGGCTTGCCAGGCGCTGTCGTTGCACGGCAAGGCTATTATATTTCCACGCCGAAGCGCTCAAAAGCCTTTCTGAGCACCGCGGAATGGGATTATTGGTATGGCGGCCTGTCGGCAGTGCAGGACTTGCCCGGACCGGATGGAGCGATCCGGATCAAGGCTGGCGAAAGCCGCAGCGGTGGGTCTTACTGGCAGCGTGCCAACCGCATCGCGGTGTGGAACACCACCATGGACGAACATAATTACCTGGTGCGTCGCTGGCTTCAGCTGATGGCAGCATAATATTCTATTGATTGAAGGAGTAACCGATGACCCCAATCATGTCAGGCAAAAGCATTGCCCAGCTTGCGGTATTGATCCAGTCCGGCGCGCTCGATCCGCAGGATCTGGCCCATCAGACGTTGGCAGCCATCCGGGATCACGCGGATCAGACGATTTTCACCCGGCTGACGCCGGAGCGGGCGATGCAGGAGGCCAAGGCTTCGGCATCGCGCATCCGGGCCGGTTGCTCGCTTGGCCCTTTGGACGGGATACCGATTGCCTGGAAGGATCTTTTCGACCTCAAGGGAATAACCACCACCGCAGGCTCCGTGGTGCTGGATGATCAGCCACCGGCGGTGCGCGATGCAGATGTCGTCCAGGCTCTGGCAAACGCCGGGATGGTGTCCATCGGTCATGTCAATATGAGCGAATTTGCCTTTTCCGGGCTTGGGGTCAACCCGCATTACGGCACGCCGCGCAATCCGCACAGCATGGGTGAGGCACGGGTTCCTGGCGGATCGTCCTCCGGCTCGGCTGTTGCCGTGGCCGCTGGGCTGGTACCGGTATCGATCGGGACGGATACGGGTGGGTCAGTGCGCATTCCCTCCGCCTTCAATGGCATTGTCGGCTATAAGGCAACCCGTGGCCGCTATTCCATGCGTGGCGTCTTTCCTCTTTCCAAAAGTCTCGATTCACTTGGTCCGCTCTGCCGCACGGTGCAGGACGCGGTTTGGGTGGATGCCGCCATGCGCGGGTTGACGCAGCCGCAGGTGACCCGCACCGCCTTGGCCGGACGCCGTTTCGTGGTGCCGGAAAGAGTGTTTTTCGATGGCGCTGAGGATGGTGTGGTTCAAGCGTTTGAGGCAGCGATCCGCCGTCTGGAACAGGCGGGCGCCGTGGTGCGCCGTCAAGCCTTCCCGATCATGCAGCAGATCCTCGATGTTCTCGCCAAGCATGGCCCGCTGGTGACGGCGGAGGCCTATGTATTGCATCGCCACCGTCTGCATGGGCCGGACGCGGCCCGCATGGATCAGCGCGTCGCAACCCGTGCGCGGTTAGGCGAAAACATCAGCCTTGCCAGCTATGTCGAGCTTATCGAACGGCGTGAGCAATTGATTGCGGAATTTACCGGCCAGATCGGCACGGATGAATTCATCCTGACGCCAACCGTCGCGCATGTCGCACCACTGACCGCGCCGCTTGTGGCTGACGATGACCTGTTCGTGGCCACCAATGGCAAGACATTGCGCAACACAATGCTCGGCAATTTCCTCGATTGGTGCGCGGTTTCGCTGCCATGCGGAACGGGTGATGCCAATATGCCGGTTGGCCTGCAAGTCTCCGGGCCTGCAGGGTCCGATGAGGCCCTGCTTGGTCTGGCGCTTTCGGTGGAAGCGGTGGTTTGCGGCTAAATAAGCCTACATCGGAAACAGGCTGGTCAGAGGCATATGCGATTTGACGATCGGTGATTTCAGCACCACGAAGCTGAAATATTTGTCGATGCCGATATCCATGTCGGTCAGCCTTTCCATGATCGACTGATATTCGCCAATCCCTGATGTGACGAATTTCAGCATGTAATCATAGCCGCCGGAGACCAGGTGACATTCGATCACCTGGTCGACCTTTTCGACGGCGGCCAGAAAACGGGCAAAATCAATCTGCCTGTGGTTCTTCAAGGTGATTTCGGTAAACACCGTCAGCGTCTGGCCAAGCTTGCTGACATTGATCTGGGCGGAATAGCCTTCGATATAGCCATCCGCCTGAAGCTTCTTCACCCGCATCAGGCAGGGACTGGGTGACAGATTGACCAATTCGGCCAGTTCCACATTGGTGATCCGGCCGTTCTTTTGCAATTCATAGAGAATCTTGATGTCGATCCTGTCGAGTTTCACTCTACTGTTTCCCCTGAAGCCTGTGTGCCAGCATATTATGCTTCGAAAACCAAAGTGCAAGCGGCCATCATCGGGAAAGCACGCTGGAAGGCTTTGAAAAACCTTATGCAACACAGGGATTGTTTGCGTTTCCAAAAACGGAAGGAAATGCTGAATCTGGGGCAATCGCGGTGCTTTTCACTGATGGAAATGCTTATGCTGATCAGCAATCAAGGAGTTTTTCATGCGTGTCCCCCTGTTGCGAATCGAGACCCACACCACTTTGCCTGAGGCGGCTGATGTCGTGGTGATTGGCGGCGGTATCGTCGGGACATGCACCGCCTATTTCCTGGCAAAGCGCGGCGTCAAAGTCGTGCTGTTGGAAAAGGGGTTGATCGGGGCAGAACAGTCCAGCCGCAATTGGGGCTGGTGCCGCCAGCAAAACCGCGATGCCCGCGAATTGCCGATGGCGACCAAAAGCCTGGATCTGTGGCATAGTTTTGCCAGCGAGATTGGTGAGGATGTCGGGTTTCGCCGTTGCGGCCTGCTTTACCTGAGCAATAGCGAGGCGGAAATCGCCACCTGGGCCAAATGGCGTGACTTTGCCAAAACGGTCGGCGTCACGACCCATGTGCTTTCGGCAAAAGAAGCCGCCGAAAAAGGTAGCGCGACGCACAAGCCCTGGCTCGGCGGGGTCTTTTCGCCCAGCGATGGCATCGCTGTCCCGGAGCGGGCTGCACCGGTCATTGCCCGTGGCGTGATGAAATTTGGCGGAACCGTCATGCAGCATTGCGCGGCCCGTGGGTTGGAAACCGAGGCTGGCCGCGTCAGTGCGGTGGTGACGGAAAAGGGGACGATCCGCACGGCAACGGTGGTGATGGCGGGTGGCGCCTGGGCGTCGTCCTTCTGCAATCAGTTGAATATTCGCTTTCCGCAGGCCTCTATCAGATCCTCCATTCTGTCTGTCGGTCCTCTTGATGGACTAGGGGCAGAAGCGTTGCCGGACGCCCTGCATACGGCGCGGGTGTCGGTGACCCGACGGGGCGATGGCGGCTATACCATGGCGATCAGCGGTCGTGCCAGCGTCGATCTGACCCCCCAGCAGATCCGTTACGGCAAGGCCTTCCTGCCGATGTTCCAGCGGCGGTGGAGAAGTCTGAAGCCGGGTACCATCGAAGGTCTGCGCAATGGCCATGAGACGCTGGCGAAATGGGCGCTGGACAAGATCACCCCCATGGAGCGCAACCGTATTCTCGACCCGATACCGGATCGCAAACTGATTGCCGAAACCTATCGCCGGGCTGGTGAATTGCTGCCTGCTTTGGCTGGCGCAAAGATTTCGGCCAGTTGGGCTGGCTATATCGACAGTACCCCGGATGGCGTGCCCGCCATCGGCGAGATTCCATCCCTGCCGGGCTTTATTCTGGCCGCCGGATTCAGTGGCCATGGTTTTGGCATCGGGCCAGGGGCAGGGCATCTGATCGCCGATATCATCACCGGTTCCGAACCGATTGTCGATCCCAAAGACTATCGGCCCGAGCGGCTGGCGCACTCCGCCTGGGGCAAGGTCGCGGGCTTCTGATCCCCGCTTCTTCCCGGCCAGGGCGGGTACGGGATTGCAAAACCGCTGCTTTCTGCCTATAGAAAGGCCATTAACCCCGGACCCGGTGAAATTCCGGGTGGCTATTCTGGCCGCCGATCCGCCAGACAACGCACGACATTTCTGAAACGTGATGATCCGTTTATTCGGTCAGCTCTGAGCGTTTTTGAAAATCTTCCCCGTTGCGAAACAATCACCATGAAAAAAATTGAACGATACCAGCGAGACTGGTTCTCGAATATTCGTGGCGATGTCCTGTCGGGCATTGTCGTGGCCCTTGCCCTTATTCCTGAAGCCATCGGCTTCTCGGTGATTGCCGGGGTCGATCCGAAGATCGGTCTGTTTGCCTCGGTTATCATCGCCTGCGTATCCGCCATCTGCGGTGGGCGTCCCGGAATGATTTCCGCTGCCACCGCCGCAACCGCAGTGTTGATCGGTGGATTGGTCAAGGACCACGGCATTCAATATTTGTTTGCCGCAACGGTGCTGATGGGCCTGCTGCAAATTCTGGCGGGCTTCCTGAAGCTCGGGCGTTTGATGCGCTTCGTGTCGCGTTCGGTGATGACGGGCTTCGTCAATGCCCTGGCGATCCTGATCTTTATGGCGCAATTGCCGGAATTGCTTGGCCGCCCACCATCGACTTTCGTGATGATCGGTGTGGCGCTTGCCATCATCTATCTCTTCCCGCGTCTCACCAAGGCGGTGCCGTCGCCGCTGGTGGCAATCGCCGTGCTGACGGCTGCGACCTGGTGGTTTGGGTGGGATGTCCGCAGCGTCAGCGACCTCGGCGAATTGCCGTCCAGCCTGCCATTGTTCGGCTGGCCGCAGGTGCCGCTGACCTTCGAGACGTTGCAGATCATTTTCCCGTATTCCATCGCGCTTGCCGCCGTTGGCTTGCTTGAATCGCTGCTGACGGCCCAGATCGTCGATGATATGACGGATACGCAAAGCAACAAGAGCCAGGAATGCATCGGCCAGGGCGCAAGCAATATCGCTTCCGGCCTGTTCGGTGGCATGGGCGGCTGCGCAATGATCGGCCAATCGGTGATCAATATCTCGTCGGGTGGGCGAGGGCGACTTTCGACCTTCATGGCCGGTGGCTTCCTGCTTGTGCTGCTGCTGGTGCTGGACGATATACTGCGGGTCGTTCCCATGGCCGCGCTGGTGGCAATCATGATCATGGTGTCGATCGGCACGTTTTCCTGGCGGTCGATCATCGACCTGCGCACCAACCCTCCATCCTCGTCGCTGGTCATGCTGGCAACCGTCGTGACTGTTGTTGCCACCCATGACCTGTCGAAAGGCGTGCTGGTCGGCGTGCTGCTATCGGGCGTGTTCTTTGCCGGTAAAGTGGCGCGGATGGTGCATATCAAAGCCGAAGATCATGCCGATGGCGCAAGGCTGTACCGCGTGGACGGGCAGATTTTCTTTGCGTCCTCCGAAGCCTTTATCGCCGCCTTCGATTTTGATGACGATGTGAAATCCATCACCATCGACGTTACCCAGGCGCATTTCTGGGACATTACCGCGGTTGGCGCCCTCGACAAAGTGGTGCTGAAGTTCCGTGCCAAGGGCGCTGTGGTGGATGTGAAGGGGCTGAATGTGGCCAGCGCCCATATGATGGATCGCTTTGCCCTGCATCGTGATCCGCAAGCCATTCTCAGCGCGGGTGGGCATTGATACGATTGGTGATTGACGAGGGAATTCGGATGAGGACCGGATGAGCAATTCGCTACGCGCATAGCGCATGGCTGACGTGCGAAAAACTGCCTCGAAATTGTGCGAAAATCAGGTATAACTCTTTTCATCGAAGCAATGCATCCTCCTCCCGCAAAGCTTCGATATACCGAGCCAGCTTCTCCTCCTCCCAGAGCGGCCCGTCGGAATGACGGCACTCCTCCTCCCAGTCGTCATTCGGTTCTTTTCGAAAAGCCTGCCGCACCTCCTCCCGCGGCAGGCTTTTCGTTTTTGGAGGGTTTTCTCTTAGCCGCCTTTTTATGAAGCCGCTAATTGCTGTTCTGCCTGTTCGGGGAAAGCAGTCTGCATTGCTGTGCCTGGCTGGGCAAAGGCCGCGCCAACGCCGATGAGGATCGGGTTGCTGACGCCAAGGGTGGCGACCGCATCGGCGAGATCCCCGACCGTTCCACGCCAACTTGTCTGTTGCGCACGGCTGATTGAGGTCATCGCCACTGCTTGCGTGTTGGAAGCCATGCCCGCCGCCATGAGATTTTCGGCAATCCGGCCCGCCATCCGACCGCCCATATAGAAGATCGTCGTGACGGATGGATCGGCCATATCGCGCCAGTTGAGGCTTTCCGGCAGGTCGCCATGCCGGGAATGGCCGGTCACCAATCGCAGCGATTGAGCGTGATCGCGGTGGGTGAGCGAAATGCCAAGCGCTGCCGCCATGGCGCTGGCTGAGGTAATGCCGGGTACGACATCCACGGTAATGCCCTCATTCGCCAGGCGGGCGATTTCCTCGCCTGCTCGCCCGAAAATCATCGGATCGCCGGATTTCAGCCGCACCACGCGCTTGCCAGCCTTGGCAAACCGCACCATCATCTCGTTGATATCGTCCTGCTTGCAGCTTTCCCGGCCGCCACGCTTGCCAACCAGCATGCGCTTTGCCTCACGGCGGGCAAGTTCGAGAACGTCAGGGGAGACCAGATCATCAAACAGGATGACATCGGCGGCTTGCAGCGCCCGCACGGCTTTCAGGGTCAATAGTTCCGCATCGCCCGGCCCCGCGCCGACCAGTGTGACCCGCCCAAGTGCCGGGGTGTTTGCGAGCCTGGCCGCCTCGTTCAGCAGCAAGTCCTCCTCATTGTCCTGCGGCGGTGCATTGCCGGCAAACGCGCGGTCCACGAACCGTTCCCAGAATGTGCGGCGCGATGCGCCGGGTGCCAGCTTTTCATTGATCCGGCCACGGATCGCTTGTGCCAGTTCCGCCCATGGTTTGAGCGCTGGTGGCAGCAGGGTTTCAATCCGCCGCCGGATAGCCTGGCCGAGGATTGGTGCCGCTCCATCGGTGGAAATCGCTACCACGACCGGCGAGCGGTTGACGATGGAGCCGAACTGGAATTGGCAATAGGCGGGCTTGTCGATGACATTGACCGGCACGCCTGCCGCTTTCGCCGCGCAATAGAACGCCTTGGCCTCGTCCTCCGTCTCGCAATCGGCAAGCGCCAAAGCGGCGTTTTCAAAAATGCCGATATGCCAGCAATGGGGATGAAGGACCATGCGGTCCTGCTCTTCAAGGAGGGTGCGGAAGGTATCGGACAATTCGTCCTCTGCGCAGAACACCTCGACATCAGCGCCGCAGGCAGCCAACAATTCCGCCTTCCAGGCTGCCCCTTCCGAACCACCGGCGACGATGACCCGCTTGCCCTCCAGCGCCCAGAAGACTGGCAGTTTGGAAAGCGGTGCGACCCGTTCCGGGCGGCGGGAGTTATTCTGCGGCAAGGATTTGAACAGCATCGATAATCCTCCTGATTTCGGCGCGGCAGGAGCCGCAATTGGTTCCAGCAGACAGGCTCAGGCCGACGGCTTCGACTGTGCAGCAGCCGTCCCTGACAGCATTGGTGATCTGGTTGATCCCGACCGAGAAACACGAACAGACAATCGCACCCGGATCGATCTGGCCCGCACCTGGCCGTCCGGCAATCAGCGCCAAACGGGTACGGCGGTCGGTAAAGTCGTCGCCAAGCCGGGCGCTGGTCCAATTGCGTGACACCGCAACCGGTTGGCTCGCCATGAATAGCGCGGCGCAAAGCCTGCCTGCGTCAAAAAACGCCAGACGGACATCGCCACTGGCATGGTCGCTATAGCCGATCATCTCTGCGGTGGCGGGTACGGCAAGCGCGGTTCTCGCCCATTTTTCCCAATCTTGGACATTCTCAAACGCCAGTTCCAGCCGCCAGCCATGCTCGGCCTTGGCCAAAGCCCAATAGGAAGCGTCCAGACCTGAGCTATCAAGACCGCCCGGCTTTTGGGCGGACACGGCAAAACCATAGGCCTTTGCCGCATAGGGCTTTGCCGCGACGGCCACATGTTTCAGCGCTGGTTGACCCGAAACCGGGTCCACCCGCGAGGGTACGAGACTATCGATGCGGGCCAATGAGGCGGTTTCGCCGGTCCAGTGCATCGGCACGAAAATGGCGCCACGGCTTTGGCGGCCGGTCAAAAGCGCGCGAACGATCACCCGGCTGCCGGTCTCACTGGAAATCTCCACCAGGGCCGCATCGGCAATACCCAGATTGGCGGCGTCCAGCGGGTGGATTTCCGCGAAGGGTTCGGCCAGATGCGCCGACAGCCTCGCGCTTTTTGCCGTCCGAGTCATCGTATGCCAATGATCGCGCACCCGCCCGGTATTGAGGGTGAGGGGAAAATCCTGGCTTGCCCTATCCGGTATTGTGGCTTCGCAGGCAATGAAACGGGCTTTGCCATCGGGATGATAAAAGCCGCCATTGGCGAAAAACCGGCTTTCCGCCGCAGGCTCGCCCTGTCTCTGTGGCCATTGGAAGGGGGAAAGCGCTTGATAGTCTACATCAGTGATCGCGCCATAAGCGCCGATATCGAAATCGCGGGTGCCATTGTTTTCAAAGCCCGATAGGGCGGCATGTTCGGCAAAGATTTCGGCGGGTAACTGATAGGCAAAGGCGTTACCAAAGCCCATGCGGCGGCCAACCTCCGCCATCTGCCACCAGTCTGCCCTGGCCTCGCCGGGGGCTGGTTTGAAGGGTCGCTGGCGGGAAATCCGTCGTTCGGAATTGGTGACAGTGCCGGATTTTTCGCCCCAGCCCGCCGCTGGCAGCAGCACATGCGCCAGCTTTGCCGTATCGGTATCGGCCTGCATGTCGGAGACGACAACGAAGGGGCAGGCGGCGATCGCCGCCTTGACGGCATCCGCATCGGGCATGGAAACGACAGGATTGGTGGACATGATCCACAGCGCCTTGATCCGGCCATCGGCCACCGCCTGGAACATCTCCACGGCCTTCAGGCCCGGCTTTTCGGCCATGGTGGGTGAGGCCCAGAACCGCTGAACGCGATCCCGATCCGTGGGATTGCCCAGTTCCATATGGGCGGCCAGCATGTTGGCGAGGCCGCCGACCTCGCGTCCGCCCATGGCATTCGGCTGGCCGGTCAGCGAAAACGGTCCCATACCGGGTCTGCCGATCCGTCCGGTCGCCAGATGGCAATTGATGATCGCATTGACTTTGTCGGTGCCAAGCGACGACTGGTTGACGCCCTGGCTATAGCAGGTCACGTTTTTTTCCGTCGCGGCAAACAGCTGGAAAAACTGCCGCAACTGCATGGCAGGCAGGCCGGTCTTCTCCATCAGATCGCCAAGCGATTGACCGGCAGCGGCGGCAAACGCGTCCGCAAAGCCATTCGTATGGGCGGCAATATAGGATTGGTCGATGCTGCCGGTTTCGACCAGATGCGCCAGCAAGCCGTTGAACAGCGCCACATCGCCATCCGGGCGGATGGAAAGATGCAGGTCGGCAATGTCGGAGGTCGCGGTGCGGCGCGGATCGATCACCACCACTTTCAAGCCGGGGCGCTTTGCCTTTTCCGCAGCAATCCGCTGATAGAGCACCGGATGGCACCAGCCCATATTGGAGCCGACCAGCACGATGAGATCGGCCAGTTCCAGGTCTCCGTAGGTGCCGGGAACGGTATCGGAGCCGAAGGCGCGCTTATGGCCAGCGACCGAAGAGGCCATGCAGAGACGCGAATTGGTGTCGATATTGGCCGAGCCGATAAAACCCTTTATCAGTTTGTTGGCGACGTAATAATCCTCTGTCAGCAATTGGCCGGAGAGATAGAAAGCGACCGAATCCGGCCCGTGCTCGGCAATGCTGCGGGAAAACCTTTCGGCGACGAGATCAAGCGCCATATCCCAGGTCTGGCGCTCGCCGTAAACGGTCGGGTAGAGGGCCCTTCCATCCAGATCCATGGTTTCACCCAGCGCCGAGCCCTTGGAACAGAGCCTGCCAAAATTGGCTGGATGATCCGGGTCGCCCTTGATGCTGACGGCACCATTGTCCTCAACCTTGGTGTCCTCGACCTTGGCAATCACGCCGCAGCCGACGCCGCAATAGGGACAGGTGGTTTTCGTCTCAGCGGACATGATGCTTACTCCGCTGCCTGCAACAGGCTTTCGATGGCTATGGAGAGCACACCTTCGACATTACGCACCGCGATTGTGCGTACTGCCCCCTCGTCGGCACCCAGCGCTTTGCCGCTTTCCAGCGAAATCACCCAATTGTGCAGCGGGCAGGTGACCGCCTTGCCATGGACGATGCCCTGGCTGAGTGGGCCACCCTTGTGCGGGCAATGGTCCTCGATGGCGAAGACCTCGTTTTCGGCGGTGCGAAACACCGCGATCTTGCCCTGAGGGGTTTTTACGCAGCGCGCGCCGCGCAGCGGAATGTCATCGATATGGCCGATAGAGGTCCAGTTCTGATCCATGATCTCACTCCGCTGCCTGGGTGTAACCGACGGTCGCCATCGGCTTGAACTCATGCTTGTCCTTACCGGAGACGCGCTCCGACCAGGGATCGACCTGGGCGAATGTCTGGCTGAAAACGAAGCGGTCGAAATAGGTCTTGCGCTTGGTTTCATCCTCCATGATCTGGCGGCGCACCTCGTCATGGCCAATGCGTTTTGCCCATTTATAGATCCGCTCCAGATAGCGGCCCTGTTCGCGGTACATCTGGGTCAGCGCAACGATATGCTCCAGCGCCTCTTCCTCGGTTTTGACGAGGCCAAGAACATCGGTACCCTTGATGTCGAGACCGGCGGCACCGGCGAAATGGATCTCGTAGCCTGAATCGACGCAGATGACGCCGATATCCTTGCAGGTCGCTTCGGCGCAATTGCGCGGACAGCCGGAGACGGCCAATTTCAACTTGGCGGGCGTCCAGGAGCCCCACATGAACTTTTCAAGCTTGATGCCAAATCCGGTGGAATCCTGCGTGCCGAACCGGCACCAGTCGGAGCCGACGCAGGTCTTTACCGTGCGCAGCCCCTTGGCATAGGCCTGGCCGGAGACGAAGCCTGCCTTGCCGAGATCGGCCCAGACGGCGGGTAGATCTTCCTTTTCGATGCCCAGCAGGTCGATGCGCTGGCCGCCGGTGACCTTGACCATGGGAATGTCGAACTTATCGACCACATCAGCAATGGCGCGCAGTTCGGCAGCATTGGTGACGCCGCCCCACATGCGCGGCACGACCGAATAGGTGCCGTCCTTCTGGATATTGGCATGGACGCGCTCATTGATGAACCGCGACTGGTAGTCATCGGCATATTCATCCGGCCAATCGCAGACGAGGTAATAGTTAAGCGCCGGGCGGCATTTGGCGCAGCCGCAGGAGCTTTTCCATTCCAGTTCCTGCATGACGGCAGGGATGGTCTTCAGCCCTTTGGCCTTGATCAACCGGCGTACGTCATCATGGCCAAGGTCGGTGCAGGCGCAGATCGGCGTGACGGCCTTGGGGTTATAGGCATCACCCAGCGTCAGCGCCATGACCTGCTCGACAAGGCCGGTGCAATTGCCGCAGGAGGCGGAGGCTTTCGTATGGGCGCGCACCTCATCCAGCGAGGTCAGGCCTTTGCCGGTAATGGTCGAGACGATCTTGCCCTTGCACACGCCGTTGCAGCCGCAGATTTCCGCATCATCCGGCAAGGCTGCAACGGCCGCCATAGGGTCCAGCGGTGTCCCCCCCTGGTAGGACTGGCCGAAAATAAGCGTGTCGCGCATCTGCGAAATATCGGTGCCGCGCTTCATCAGATCGAAGAACCACGAGCCATCACCGGTTTCGCCGTAAAGCACGGCGCCGATAATGCGGTTATCCTTCAGCACCAGCCGCTTATAGATGCCGGATGAGGCATCACGCAGCACGATTTCTTCACGGTCAGGCGCTTCTGCAAAATCCCCGGCGGAAAACAGGTTGATGCCGGTGACCTTGAGCTTGGTATTGACGACGGAGCCGTGATATTCGGCCTGACCGCCGGTCAGCCGGTCGGCCAGCACCCGGGCGCTTTCATAGAGTGGCGCAACCAGGCCATAGCACATGCCGCGATGCTCGGCACATTCGCCAAGTGCAAAGATCGAAGCGTCCGACGTCTGCATGCCGTCATCAACGACAATGCCGCGATTGACGGCAAGCCCGGCATCCTTGGCCAACTGCGAGGCTGGACGGATACCGACCGCCATCACCACCATGTCGCCCGCAATCACCCGGCCGTCTTCCAGCTCAATGCCTTCGACTTTGTCCGTGCCGAGGATCGCCTTGGTATTGGCCTTGGTGATGATCTCGATGCCCCGTTCGGCAAGCGCCTTTTCCAGAAGATAGGCGGCGGCTGGGTCGAGCTGGCGCTCCATGATGGTCGGCATCAGGTGAATGACGGTGACCTCCATGCCCTGGCGCTTCAAGCCATAGGCGGCTTCAAGCCCCAGCAGCCCCGCGCCGATGATGATGGCCCGGCCCTGGCCCTTGCTGATCTCCAGCATTTTCTCGACATCATCGAGATCGCGATAGGCGAGCACGCCGGGCAGTTGATGGCCGGGGACCGGAATGATGAAGGGCAGGGAGCCGGTGGCAATCACCAGCTTGTCATAGGCGGCGGTGATGCCGTTTTCCGAGGTCACGGTTTTTGCCTGCCGGTCGATGCCGGAGACTTTCGCACCGCGATGCAGGGTCACACCATGGGTTTCATACCATTGATCGTTATGGATGATGATGTCTTCATAGGCTTTTTCGCCCGACAGCACCGGCGAGAGCATGATGCGGTCGTAATTGACGCGCGGCTCGGCATTGAAAACGGTAACGTCATAAAGGCCGGGCGCTTTTTCAAACAGCTCTTCCAGCATCCGGCCCGGCGCCATGCCATTGCCGATGATAACCAGTTTTTCCGCCATAGTGTTTTACTCCGCGGCTTCGACGAAGCGGTGACGTTCGTAAAGGAACTTCAACACGGCTTCGCGGGATTTGAGATAGGTCCGGTCTCCGGCCAATGCGATACGGTCACGAACGCGCGGGATCGGCACATCAAGCACTTCACCGATCTTTGCGGCGGGGCCGTTGGTCATCATCACGATCCGGTCGGAGAGCAGCACGGCCTCATCGACATCATGGGTAATCATGATCATCGTATTGCCGAGGCGCGCATGGATTTCCATCACGGCGTCCTGCAAATGGGCGCGGGTCAGCGCGTCCAGTGCCCCGAACGGCTCGTCCAGCAGCAGGATTTTCGGCTCCATGGCCAGCGCCCGGGCAATGCCGACCCGCTGTTTCATGCCACCGGAAATCTCGGCAGGCCGCTTGTCTTTCGCATGACCCATCTGCACAAGATCGAGATTGCGCATCACCCAGTCATGCTTTTCGGCCTTGGTCTTGCGGCCAGCAAACACCTTGGAGACGGCGAGATTGACGTTTTCATACACTGTCAGCCACGGCAGCAGCGAATGGTTCTGAAACACCACGGCCCGTTCCGGCCCCGGCGCGTTGACCTCGGTGTTTTCCAGCAGGATCGCGCCTGCGGTCACGCGGGTCAGACCGGCAATCAGGTTCAGCAGCGTGGACTTGCCGCAGCCGGAATGGCCGATGATCGAGACGAACTCACCCTTACCGATGGAAAGGGAGACATCCTTCAACACCTCGGTCTTTGTGCCGGATCGTCCGAAGCTTTTGTCGATATGGTCGATTTTCAGATAGGCATTCATAACGGCCTCTCTTTCTGTTTTGCGCATGACCGGACGGAAAACCGCTTCACACTTTTCCTGGTCATGCTTAGTTCTTCGCGGTGCCACGGGTGATGACACTGCCAAGGAGAGCGACGAGCTTGTCGAGGACAAAGCCGGTCACGCCGATATAGGCAAGCGCCACGATGATGTCGGAGAGCCGCGAGGAGTTCCACGCATCCCAGATGAAGAAGCCGATGCCGACGCCGCCGGTCAGCATTTCAGCGGCAACGATGGCCAGCCACGACAGGCCGACGCCGATGCGAAGTCCGGTAAAGATGTAAGGGGCGGCGGCAGGCACCATGATGCGGATGAAGAATTCCAGCGGGTTCAGCCGCAGCACCCGGGCCACATTGCGGTAATCGTCGGGAATATTGCGCACGCCGACGGCAGTGTTGATGATCACAGGCCAGATCGAGGTGATGAAGATCACGAAAATCGCCGAGGGATTGGAATTCTGGAAGGCCGCGAGCGACAGCGGCAACCAGGCAAGCGGCGGCACGGTGCGCAAGATCTGGAAGATCGGGTCAAGGCCGCGCATGGCCCAGATGCTCTGGCCGACCACCGCACCGAGAAAGACGCCGACAATGGCGGCCAGCCCGAAGCCGATTGCCACCCGCTCCAGCGACACCAGAACGCGCAGGCCAAGACCGATATCCTGCGGCCCATTGTTGAAGAACGGAGCCGTGATCAGGTCATGGGCTTCTTCCCAGACCTGGCTTGGCGGCGGCAAGGTCGCGCCGGCATGGGAACAGGCGATCTGCCAGATGCCGAGCAGGATGGCGAGAACCACGAATGGTGGCACGACATTGCGCAACACATTTGCGCCGATGCGCTGGCTGTTGAACCTGCGGGTGGGACGGCGGGCCATGGTGACAACAGTTCCAACCGATTGTGGAGCAGAAAGGGTTGCGGGTTCTGCTTTGCGAAGACTTGCGGACATGAGCTTTCTCCTGTTGCGCGCGGTCACGCCGCAGCCTTGATGGTCAGGCTGTCGAGATAGGCCTTCGGGTTTTCAGGGTCGAAGACCTTGCCGTCGAAGAAGGTTTCTTTGCCGCGTGAGGTCGATGCCGGAATATCGGCGCTGGCGACCGACAGATCCTTGGCGGCTGCCCGCCAGATGTCTTCCCGGTTGACCTTGTCGACCAGTGCTTTCATGTCGAGATCGGCGGCAAACTTGCCCCAGCGGATATTTTCGGTGAGGAACCACAGGTCGTGGCTCTTGAACGGGTAGGAGGCATGGTCCTGCCAGAACTTCATCTGCAAGCCGGTGTTTTCCACCACGCGGCCATTGCCGTAATTGATATTGCCCTTCAGGCGGCCAAGCACATCCTTTGGCGGCACGTTGAACCATTGGCGCTTGCCGAGAATATCGGCCATTTCGGCCTTGTTCTCCATGCTGTCGCACCAGATCTGCGCTTCCATGATCGCCATCATCAGCGCCTTGGTGGCATTGGGGTTCTTTTCCACCCAGTCGGTGCGCATCGAGAAGGCTTTTTCAGGATGGCCCTTCCAAAGCTCGCCGGTGGTACAGGCGGTAAAGCCGATGCCCTGGTTGACCAATTGTTCGTTCCAGGGCTCGCCGACGCAGAAGGCGTCCATGGAGCCGACCTTCATATTGGCGACCATCTGCGGTGGCGGCACGACGATGGTCGAGACGTCCTTGTCGGGATTGATGCCGCCAGCGGCAAGCCAGTAGCGAATCCACAAATCATGGGTACCGCCCGGAAAGGTCATGGCCACCTTGACTTCGCCGGTCTTGGCTTTCTTGGCGGCAAAGGCGTCCTTCAACTTGGCGGAGTCAAGGGCGACGCCGGTTTCTGCATATTCCTTGGCGACTGAAATGCCCTGGCTGTCGAGATTGAGGCGCGCAAGGATCGACATGGCCACGGGCACGCTATTCTGCGTGACTTTGCCGGTTTGCATCAGATACGGCATCGGGGTGAGGATATGAGCGCCGTCTATGCCATTGGATGCGCCGCCCAGCACAAGGTTGTCGCGGGTCGCACCCCAGGAGGCCTGCTTCGACACTTCCACACCGGTCATGCCATATTTTGCAAACAGGCCTTTTTCCTGCGCGATGATCAAAGGAGCGGCATCTGTCAGGGCGATGAAGCCAAGTTTGGCGCCACTGACTTCCGGCGTGGCAGTGGCTGCCAGCGCGCCTGTTGGCAAAAGGATGCGGGCGGCGGCAAGCGTGGCGGCCGCACCTGTTGCCTTGAGAATTGAACGGCGATTGATAGCGTGATGGGCGATGCGGGTCATGACTGGCTCCTGTCGGGCGGGCAAAAGGGCAAAACGCAAAAAAAACGCCGCGAAGATTCCTGCGCGAACCGGGAGGTGTCCGCTCAAAAACCTTGCGACGTCGATGTCTCAGGGAAAGCGCAGCGTCTGCGCTATTTCGCGTCGGTCGCCGTTGACCACGCAAATATACAGAAGCAAGACCTGTGCCAGTTTTACAAAAACCTAGCGAAGAGAACGGTATTTCTCTGATGAGATGCGAAATAATGGATTAATCTATTGAAATTTAATAGATAAAAAATTTGATCGAAGGGCGTGGATTTTTGGTGTCGATGGAACCTTAACGGAGGCCACTCGAAAATCCGTCGAGGTTCTCGTCTAATTATTGCGCAGTGCTTATTTACGTGGCGAAAAAACTGCCCGAAATCCGTTCAAATTTCGTCTGGTCTCGCAGATGCTGCAAGAGGGGCGTGCACCGGAAACTGCTTTGGATAGGAGGCAAGTTTGGCGGGATCGAAGACGAAACCATCGATGAAGCGGTCTCCATCGCGCAGTCCTTCTATCCGCAAATCGTCTAGTGCCAACTGATTGGGCAGGCCAAGAGCGGCGCGGTAGATATCCGGGCGAAAGGCGCTGGCTGCTTTTTCCACATCAGCTTCGAAGTAGCGCGTCTGCCCCCAGCGGATCATCTGGCTATAGATCCACAAAGCCTGGCTCGGGCGGGGGTAGTTTGCCTGCTCGGCATGGAAGCGGAAATAGTGGTCGATGACCCGGCGATTGCCTTTTGCATCCAGATGGAAGACGCCGCCCAGCACATGGCGGATGATGTCGCCTGGCGCGCCGATATAGCGTGGTGCGGAGAGCATTTCGGCCAGCGCATCGCGGTTGTCGGGTGCGTCACACCAGCGGGCAGCCTCATCGAGAGCGGTGATCAACCTGTTAACAGTATCCTGGTTTTCCGCCGCCCAATCCGGGCGCATGCCCAGCACTTTTTCAGGGGCCGATGGCCAGATATCCTGTTTGGCGGCGACGATCCGGCCAACTCCGCGCTCGGACGCCACCATGTTCCAGGGCGCGCCAACGCAAAAGCCGTCAATGGCGCCTGCGGCCAAGGCATCGGAGGTGAGCGGCGGCGGCACCACGACCAGCTTCACGTCACGGTCCGGATCAATGCCGCCAGCGGCCAGCCAATAGCGAAATTCGTAATTATGCGAGGAAAACGGATAGGTCATGCCCAAGGTTGGCATCGGCTCGCCGCGTTCGCGCATGATCTCCAGCACACGGGCCAGCGCCCGGACATTGTCCAGCGCACTGGCCTGCGCTGCAACCAAGCCGGTTTCCTCCATCCGCTGAAACAGCCGGATCGACAGGGTGATTGCATTGCCACCCTGTCCCAGCGAAAACGCCGTAATGGTCGGGGAGGGGTTGGAGCCGAGGCCGAGCATTGAGGCGACAGGCATCGGCGACAGCATGTGGGCGACATCGAATTGCTGGAAGGCCAGCCGGTCACGGAGATTGGCCCAGGACACGTCTTTCACCAGTTCCAGGGTCAGGCCGTGGCGCGCCGCAAAGCCGAATTCAACGGCTGCAATCAGCACCGAGGCATCGACCAGCGGAATGAAGCCGACGCGCAGGTGACGGGTTTCCGTCCGGCCTGGTGCCGGTGCGGAAAGAATGGACCTCTGTGTGGCGGCCTCGGTCATGTCTGGCGTCCTCACATCAAAAGGCTGGCGGCGGTGACAACGCTCTGGGCGATCTCCACCATTTTCTTTTTCTCGTTCATGGCGCTTTGCCGCAGCAGGGCGAAAGCCTCTTCTTCCGACAGGCCACGCATTTTCATCAGGATACCCTTGGCCCGCTCGATCACTTTGCGCTCTTCCAGAGCCGTGCGGGCTTCCGTCAATTCACGCTGCAATCGCTCAAAGGCCCGGAACCGGATGACGGCCATGTCGAGGATCGGCTTGACGCGCTCCTTGCGCAATCCATCGACGATATAGGCGGAAACCCCGGCATCGACAGCAGCGGCAATCGATTCCGTATCGGCGCGGTCAACGAACATCGCAATCGGCCGACTGACACTGCGGCTCAGTTGAAACAGATGTTCAAGCATATCGCGATTGGGGCTTTCCAGGTCGATGATGATCACGTCTGGCGCCAGCGTTTCTATGCTGCGGGCGATACCTTGGACCTCATTGATAACTGTGACATGCAGATGCCCTGCCTCCCGCAGCCCTTCCTCGATAATCGAGGCGCGGATGGCATTTTCATCGATGACAAGAATGGTCAGGTCGCTATGGGTCACGGATCAGGCTTACCGCACTGCGAAATACTTGACAATTGCATTGCACACCAATGAGCCTGAGAAGGTTTCCAAAAGGGATCGTCGCCCAGCATTATTTGTGAGCATGACAGTCTGCCTGTCTGGTGATTTTCTTGACGAGGAAGGTTTTCAGGGCCGCGATCAACGGTTTTGGAGAAAAATAGCGCCGGTATAGAGCGATTTAAGCAGAGACTCCTTGGGTAACCAGGGAAGGTCTGGTTAGATAGGTCGATAGCAGACTTGACGCCTGTATCGTTTCCATATGTGAATGGTGGCAGGAGATGCGCAAAAACAAGATGCGTAAAAACAAAGGGCTATAGCACGTTAAATTGCTGCATGATTTTCGCCTTATATCAGGTGGGATTTAGGGAATTATGCGGTGGGGGGAATGCATGGTGGCCGTGCTGTCGATTGCCGGGCATGGCCAAAAAGTGAGGTTGGACCAGATTTATGCAATTCGCTTTGTTCCAGGATGTCAAAAACACTGCCAGGCTTGCGTCTTGCCTGTTCTCTCTCGTTGTCATCTCCATGCTCGGCACGAGTGTTGCCCAGGCAGCCGATTGCCGAAGCGGCCCTGCCAGCAAGGTGGATTGGTCAGAATGCCGCAAACGGCAGTTGATGCTGGGCGGTAGCGACCTTCGCGGTGCCAATCTTTATGATGCGGACTTGAGTTTTACCGATTTGAGCAATTCCAGTTTGCAGGCCGCCGATCTGGAAAAGGCGACATTGATCCGCGCCTCTTTCGCTGGCGCCAATGCTGACGGTGCGAAGTTCGACCGTATCGAATCCTATCGCGCCGAGATGTCGGCAATGTCTGGAGTGGACGCCAGTTTTGTCTCAGCGGAAATGCAGCGCGTCAATTTGGCTGGCGCCAATCTGGCCGGTGCTGATTTTACCAAGGCAGAGTTGAGCCGGGTGAATTTTGAAAAGGCCATCCTGATGGGAGCCAAATTCACATTGGCAAACCTGTCCCGCGCCAGTTTCAATTTGGCGCGGCTGGATGGTGGCGTCGATTTTGAAGACGCATTCCTGTTTCGAACCCGCATTGAGGGGGTGGACCTATCGACAGCCAAGGGGCTGAAACAGGACCAGGTCAACCTTGCCTGTGGCGATGCCAAGACCAAGCTTCCCGCAGGCCTGACCAACCCATCAGATTGGCCCTGTCCTGCGGATTAATCATTGTTCAGCGCAGGATCGGTTCGCCGTGGAAGCGGCGCTTTGACGGTTTGGAAACGCCGAAGCCGACTTCCATCATCAAGCGTGGCTTAGCTGTCGGCACCGTGCCCATATGGAAACCGAACGGGTCTTCAACAAAGCCCGAACCTGCTGGTCCAGTGAGCGTGACAGCGCTGTCCTTGCCATAATAGTCAAGAACTTCTTCTGCCGGATGGCCGACAAGCAGGGTCAACTGGTGTTTCAGCCGACGGCGGCGGTGGCTACCCTTAACGAAGATATGCGGCCCTGTGCCCTCATCGACGCTATTGATATTGAAGAAGAATTTCAACATGCGCCAATCGTCGAGGTCGAAATGAAACTTGTCGAGCGAGGCCATGCTGCGGTCTTTCTCGGTGGCGGCAGTGGGAAAGCTCCACCAGAGACGAGTGGTGATCAATTGCGCCTGGCCGCCGAGATAGTTTTTGGCGATATCGATCAGCAACGGATCTCTTTGTACAGCGACAGCGGCATCGCAATTCAATGTCCGCTCGAACAGGTGACCGCTCAGGATTGGACGTCCGAATGTCTTCTCAGCTTCGGCATGATCGCCTGCCTTGAATTCCAGTCGCCGGTCGAAATTGCCGAAGCAGGGCGTTTTCAGCGCATGATCATGAATGGATTGATGGATGTCGCCGGGCAATTGCAGTCCGGTGAAAATTCCGTCCTTCCGCAGGGCAAGCGTTGCGGGTCCGCTGTCTGCCTTGAACATGCTTGGTTGGGTATTGGAGGCCGGTTTGTGCTTGCGCGCTGTCAGCCAGTGCAATTGGCGACCCGGCATGGTTCTGGCCAGCATAAACATTGGCAGCCAGGCAGGGTTTTCCTTCACGTCGGCAATATATGTCGGAATTCGCACAGCCATGCGGCGAAAGGCGCTACCTTTACGAGCAATGGATTCGAGGTCTTGCGGGGTCGATTCAATTGTCTGCATCACTGAAGTCTCCTGGCGAATGCTGCCAAACAGCACGATTCGATGGATAGGAGTTATGCGTCACCCACACCTAATAGAGAACATCACATTGTGGCGAAATCGTGACATTTCTTTTATTTCAATGAGTTAGAGTATTTTCTGGCAAAAAACTGCTTGCTTTGACAGGTGTGTTTGAGGCAGGAAAATAAACCTTACTATTGTTTGAGTAACGAGCCCTTGTCACAGGATCATGAACAACCATGCTTGATCGTTTTTTTGGCAGTAACAACCTATCGGGTGTATTTCTCTCGAAAAAAATGGCTATTGGCGTCATTGCTTGGCTGTTTTTAAATGTCGCAAATCCAACATTTGCAGACTGGCAAGCGGTCGAGCAGATTGCGACTTACCCCGTTTCTGGGCAGAGCGGGCCGCTACTCTATCAATCCATCGGGGAAAAAGGCCCGGTTATCGGTACTGACAAACGGATGCATGTCATTGCTCATACCACATTCAAGCTGACATGGACACGCAAATATAGGCCGCATGGCAGCGCTTGCGTGCTGGAGACGGCCATACCTAAATTGACCATTATCTATACGCTGCCCCGTCCATCCCAGTCGCTGACAAGTCCGGTTAAGGAAAACTGGACGAAATTTATCGCCGGGATTGAGACACACGAGCGTGTCCACGGTCAAAACATCAAGGACATGGTCAAGGCGATCGAGGCGGCAAGCATCGGTCTGACCGTGCCGGATGATCCCGACTGCAAGAAGATCCGCACGGACCTGACAAAGCGCCTGGGAGAAATTTCCGACCGGAAGCGTGAGCGTGACAGGATATTCGAGCAATCTGAAATGGCGCCGGGCGGACCCATTCAGCAGCTCATCCTGGGGCTGGTCAATGGCGGGTGAAAAGCATAGTTTTTCGTTAAGCGGGTTCTGCGTCCGTGAAGGCCTTTACCTCGTGCAGAAGCCATTGCGTAAATGCCGCCAGTGGTTTTGATGCGGGACGATTATCCGGGGACACGAGATAATAATTGCTCTGGCTGTTGACGCGGTGCTGCGATGCCAGGACAAGCTGGCCGCTTTCCAACTCTGGCCCGATCAAAAACAGCGGCATCAGCGCGATACCAAGTCCGGCAATGCAGGCCTGGGCCACATTCATGAACTGCTCGAAACTCATGGCGGCGCGCGGTGTGGCGGTGATGCCGAGGCTGTCAAACCAATGGTCCCAGGCCAGCGGTCTCGACTTCATCTGGATCAGCGGTAGGTCGGCCAGATCGCTGTCCGATTTGATGCGGTGGCTGGCTAGAAAGGCCGGGCTGCACACCGGGGCAACCGTCTCGTCCATCAGGAAGGTGCAGGTGGCACGCGGCCAGTTCGGCTTGCCGATATGGATGGCAGCATCCAATTGTTCGGCATCGAAATCAAATATGCCGATGCGGGTGGCGAAATTCAGGTTGATATGCGGGTGGGCGGCGACAAAGCTTGAAATGCGCGGCAAAAGCCAACGTGTTCCAAAGGTCGGCAGGATGGCGATATTCAGCGCATTGCCTTGCGAACCAGTCATGGCTTCCAGAGAGGCGTCCTGAATCAGAGAAAGTGCTGCCTGGATGGCGCGGTGAAAATTTTCGCCACGCGGCGTCGGGACCACGCCGCGACCGTTGCGCAGGAAAAGTTGCGTCCCCAATTGCTCTTCAAGCGTCTGGATCTGCCGGCTGATCGCGCCCTGCGTCAGGTTCAATTCACTGGCGGCAGCGGAAAAACTGCCCAGCTTCGCCACGGAATCCATTGTGACCAGGGCGCTGGTGGACGGCAGCAGGCGGCGTTGAATGAGCTTCATCAGCTATGATTATAACTCATATCCCGTTTCGTAAACATTGTTTTGCGAATCCGGTCCGATCTGCGAGATTGGTTGTAAGAATTTTTGAGCGAGGATGCCATGAGCTTTGTGTGGGACGATCCCTTTCTGCTGGAAGACCAGTTGAGCGACGAAGAGCGGATGATCCGCGATGCGGCGGCGGCCTTTGCCAAGGCTGAACTGAGCCCCCGCGTCGAGGATATGTATCTCAACGAAACGACGGAACGTGGACTGTTTCCGCTGATGGGCAAGGCGGGCTTGCTGGGTGTGACCCTGCCGGAAAAATATGGCGCGGCGGGCGCCAATTACGTCAGCTACGGCCTGGTGGCGCGCGAAGTGGAGCGGGTGGATTCCGGTTTCCGGTCGATGATGAGTGTGCAATCCTCGCTGGTGATCCATCCGATCTTTGCCTATGGCTCGGAAGAACAGAAAGACAAATATCTGCCGGGTCTGGTGTCCGGTGAATTGATCGGCTGCTTTGGCCTGACCGAACCTGATGCGGGCTCCGATCCGGGCGGCATGAAAACCAGAGCCGAAAAGATTGAGGGCGGTTACCGCCTGCGCGGCTCGAAAATGTGGATTTCCAACGCGCCGATCGCCGATGTGTTCGTGGTCTGGGCCAAATCCGAGGCGCATGATGGCGCCATTCGCGGCTTTGTGCTGGAAAAGGGGATGAAGGGGCTGTCCGCCCCGAAGATCGGCGGCAAGCTATCGCTGCGCGCGTCGATTACCGGCGAAATCGTCATGGACGGTGTTGAGGTCGGTGAGGATGCCTTGCTGCCTGGCGTCAGTGGGTTGAAAGGGCCGTTCGGCTGCCTGAACCGGGCGCGCTATGGTATTTCCTGGGGCGTCATGGGGGCTGCCGAAGATTGCTGGGTGCGCTCGCGCCAATATGGTCTCGACCGCCATCAGTTCGGCAAGCCGCTGGCCGGGATGCAGCTCTATCAGAAGAAGCTCGCCGATATGCAGACCGAAATCGCGCTGGGCTTGCAGGCATCCTTGCGGGTCGGTCGGTTGATGGACGAGCATAAGCATGCGCCGGAAATGATTTCCCTTATCAAGCGCAACAATTGCGGCAAGGCGCTGGACATTGCCCGCATGGCCCGCGACATGCACGGCGGCAATGGTATCCAGATCGAATATCATGTGATGCGGCATTCGCAGAACCTGGAAACGGTCAATACCTATGAAGGCACCCATGATGTGCATGCGCTGATCCTGGGCCGCGCCCAGACCGGCATCCAGGCATTTTTCTGAGGGCGGATCGATGTCGAATGCGCCACTGTCGGGATTGAAGGTCATCGAACTGGCCCGGATTTTGGCCGGTCCCTGGATCGGCCAGACGCTGGCCGACCTCGGCGCCGATGTGATCAAGGTAGAAAGCCCGCAGGGCGACGATACCCGTAGCTGGGGACCGCCTTTCATCGATGACGGCGTGGAAAAGGCCGCTGCCTATTTCCACGCCTGCAATCGCGGCAAACGGTCGATCACGGCGGATTTTACCAGAGCTGAAGACATCCAAACCCTGCGCGATCTGATCGCGTCAGCCGATGTGGTGATCGAGAATTTCAAGGTGGGCGGTCTGGCCAAATACGGCCTTGATTACGACAGCCTGAAAGAGCTTAATCCGAAGCTGGTCTATTGTTCCGTCACCGGCTTTGGCCAGGATGGGCCTTATGCACAACGGGCCGGGTATGACTTCATGATCCAGGGCATGAGCGGCATCATGGACCTGACTGGAGAACCTGATGGTGCGCCTCAGAAGATCGGTGTTGCCTTTGCCGATATCTTCACCGGCCTTTATGGGGTAATCGCCATCCAGGCGGCGCTGGCCCAACGCCTTCAGACCGGACGCGGTCAGTTCATCGACATGGCATTGTTCGACTGCATGTCGGCGGTATTGGCCAATCAGGCGATGAATTACGCTGCGTCCGGCATCGTGCCGAAGCGCATGGGCAATAATCATCCCAATATTGCGCCCTACCAGACCTTTCCGGTTGCCAACGGCCATATCATCATCGCCTGCGGCAACGATGGCCAATTTGTCCGGCTGTGCGGTGTGCTGGGCTTGTCCGAGCTGGCAGTGACGCCTGAATTTTCCACCAATGCCGCCCGTGTCGCCCATCGCGATCAATTGACCACCGTGATGGAAGACAAGACCTGGCAATTCGAGCGCGACGACCTTTTGGCGCGACTGGAGGCGGCGACCGTTCCGGCCGGGCCGATCAACACGGTGGCGGACCTGTTCGCCGATCCGCAATTTGCCTTCCGGCAGATGAAAATCACCCCGGATGGCGTGCCGGGCATCCGAACGCCCATTGTGTTTTCGCAGGCAGAGCTGGAGACCGCGCGCCGCGCACCGCGCTTGGGAGAACATACGGCAGAAATCCTGGTGGAGATACGGCACGGCAAGGATTGAAAGGGTTGGTTTCCTTTTGGTTGCTATGGGTCGTAAAACTGCCGTCTTGCATGGTGCGCTGGGGTGTGATCTCAAGTATCCATCATTCACTGACGGGATCGGCCATGAAAATCTTTCTTTCCATCGTTGCGCTGTCGCTCAGCCTCGCCTCGGGTGTTTTTGCACAAGAGCCGGTTCGTGGCGTTGACAATGCCGAAGCGCTGTTTACCAGCCCCGATCCGGTGCTGAACCGCAATAAGCAGGCGACCTATAAGATCCTCAAGGAACTGCTGGAGGCCAATCACTGGGACCGCGCCGATCTCTATCTGACGGAGCGCTACATTCAGCACAATCCCAATGCGGCCTCGGGCCGTCAGGGCGTGATCGACTATTTCACCAAGGTGCGAAAAGTAACGCCGTCGCCGATCCCGGAAAAGATGCAGACCAAAGTGGTTTCCGTTGTTGCAGAAGGTGACATCGTCACCGTTGCCTTCCCGCGTGAGATGAAGGACCCCAAAGACCCGACCAAGACCTATACCACGACCTGGTTTGACAGCTGGCGTTTCGTGGATGGCAAGGCGGACGAACATTGGGATTCGGCGACCAAGCCGTGAACGATCAGTCATTGAAGATGACTGATCGCTTTCCTTTTGCAAATCCCTCAAGCCTCAGCTGCATTTGAGGGATTTGCAATGTCTTCAAGGCGAGGATGCGTCAGCATCTTCGAGCCTTTCGACAACATGGTGGATATCCCTAGATTTGCCGTGATATTTGTCAGGCCCGGGCGTAGTGTGCCGCCGATTTGACGGTTGGCGGAGCAGGATGTGACGGAAAATTCGCGTGCGCGGTTCAGGGAGCTTGGTGGCCCCATAGGCCATTATCCCGCCGGACCGCTCAATGCCATCACCGATGTCACAGGCGTTTTCGTTGGTCATATGACCTTGATAGACGGGGAGCGGATGCGGACTGGTGCCACCGCCATCCTTCCGCATGGCGGCAATCTGTTTCAGGACAAGGTGCCTGCTGGTTTTGCTGTTTTGAATGGTTACGGCAAATTTGCCGGTAGCACCCAGATCGTCGAGCTTGGTGAGATCGAGACCCCGATTGTGCTCACCAACACGCTTGCGGTCGGGCGTGCCATCGAGGCGATCAATCTTTATACGCTGGCCCAGAAGGGTAACGAGCGCGTCACCTCGCTCAACGCCGTGGTCGGTGAAACCAATGACAGTCGCCTGAATGATATTCGCGCTGCCCGTCCCGATGTTACGGAGATTGGCGCGGCGATTGCGGCGGCACAGCCTGGTCCGGTAGAGGAGGGGGCTGTCGGTGCTGGCACGGGAACCGTGGCTTTCGGACTGAAAGGCGGCATCGGCACCAGCTCGCGGCTGGTTGAGATCGGCAATGCGCGATATACACTCGGGGTTCTCGTGCAGTCCAACTATGGCGGCCATCTCATCGTTGCGGGCAAGCCCTATCGGTCCGATGCGGTTCACGACAAGGATGGCTCCATCGTTATGATCGTGGCAACCGATGCGCCGCTTTGCGCGCGCAATCTGACCCGGTTGGCGGAGCGCTGCTTTGGCGGCCTTGCCCGCACCGGTGCTGCCCTCAGCAATGGTTCGGGCGATTATGCACTGGCGTTTTCGACGGCAGACTCAGTTAGGCGCACGCCAGCGCGCCGAAAGGCGATGATGAGCGTCGAACAGCTCTCCAATGACGTTGTTTCGCCGCTTTTCGAGGCTGTGATCGAGGCAACCGAGGAGGCGATCCTCAATTCACTGACCATGGCCGTTTCCATGACCGGCGTGAATGCCGCAACGGGAAAGCCGACCGTTGTTTCCTCCATTTCTCTCGACACGATCCGTCGTCTCTGACGCTCTTCCGCATGACAGGAGTTTGCATGTCCAATCCCGCCCTTCGCACCGTCTATCTCAATGGCGCCTTTCTGGCCGAAAACGAAGCGCATATCTCGATTTTCGACCGTGGCTTTCTGTTTGGTGACGGCATCTATGAAGTGACCGCCGTGCTGGACGGCAAGCTGGTTGACAGCGCCCTGCACATGGCCCGACTGGAGCGCAGTGTCGGCGAAATCGGTGGGCATCTGCCGGTATCGACGGATGAAATCGTCGAGATCGAGCGGCGGCTGATAGCCGAGAACGGCTTGAAGGAAGGGATGATCTATCTGCAATATACAAGAGGCGCCGAGGACCGCAATTTCCTCTATTCCGAGGACCTCGCTCCGACCTTGCTGCTGTTTACCCAGTCGAAATCGCTCGACGTTGCCAGCGTTATGGAAAAAGGCCTGAAGGTCAAAACCGTGACGGACCAGCGCTGGGCGCGGCGCGATATCAAAAGCGTTTGCCTCCTGCCACAGGTTCTGGCCAAGCGCGCCGCCAAGGCCGAAGGATGTGACGAAGCCTGGATGGTGGAAGACGGTTTCGTGACCGAGGGCGCGTCTTCGACGGCCTATATCGTCACCGCCGATGACAAGATCATTACCCGCGCCAATAGCAATGCGACATTGCCCGGCTGCACCCGGCTGGCGCTGTTGCAATTGGCAAAGGAACATGGACTTGTTATCGAAGAGCGCCCATTCAGCGTCGAGGAAGCAATGGCGGCCCGCGAAGCGGCATTGACCAGCGCCTCGAATTTCATCGTACCGATCACCAGCATCGACGGCGAGCCGGTCGGTGATGGCAAGCCCGGCCCGGTGGTGACGCGCTTGCGGGCGCTGTACATGGAAAACGCCCGCAGGACGGCGATTTAATCGACCCTAGATGTTTGATGCCGACATTTGCTGGGTAGATTAATAATGAAACGATTGGGCTGCAAAGCCCATCGTTTGCAGATGAACTCGTAGAGCGTTACGCCTTTTACATCGCCGTGCGCAATATATGGCGCATGGCGATGTAGCTCTTTATATCTGCTGCATAATTTTCTCTTTAAAGCCGATTCCGGTTTAAAGAGTTATGCAGTAGTGGCTTGTGCCTTCGCTGGAAGTCAGCGCCACACGCCGACGAGTTCGACGTAACCGAACCCTCGAACCGGCTTGCCGCGCCATGTACCGGCCATGGTGCTCGCACCTTCGTATTTGTTCAGCGCCGGTACCTGAGACACGAACTCCTGCTCACGGGGAGACGGAACCACCTCCAATTCCGCGTCCATGGCGGGGATGCGCACCGTCCACCGCGTGGGGTAGCGGCAACCACTTTTCTCGCTGTGCCAGACGTCCCGCGCCGCAAGACCCGGCTCGGCTGCGGCAACCGTCTGCGATCCGTCTGCATGGAGAATGGTCGCCCATGCGCGCTCCTCGCCGCCAAGCTTGGCCGGGCCGGACCAGAGACTGATGGCGTCGCCATTGTCGAGATTGATGTCCATCCAGCTCCATTTGAATGCTGCGTCGACAGCGGCAACGCCCTCTTGGTTCTGCCATTGTCGATCGAACCAGACGACACCTTCGACGGAGCGCTTATTGCCATCGACAGTGATTGCGCCGCGGGCGGCGAGCCGGGGAACCGAGTATTGATGGATCATCATGCCGATGAGTGGGAAAACGCCGGTGCCTCCGTTCATGATGACCGGGCCCGTCGCGTGGGCCTCTATGTCTACTTCGCCTTTACCGCCGCCGAGGGTGGCCTTTATACGGAAGTTGTCCAGGGTTCCCCACATGCGACCATTTGGCATTTCGATGTCGAAGCCACTGTCAGCAATGGTTGCCTGATCAACCGGGATCACGACATCTTCGGCGCGGTACCAGCCCGTCGTCTCGTTCGTGATCGCAACGCAAGCCTGGATGGCACTGCCGGTATCCGGCATTGGCGAGATCATGATGTGGTACAGAAAATTCAGGGTCTCGCCATCGACGTCGAAATGACCGATGGCGAACCAGGAGTTGACGTCAAACTCCTTCTTCAGCGCAAGGTCGGCGACGGGATCGACAAACGCGCCGAGGCCCTTTGGCACCGTGAGAATTGAAACGTCGGTTGCAGCTTGGGTCATGTCGAGATCCTGTCTCGTATGGGTGGCTGGAGGTGAAGAGTGTTTAGGGGCGAGAGCCTCGGCTGGTGAGGGTGACCGGTCCCGCAGCGGCAAGCAAAGCTGGCAGCATGATCGTGTCGACGAGTTCTACGATCACGTCGCTATCGCGATCATTGACATGAAGCAGCACAAAATGGACGGCAATTGCCCCGGGCAATTTGCCGATTAGTTGCGGAATTTCACTTTGCCTGAGTTCGCCTCTCTGCGTGGCGCGCTGGATGATCGACGACCATTGACGCAAGCCGAACTGGTAAATGGTCTCGGAGAGCAACGCGAGTGGCTCAGGATCCGTTCTCGCCTGGAAAACCAAGCTGGACAGAATTCGCGTACGACGGGGTGAGAGCGCTTCGAAGACCGACCGGACCCACCATTGAAGGTCTTCGCGTAGGCCGCCATGGTCGATATCCGTATCAGGGATTGTCAGCAAGTCCTGCTCCAGCGCCGCCAACACCAACTTGGTCTTGGTGGCGAAACGTCGGTAGATTGCAGGAGGGGTGGTTTGCGCCCGCCGCGACACATCGGAGATCGATAGCGCTTCAAAACCCACCTCAGAGAGGGCTTCCAGCGCCGCATCCAGGATCGCCCGGTCGAGATCCTCGCTATACGGACGCCCAGGCAGACGTATCTTATCCGTACGCGCGTCAATTGTTTTCTCAACAGGCGGCATAATCAAAAGGTCTCCTCTTCTGCGGACCATCTCGTCAAGAGGCGCGGTCCATTGGCTTTTAAGCCCGCAAACAAGACATCACTCGAGCCAACCAAACTCAACAACCCCAAGACAACGCAATAACAATACGATGTCAATCCATATTGTTATTGCGTTGTCTTGGGGTTCTGGTAATACTGCGGACGTAATCGGTTTCCCGGTCAGCGGCGCACCGCGACCAGGCAATCAAGGAGGAGGTCGCAAGGCTTGCGTTGAGCGCCCCCAAATAGGTCGAGGAAGCCGAAGGTCTTCATCGACACCCATGCTGGTCGCCTGGCAGATCGGAGTGTTGCTGGATTGATCGAGTATCGTGTGGACTATCGGCTACTCCCCAAACTCCTCTGAGGAACCGAACGTTAAGCTTAGCTGTTCTCGAACCGAATTGGAAAAAGCAATGAAAATCTATGAAATGCGTATCTACACCCTGAAATCCGCCGAAGCCGCTACTGCCTACCGGAAAATCTGGATCAAGCATATCGAAAGTCTGAAAGCGGTCGGGATTACCACTCATGGCGTGTTTACTGTTGACGGTGATCCAAACAAAATTGTCGCACTCGTGAACTATCCCGAAGGTGCCGATCCGAAAGAGGTATCAGATCGTTATATGACCAGCGATCTGTTCAAGGAGGATATGACGGGTTTCGATCCAGCGTGGTTCTCCTCGGTGGAGGCGATACCTCTCGCCCCCGAAGCATGTTCACCTCTCCAGTAACAGGCCTACTGCATAATTCCTTAAATCGGACTCGATTTAACGAGAAAATTATGCGGCAGATATAAGAGCTATAGCGAACCTTCGTGCGCCATAAATGGCGCACGCGCTGTTGATGAAAAAGCCTGTCCGGTTCGCGGCCATAGCACGTGGGCCCAATAACCATACGGTCGATTAGCTCGTGATACTGCAACGCAATAGGGAGGGCAGCCGAATGTCTTCGGCAGTCGGCTTTCGCAATATTGGCCATGTTGTTCCCAAGAACCATATGCAACGGTATGGTTCTGGATTGTGAACCGTGGTCCAATGCGACCCTGAAAATGGCTATCCCGCCCGTTGATACTCAATCATCCGGGCGCGGGACAGAACCAGTTCCAGGCGGTTTTCACTGAGCAGGTTCAGGCAGATCCGTTTGGTCCAGGGGCCATCGTGAAGCGCGAACAGGTAGCGACCGGCACCCAGCGCTTGCAACGGCATGGACTGGCGGGTTGGGCCGACGCCCATCACCAGCATGGAACCGTGGATTTCAAATCGGGCGCCTTCGGGCGAAAGCCAGGTGCCTGAAAGCGACGGCGAAACACCATTGTCTTTGGCTGGTCGGTAATGACGCGGCCCATGGCCGACGTCGCCGATAATGTCGTCTCCCTGCATTTTCAGCCGCAGCGGCGAGGTGGAAGAGCGCGAGGAAATCCAGCCGTCGCCGTCATCATAGGCCGCGTCTTCGGCATCGAGTGCAATGATGCTGCTTGCCTTTACCTCGATCCAGTTCGGGCCGCTGCCTTCCACGTAAAGCCCGTCACGAAGCGCTCTCGACAAGCTTGGCAGGGGCAGGCCGAACAGTCTTATCATTGCCGATTGGGCAATTTTGGCGCCATTGGTGTCTTCCCGGTTGGAAACGACGACGAAACCAGCACCGGTTTCAGGATCAAGCAGAAAATAGGTCTTGTAGCCCGGATGCGAGCCGCCATGACCAACAAAGTCCTTGTCCCCTAACCGTGTGTGGGCCAGTCCCAGCCCGTAACCGCTTGGCCTGCCATCGGCGAGCGGGCGCGGAGCGGCCATGGCTTCGAGCCGCCCGGCCAGCGCGCCTTTTCCCTTCAGCAGGGCTTGCAGCCATAGGGCAAGCGAGCGGGCGCTGCCCGTCATGCTGCCGGAGGCGGAGATATGCAGGCCAGCGGCGGAAAGCTGCCATTTCTGCCCATCATGCCAATAGCCGGGAGCAAGCCCGGTAACGACATCATTCCAACCGTCTGGCGCATCGAAAACCGCACCGGTTTCTGCGCCGGCACGCTGGATATAATCGCGGAAATAAATGCCCTTGCGCTCAAGCGCTGCTTCCACCAGCCGGTAGCCGGTATTGGAATAGGAAACTTCACTGCCTGCGGCAAAGTTCAGCCGGGTCTGTCGGCTGAGAAAGTCCAGCAGTGGCCCGCTTCGGGTTTCCGAATAGACCGACAATCCAAGCAGGCTTAGCGCTTCACGGGTATCCGGCAAGCCGCCGCTCATATCCAGAGCGCGGCCAACGGTGACACTGGCGAGCGGTTCTTGCAGTTCCGGCAGATGCGCACCCAACCGGTCATCAAGGCGGATAAGGTCCGGATGAGACAGAACCAGCGTACAAAAGGCATGTTTGGTGACCGAGGCATAGCGAATGACACTATCCGGGCTAAAGGACGCGCCCGTGCTCAGGTTTTCAACGCCGCCACTTAACCCAAACCGGATGCCGTCTAGGTCAAAACCGATCACCGCCCCGCCGGGGCCGTCCTGCGTCCAAGGTTCAATAGCGGCGTTGATGGCCCGTTCGGCGTCTTTCCAGTTTAACATCTGTTCCATTCAATCTTTTACCGCCGAAATATCCGCGACAATGATAGCGGTGTCATTTAGCAAATCCGTAGAGGTGGGATGGCAATGCGCTTTGTTGCCCGCGCGTGGTGACAATAGCGTCTGACATCGGTCTCAATGGGTGGCATTTGGGAGCCAAATATGTCAAGTCTTTGATGCATTTGGATATTCACGAATCTTCAATGCAAGGCTGCATCGGCGTGGCAGATGCGTGCGTATGATGTGCAAGGATAGAGCAATGACACAGACCGTTCCCGTGTTCGATGGCCATAACGATGTGCTGCTGCGGCTGCGCCGCTCTGGCCGTCCCCATCCCTACCGCGATTTTTTGCAGGGCGGCGAGGCCGGGCATATTGATTTGCCCAAGGCGCGCCAGGGTGGATTGGCCGGTGGACTTTGCGCTGTGTTCATTCCCTCACCAAGTTTCAAACCCAATGACGCCGGGGATTTCCTGGCGCCGGCCCAGCCGGAAGCGCTGAATGAGACGCTGGCCATGGCCCGGTTGCTGTTGGAAATCGAGGCGAATTCGGCTGGTCGCGTCAAGGTCTGCCGCAGCGCCGCCGATATCCGGCATTGCCTGGAAAATGAAATCTTCGCGGCGGTTTTTCACATTGAAGGCGTCGAGGCCATCGCTGCCGATCTCGATGCACTGTATGTGCTGCATCAGGCGGGGCTCCGCTCGCTCGGTCCGGTCTGGAGCCGACCGAATATCTTTGCGCATGGCGTGCCCTTCCGCTTTCCATCCTCCCCGGATATCGGCCCCGGTCTGACTGATGCTGGTAAGGACTTGATCCGGGCCTGCAATGAGCTGAAGATCATGGTCGATCTCTCTCATATGAACGAACAGGGCTTCTGGGATATCGCCGGTCTTTCCAAGGCGCCGCTTGTCGCCTCCCATTCCAACGCCCACGCGCTTTGCCCCCATAGCCGCAACCTTACAAACAAGCAGCTGGATGCCATCCGTGATAGCGGCGGACTGGTCGGCATCAATTTCGGGGTGATTTTCCTGCGCGAAGACGGTCAACGCAATCTCGATACACCGCTGGATGTGCTCATCGACCATATCGATTATATGGTGACGCGCATGGGCATCGATCATGTGGCGCTCGGCTCAGACTTCGACGGCACCACCGTTCCAGACGCCCTGAAGGATGCAACGGGCCTGCCCTTGATCGTCAAGGGACTGGAAGCGCGTGGTTATGATGCGACCTCGATTGCCAAGATCTGCCACGGAAACTGGATCTCAGTGCTGGAACGGACCTGGGGCGCTTGACGTACATTAACCATTGACGCCGGAGCGAACCCAGCTATTCTAAAGGCATTCACCAGGGGTGTCCCGCAAGGGGCTGAGATTCCGCTACGCATAATAGCAGCGCGGTGACCCGTTGAACCTGATCCAGTTCATACTGGCGTAGGGACGGTGCAAGCGCTGCAAAACCATGGCCCGTATTGGGTTGGCCCGTTATGGGCGGGTAAAGCGTCTTTCCATCATTCCGGCTGTCATGACTGGGTCTCCAACCTGAACACTTGGAGCCTCAAAAATGAATATCGCCCCACAGTTTCCGACCCCCGAAGTCACCACCGGGACGCTTCCCGCCTCCGCCAAGGTGCATATTGCCGGAGAGATCCACCCGCAGATCCGCGTGCCGATGCGCCAGATCACGCTGCACCCCACCTCCGGCGAGCCGCCGGTGAATGTCTATGACAGTTCCGGTCCCTATACCGATCCAAACGCCACCATTGCCATCGATGCAGGCTTGCCGCGTATTCGCGCCGAATGGGTGGTCGCACGCGGCGATGTCGAGGCCTATGCCGGACGTCACGTCAAGCCGGAGGATAATGGCTTTGCGTCAGGCGAAAAGCTGACGCCGGAATTTCCGGTGCGCAACGCGCCCTTGAGGGCAAAATCCGGCAAAGCCGTCACTCAGCTTGCCTATGCCCGCGCTGGCATCATCACCCCGGAGATGGAGTTCATTGCCATCCGCGAGAATGTTGGCCGCAAAGCCGCCAAGGACGCTTTAATCCGCGATGGCGAAAGCTTTGGCGCATCCATCCCGGATTACGTCACGCCAGAATTTGTCCGTCAGGAAGTGGCCATGGGCCGCGCCATCATCCCGGCCAATATCAACCACCCGGAAGCCGAGCCGATGATCATTGGTCGGAATTTTCTGGTGAAGATCAATGCCAATATCGGCAATTCCGCCGTCACATCCTCCATGGCCGAAGAAGTGGAAAAGATGGTCTGGGCGATCCGCTGGGGCGCGGATACGGTGATGGACCTCTCCACCGGACGCAATATTCACAATATCCGCGACTGGATCATCCGCAATTCCCCGGTGCCGATTGGCACGGTGCCGCTCTATCAGGCCCTAGAAAAGGTGCATGGCATTGCTGAAAATCTGACCTGGGAAGTGTTCCGCGATACGCTGATCGAACAAGCCGAGCAGGGTGTTGACTATTTCACCATCCATGCCGGTGTGCGCCTCTCCTATATCCATCTCACCGTCAACCGGGTTACCGGCATTGTCTCGCGCGGCGGCTCGATCATGGCCAAGTGGTGTCTGCATCACCACAAGGAAAGCTTCCTCTACGAGCATTTCGACGAGATCTGCGATATCTGCCGGGCTTATGACGTGTCGTTCTCGCTGGGTGACGGCCTTCGTCCCGGCTCGATTGCCGATGCCAATGACGCCGCGCAATTCGCCGAACTGGAAACGCTGGGCGAACTGACCAAAATCGCCTGGGCGAAGGATTGCCAGGTGATGATCGAAGGCCCCGGCCACGTGCCGATGCATAAGATCAAGGAGAATATGGACAAGCAGTTGAAGACCTGCGGCGAGGCGCCCTTCTACACGCTCGGTCCGCTAACCACCGACATCGCTCCCGGTTACGACCACATCACGTCAGGCATCGGCGCGGCGATGATCGGCTGGTATGGCACGGCTATGCTCTGCTACGTGACACCGAAGGAGCATCTCGGCCTGCCGGATCGCAATGACGTCAAGACCGGGGTGATCACCTATAAGATCGCGGCTCATGCCGCCGACCTTGCCAAGGGGCATCCGGCAGCCCAGGTCCGCGACGATGCACTGTCGCGCGCCCGTTTCGAATTCCGCTGGGAAGACCAGTTCAACCTGTCGCTCGATCCCGACACGGCCCGGTCCTTTCACGACGAAACCCTGCCGAAGGAAGCCCATAAGGTTGCGCATTTCTGCTCGATGTGCGGCCCGAAATTCTGTTCGATGCGGATTTCCCACGATATTCGTGCCGAGGCCCAAAAAGAGGGGCTGGAGGCCATGGCGGCCAAATACCGCGATGGCGGCGATCTTTACATGCCGGTCTCCGATGAGGAGAAACCGTCGGCGGGAGAATGATATGTCCGTTCTGATCAAGGGGGCCGGCGTTGCCGGCCTCACATTGGCGTTTGAACTTGTTCAACGCGGTATCAATGTCGCGGTGCGCGATATCAAAAGCTACGTGGGGCAGGGGGCCTCTCACTATGCGGGCGGCATGCTGGCGCCCTATTGTGAGCGGGAAGCCGCAGAAGAGCAGGTTCTGACGCTAGGCCTTGCAGCTGCGGACTGGTGGGAGCGGGCTTTGCCTGGCTCCGTCACGCGCAAGGGGACACTGGTGCTGACCCCAAACCGCGATATCCAGGACCTGAACCGCTTTGCCAGCCGCACAAGCGGCCATCAATGGCTGGACGCCGATGGCATCGCCGCATTGGAACCGGATTTGGCCGGGCGTTTTCGCAAGGGCCTGTTTTTCGCGGATGAAGCCCATCTCGATCCACGCCAGGCATTGGATGGTCTTTATCAGGCGTTGGTGCAGAAGGGCGTCTCTTTCTATCTCGGACCGGATGCCGAGCCTGATACCAGCAGCTTTGACTGTATCGTCGATTGTACCGGCGCGGCTGCCATCGACACGATCGAAAACCTGCGCGGGGTGCGCGGCGAAATGATCTATCTGCAAACACCGGATATAAGCCTGAGCCGCCCCATCCGCTTGCTGCATCCGCGCCATCCGATCTACATCGTGCCACGCGACAACAATTGCTTCATGGTCGGCGCCACCATGATAGAGGCGCGGGATGACGGCCCGATCAGCGCCCGGTCTC
The DNA here is from genome assembly GCF_013337045.2 of Agrobacterium vitis. NCBI lineage: Bacteria > Pseudomonadati > Pseudomonadota > Alphaproteobacteria > Hyphomicrobiales > Rhizobiaceae > Gillisella > Gillisella vitis. Next base: position 943,812 of record NZ_CP118260.1, read on the forward strand.
TCATGGAATTTCTGAATGCCGCCTATACGTTGAACCCGGCTTTTGGCGAGGCCCGGCTGATCGAGGCTGGCGTCGGTATTCGCCCGGCCTTTGCCGATAATCTGCCGCGCATTGTCGAGACACAAGATGGTTTGGCGATTGCCGGAATGCACCGTCATGGCTTCCTGCTGTCTCCCGCCATGGCCCGGCAGGCGGCGGACCTAATCGAACACGCGACGTCAAATCAACCCACCCGGAGAGCGACCCGATGAAACTGATCGTCAATGGGGAGCAATTGGACTGCTCCGCCCCCACTCTTTCGACGCTTCTCGAACAATTGGACTATGAGGGCGAATGGCTGGCGACAGCGATCAACGGCGATCTCGTCCACGCCGAAGACCGGCAGGACTGCGCTTTGAACGATGGCGACAGAATCGAAATTCTCTCACCAATGCAGGGAGGCTGATATGCTGACACTCTATGGAATCGAACTTTCCTCTCGCCTGTTGCTCGGCACGGCTCGTTATCCATCGCCAGCCATTCTCGCGGAGGCCGTGCGCCGCTCTAAAACCGAGATCGTCACACTATCCCTGCGTCGGGAAACAGCAGGCGGCAAAGCGGGCGGCGCCTTCTTCGAGCTGATCAGGGAATTGGGCGTGCGGGTTCTGCCGAATACCGCCGGATGCCACAGCGTCAAGGAAGCGGTGCTGACGGCTAAAATGGCGCGGGAGGTGTTTCGCACCAACTGGATCAAGCTGGAACTGATCGGCCACCAGGACACTCTGCAACCAGATGTGTTTCAACTGGTCGAGGCCGCTCGAATTCTGACGGAAGACGGTTTCGAGGTCTTTCCCTATACCACTGAGGATCTGGTGGTCGGCGAGCATCTCCTGAGCGCTGGCTGCAAAGTGTTGATGCCATGGTGCGCACCAATCGGCAGTGCCATGGGACCGCAAAATATCCCCGGTCTTCGCGCCATGCGCGCCGAATTTCCAGACGTCCCGCTGATCGTCGATGCTGGTATCGGTCGGCCATCTCATGCAGCCACGGTGATGGAACTGGGCTTCGACGCCGTACTGCTGAATACAGCGGTGGCCGCCGCTGCGGACCCAGCCGCCATGGCCGAAGCCTTCGCAAACGCAATTGACGCTGGTCGCGGTGGCTACCTCGCTGGATTGTTGGAGCCAAGAGACATGGCCGTTCCATCGAC